>JAOAKE010000021.1 GCA_026413805.1 Microcaldota archaeon | reverse complement strand
GCACAAAGCGGTCTCGCGAGGGCAAGAGCGGGTCAGCAGGGTCATAGCTCATTTCATGAAAATAGAGGATGGCAAAGATGTCCGCCAACCCAAGCGGGCCTGCAGTATGCCCTGAGCCTGCCTCAACAAGCATGCGGATTATGTCCTGGCGGATGGTGTTCGCCATCAGCTTGAGTTCCTTTATGTGCCTAATCCTCGGCGCAGCCATTTTTCAGCCCCTTGCATCCTTTTTTATCTCCTCAATCGCCTTTGCAACATCTGGCTTTTCAAATATGGCAGACGCCACATTGAGTATAGTCGCGCCAGCCCTTGCAGCCCTCCTTGCGCTTCCAACCCCAATCCCGCCATCCACTTCCACCTTGAACCCGCCCTGCGCCAAAAATCGCATTTTTTCTTCCATTTTTTCTATGTAGCTCTGCCCAGAAAATCCAGGGTAGACAGTCATTACAAGCACATGCTCTATCTTCTTGCGGTAAGGCAGGACAACTTCCGGCGGGGTGTCCGGAGAGAGGGCAAGGGCAGCCTTCCCGCCCATTTTCTTTACCTCTGAAATCGCCTCGTTGATGTCGCGCAGGCTCTCAACATGCAGCTCGTATATTGCCTTTTTCTTCCCAATCCTCTGCACATACTCCATCGGGTCTTCAACCATGAGGTGGTATTCCACTTCAATTCCGCGTGGGATTGGGGGGAATTCTTCCGGCTGCAGCGTCTTGTTTGGAACGAATTTTCCGTCCATGACATCTATCTGCACCCGCCTTACATATGGGGCAACAAGGGAAATCTTCCTTTTGAAATCCGAGGCGTCTTTTGCCAAGATAGCAGGCACAACCTCAACCATCAGCCTTCCCCTCCATCTCTTCAGCCTGAAACTCCTTTAAAACTTCGTAGGCTGCCCCGCTTGGGGCGAGCGTGCTTTTTACAAGCGCAAACGAGCGAACCTCAAACGAGCCTACCTGCCCTGTTTTTAAAAATCCAGAGAGCTCCGCCCTGCCTTTTGACCTTGCGACTGTCAAATGGAGCTTGAATTTTTCCTTCGGAAGAGAAAGAAACGAAAGCGCAGAGTCTATCTTTGCAGCAAGCTCCTCTGCCCCCTCAGATTCCCCCCCAATCCAAATTGCGCGAGGAGTCTTTGCTGAAGGAAAGGCGCCTGCCCCGAAAAGGGAAACCCCAAAAGGCAAGAATTTTACCCCCGCCAGCGCAGTTTTTACCTTCTCCACTTTATCGTTTGGGACTTCCCCGATAAACCTCAAGGTTATGTGCCAGTTTTGCCTTGGCAGCAGCCTGGCGCCCTCTGCTGTGCGCAGCGGGGCGCAGGCTTCTTCAACTGCAGGAAGAATCGCCTCTGGCAGGAGAATTGCCACAAACAGCCTCATGACCATCTTTCTACCGATAATAATATAAGTGGCACAACCGATTTTTTAGCATGGCAGCAGATGGCGTCTCGCTGGTGGCTTTTTACTTTAGGTTCGCCAACCTTCTTGTCTCAGCATATCTTTTCAAAGTGCTTTTTGACATGGTAAGGCGCCGCCAGACAGGAAAATTCTCCAAGACCATTTACATCATGATTGTGCTGGTAGGCTTGTTTTTTGTAGTGGAAGCGATGCAAATCTACAGCATGTTCAGCAGCCAAGAGGCAGAAATAATCGCAGTGGCCTTTTCCTTTGCCTTCCTTCTCTTGCTCCTCTCAGTTACCTTGCACCTGCGCAGCACCCTGCTTGCCCATGAGCATCTTGTTAGGCACAGGCACCGGCAGCACCTAACCGATGTCGAATAAGCTAATATGGGCGTTTTTGATGAACGAGTATCTTTTTGCTGATGCGCACTGCCACTTGGAGTCAATAGCTGGCGGGCTTTTGCCATACATACTGCACATCAGCGCAGGCTATTCGCACGACTCCAACTTGAAAAACTCGCGAATTGCTGCCCAGCATTCCAATGCCTATCTTTGTGCAGGAATAGCCCCGCAGGAAGCAATGAAGCACCAAGACATAAAGATAAAGCTGGTGGAGTGGGAGGAGGCAATTGCAACGCAAATTGCAGACACTGGCAGGCTGGTTGCAATAGGGGAGATAGGGCTGGACTACCACTGGGCAAAGACGCAAGAAGAGCGCTTTTTGCAGCACGAGTGCTTTATCTCCCAGCTTGCCCTTGCAGAGCGGCTGGGGCTGCCCGCAGTGATACACTCGCGCGACGCAGAGGAAGAGGTCGTAGAGATTCTCCGCAACTTCAACCTTCGCTACATGCTGCACTGCTTTTCTGGAAAGGCGCAAACTGCCATGCTGGCTGCCTCCCACAAGGGCATCATTTCAATCCCTCCGCTTCGCAGCAAGGAAAGGCGGCAGTTTATTCGCGACTTGCCCTTGGAAAAGCTGGTTTGCGAATCAGATGCGCCCTACATCGGCAAAACCCCACAGGACACCCTGGAAGCTATAAAAATAATCGCGGAGATAAAGGAGCTGCCTGCAGAGGCAGTGCAAAAGCAAACCCTCCTAAATACAATTGAGTTTTTTGGCATAAAATAAGGTGGTTTTGATGTTTGAGAAATTCAAGGCCTTGTTTAAAAAAAAGCAGCCTGCCAAAAACATTGCCCTTTTTGTAGATGGGCCGAATGTCATCCGCAAGGATGTTCGGCTGGACTTGGTGCAGGTGCGAAAGGCATTGGAAAAATACGGCACTATAAAGGTGTCAAAGATATTCCTTGACCAATATGCCTCTGACAAGCTGATTGAGGCAATGACCAACCAAGGCTTTGAGCCAGTAATCACCACTGGCGATGTGGATGTTACAATGGCAGTTGCAGCCATGACGCAGGTTTATAACCCGCATATTCATGCAATTGCCCTCATGACGCGCGACATTGACTTTCGCCCTGTTTTGGTGAAGGCAAAGGAGCTTGGCAAAGAGACAATAGTAATAGGCAGCGAGCCGGGTTTCTCAGTGGCTCTCAAAAATACAGCCGACTTCGTAATAATGGCTGAGCAGCGGTAAGTCAGCAGGAAAAGATGAAAGTCAAAAAGCCGCTTTCTTTTTTGTCCAATCGGACGTAGCCGTATCTTTCAAACTGCACGCCTGTCCCTTCGCTCAACTCTAGGCAGGAGCGCTCGCAAACCCCGCTGTCCTCGCCCATGCTGTTCTCCACGAAATTGCCCTGCTCATCCAGCAGGTCCTTTGGCACCCTTACCTTGCAGCGCACTGCCTCCTCTGGCACCACCCACTGTATTTTCTTGGCAGCAAGCCCGGCATCCCCATCATACCTGAATTTCATCTTTCCATTTTCCCTCTCCACCAAGGTGACGTTGTAAAGCTCCTTGAGCCTGAAGGTCTCGCCAAGCGAAATAGAAGCCAAGTCCTCTTTTGAAATGTAAAAATCGCCATTTGTCATTACCCTTCGCTCTCCCATCTGGGGCTGGTTGGGGTGGTTCTTAAGCACCGCCTCCTTTTTCGGCGCTCCCAAGACAGCTATCCTGACAGGCTCTTTTACAAAGAACCTCCTTGCGCACCGCTCATCAAGGAGCTTGCGGTTTTCTGCCAGCAGCCTGTCCCAGTTCGGCTCTGACTCCACCTTTGACAAGCCGAATGACAAGACAAACTCGCGGATTGCCTCTGGCAGGATGCCCCTTCTTTTTAGCGCCTTTAAAGTTGGGAGCCGCGGGTCGTCCCAGCCTTCTACCTTCCCCTGCTCAATCAAGGGAGTAATCAGCCTCTTTGAAATCGGCGCTCCCTTTATTTCCAATCGGGAGAACTCAATCAGCTTGGGCTCGCGCAATTCCAGGGCGCGCAATACTGCAAAATAAAGCGGGTTGCGAAGCTCGTACTCCTTTGTCCTCATGGCGTGTGTAACCCCCTCAAGCGAGTCCATTATTGGCGCTGCAAAATCATACGAGGGCCACACCTTGTATTTTTCTCCTTGGCGATAGTGGGGCGCCTTGACTATGCGAAATAAAGTTGGGTCGCGCATGACAGTGTTTTCGCTTTTCATGTCTCCCCGAAAGCGCACGATAGCCTCTCCCTCCTCCATTTTTCCCTCGCGCATTTTCCTAAAAAGAGACATGTTCTCCTGCGGCTCACGCGCCGAGCAGTCGCAGGCTATTTTTTCCAGCCGCCCTTTTTTTACCTCTTCGGGCAGGCAGGTGCAAACATACGCCTTGAACTTTACAAACATCTCGTCGCAGTAGGCGTAAAACTCCTCCATCCTGTCAGAGGTGTATGTCTCGTCTGCCCAGTCAATTCCAAGCCAAAGGAGGCCCTCCTTTATCGCGTCTACATATTCCTGCCTTTCTTTTTCGGGGTTGGTGTCGTCAAAGCGCAGCAGCATTTTTCCCCCATATCTTGTGGCTGCTGCAAAGTCCAGCCAGGCTGCCTTGGCATGCCCAATATGGGGGTAGCCTGAAGGCTCTGGCGGAAACCTTGTGACAACCTTGCCCTGCACTGCGCCAGGCAGCTCAATTTCCTTCTTTTCTTCTTTTTTCGTGGCAAACGAAAACAAAGAGAGCTCTTTTTCTATTTCTTCCCTTGCCAGGCGGTTAACCCGCATGGCCTCTTCGTTAATCAGCTTCATCGTCTCTTTCATGTTTTCTTTGGCAGCAGGAAACTCCCCTATCACCTTGCCGATTATTTTTGCAGGGATTGCCAGCTTGTAATCATAGGCATTCTTCAAGGTATGCTTGCGGATTATTTCTTCAAGGCCTTCTGCCATGAGGCAAATGCGCAAATAAGTGTTAATAGCATAACGCGAAAATCCCGCAAAAACATCATGTTTTTATATATTTTTACACATATCTTAGAATATGCTGAAATCTATCCACAAAGATAACAAAAAAATGAGTTTTGAAGTAATAGGCCCCGAAGGCGTCATAGCCAGGGGCGTGTGCAACAGAAAGGTAGAAAAAGCCCTTGACGCTCTCACACATGCCTTTCAGTCTCGCGCTTCCGCGGATTACTCAAAAAAAGGGATAGGAGGGTGCCTTGGAGCCAGGCTTTACGAGGTCGAAAACCTAAATGGCAAGTTTTTAAGGATGGTCCTCCTTGTTGGGCCAGATGCAGAAAAAAAAGAGCTCGCCAAGGCACAGCAATTCTCAGAAATAGTTAACAACAAAGCGCCCGTTGATGAAAACGCCCTTGAAATCTTTTCTCCGGTTTTGGAGAGAAAATGGGTTGATTTGGTGGAAAACCCAATTGTAAATTATTGCAGGAAGCAATTCAATAAGCTGTCGCTTCCCATGGCCTTTGCTGCATTTTCAGTTTCTATTCTAAATCCATTTATGGCAATAGGGTTCATGATTAGCTTGGACGACAGGGAAAGGAAGAAAAGCCTGGAAGTAATCCAGAAATACAACGAAATGAAAGACGGTTAGCTATCTTTTTGCGTAGCTGCTTGTTTCTATCCCAAGGAGTTTTAAGGCCTCGGCAGTTTCCCCTGTTATCACCAGCTTGGCTTTTTTGAGCCTATCTATATTCTTGCAGCCGCTCAAAAGCATGGCGGTTTTAAGCTCTTCTTTCCAAAGCCGCATCTCTGCCAGAGGGTCTTTGGCGCGAATGAATGGCAAGGCAGCAGCTGCATAGGATGCGCCAAGTGCAATGCATTTGGCAGCATCAAGCCCGTCCCTTACCCCTCCTGAGCCGATTACCTCAATTATCCCGCTGCAGGCAGCAATGCACTCCACGGTGGGGTTGCCCCAGTCTTCAAAAGTGGGGCGAGCCTTCCCCCTCAAATACTCAACCTTGCTCCAAGAAGTCCCGCCAGCACCTGAAATGTCAATTGTGCAAACACCTGCCTTTTTGAGTGCAAGCGCGATTTCTTTAGATATCCCTGCCCCTGTTTCCTTTGCGATTATTGGCAACCCAAGCTCATCTACGAACAAGCCAATCTGTTCCAATATCCCCGAAAACTTTTTGTCGCCTTCCTGCTGCACCATTTCCTGCAAGGGATTAAGGTGGATGGCAAGCGCATCTGCCTCCACTTCTTCAAGCATGGCGCGTATCTTCTCGACCCCGTAATTTTTAAGCTGGCAGGCGCCTATGTTTCCAATTATCGGGATGGAAGGGGCCACCTTTCTGACCTTGTAAGTCTGCGCGAGCTCTGGCTTTTCCAGCATCGCCCTCTGCGAGCCAAGCCCGAAGGCAAGCCCTTCTTTTTCAGCAGCCTCTGCCAATGACAAATTGATTTTTTGGGCGCCAGGATACCCCCCAGTCATGCCCGAGACAATAAGCGGAGCCGAAAGGTTTTTTCCAAGGAATGAGCAGCGCAGGTCAATTTCCTCCAAATCCATCTCAGGCAGAGAGCTGTGGATAAACCTCACGTCCTCAAAGCCAGCCGAAATTTCGTATTCTACGTCCATCCTTTTGGCAGCTTCTACATGTTCGGCTTTCCTGTTGCGTATGTCCATAAAACAACCAAATACTGGTTGGAAAAACACACTTTTTAAATTCCATTGCAGAAAGCCAACCATGAACCCTATCCTCTGGGCTAAGGAAAAGTCAATATACATCATAGTTTTTGTTCTCCTTCTCCTTCTTGCATTGGTGATGGCGATTTTTTATTTTGAGGGAATGAGTGCAGAAGCTGCACGCGTGTATGTGCAGGCTCTCTCCACCATAGCAACGCTCGCCCTTCTTTACTATGCCTACTACAACGTAATTTCGCGCCAACAGGAAGACATTGCACACTTGGAGCTTGCAGTGCGCCCAATCTTGGTCTGGGAGCTTGAGCCAGACAACTCACAGGCGCGATTTACCTACAAGACATTGAAGCACCCAATCTACGACCTTCACATATCCCTTTTGCTTGGAAGCAAGCGCAAGGTGATTGAAGAGAGGCACTTGGATGTCTCGGAAAGCAACCCAGCTTCAATCCGCAAATTGGACATAACTGATTTTCTCCTGGAAGGGCTTGATGGGGAGAAGAGCGGGCTACTTTCCCTCAAATTCTCTTACCATTCAGAAGTTGGGGGCAAATACGAATTCCTATTCTCAAAAGAGGTAGTGAAAAAGCCAAAGGGCTTCCTATTCCAGCACCGAAAGATAGTTTCAGCAAAATATCCTTGGAGGTCAGAGGCAGTAAGGTTTGAAGACTAGTTTGCTGCTGCCTTGGCCTTGCCTATCATTTTGAAATTGCCAGGCTCGCATATGCCACTACTTGGTAGTAGTCTCCGCTTGCCTCGCCAGAGTTGGTGTATTTCAAAAGCTCGCACTTCTTTGCCCCTGCAAGCTTGGAGTAGTGCATCGCAGCAGCAATTGGCCCATGCCCGCATATTGAAAGGCCCCTCTCCTCCACCAGCGACTCAAAGCCAGCCTCATCCAGCTTCAAAAGGCGCTCTATGGCAAGCATGTCTTTTTTCTTTGCGCTCTCCGCACTTTCGTAGTGCGTGAAATCTGAGGAGGCAATGACAATTGCATTTTTCCTTGTTTTCTTTATCGCTTCAAATATTGCCCTGCCCAGCTCCTGCGCTGGCGCCAAGTCCTGGATTCCCATGCACACCGCAACAAATTTTGCATGCGGGCAGGCCTCCTGCAAAAAGGGCAGCTGCACCTCGCAGGAGTGCTCGCGAAAGTGCGCAAGCTCGTCTCTTTGTGCAATCTTTCCGGCCTTGACAATGGCGCCTGCAAGCTCCACGTCGCACTTTACCTCGCCAAGCGGCGTTTTCCAATCCTCAAAAGAAACAGAAATGGGCATCCCCAAGCCAGTGTGGTTGGGCCCGATTACAACAGCAGTGATTTCCTTTTCCTTCCAGTTTGAGCAGGCTGCAAAAGAATAGGCAGCGCACCTTCCAGAATACATATAGCCTGCATGGGGGCAGACTATTGCCAGCTGCTCTTTCTTCTTTACCTCTTGCCCTGCCGCTTCTAAATAGCCTCTAACCTCTGCTTTCAGTGCTGATGAAGAAGATGAATAAAATGAGCCTGAAACTGCTGGAAACCTCATAAATAAGTTTTCCAGCGCTACCTTTTTAATATTCAAACCCACAAAGCCCTTCATGGGCGAAGGGATACTCTCCTACTCTTGGAAGGCATACACTAGCAACATAAAGCTGATTTCATTTTTTTCAATACCCACCTTAATTGCCATGCTCATTCCCACACTTGTCAAAACGCCTATTTTCCCTGCCTTAGGGGCGACTTTTCTTCGCACAGGGAGCATCCCAGACATGACGCCTGCTGACTTCGGGGTGATAATTGCGGCGCTTCTTGCCTCGCTTTACCTCATCTCGTTTGCAATAGTGAATATCAACATAGTAATAAAGGCGCAGCGAACGCAGACTTCAATTAAAAACGAGGTGATAAAGGGAATAACTGGCTACACCTTGAATGTCTTCATACTCTACCTGCTTGGGCTGATAGCGCTTTTGATAATCCAGCTTACCACCCTTGAGCTTGGGGCGCAAAAATGGCTCGCCCCCCTTCTTTCCCTTCTGGTTTGGCTCCCGCTCTTTTATGCCCCCGCAGGCCTGGTGATAGACGAGCTTCGCCCATTCCGTGCTGCTGAAAAATCCTTCAAGATGGTATTTTCAAAGTTCCACTATTTTCTTCTCTGGCTGCTAATCGCTTTCGTCCTTCTTTCGGTTTCTGATTTTGTAGCTTTGAATTTCTTTGAGCACCGCGTGGGCTCCTTATTGGTGCTGCTTCTAAATTCCCTTGTGCTCATGCCTTTCTTAATCGTGCTTCAGACGCAGATTTACCTAAGCAAATATACCATATTGGACTGAGAAAGCGCATTGCTTTCAAGGCAGGCTTTTCTGCTCGGAATTCGAAGGCTCAAACAACCCAGAAACTTTCCAATCTTTGGCTTCGCTTACAGCCAGCCATGCATACGCCAGCGCGTAAGTTGCAAGTTTCCTTTGGGCTGCAGGAATCATCCCCCCTAAAAAGGACGTTGCGCTAATGAACGCGAATGCGATTGCAAGGCCAACCATAGCGCTCAAGGCGATGAGGGCAGCATCCTTTAGCTCGCCCATCATTGCTCCGAGCTTTTTATCAACGCTGAGCCTTACATAAATAAAGAGCATAATCAAGACATACAGGATAAATACGCTTATTGGCAGGATTTCCCTTGATGGAAAAATCAGTTCTGCCCCGCCTAACACAATCAGTGCCGCTGCCCCTGGGTCAGCCCCAATAAGGGCAGCCTTGTTTACCCATTTTCTCCAAGAAAAGCCAAATCCGCTTTCCCCTGCCGGCATATCTCTCGGGAAAGTTTTCTCGAATATCAGGAAAATTGAGCCTGCAAATGCAGCGATTGCTGGAAGGCTGAAAAGCTCGCTCGCAGAGCCAGGAGGGGCGGCTTGCAGCAGCATGGATGCAATTGAAATCATCACGAGAGCCAGCAATGCATGCACAGCAAGCCCCATAGGTTCTTTCATTTTTGCCTCTGCATTTTTTTCAGCAGGAGGATAAGCCCTTCGCCTCTTGCTTCTTGGGCTGCCCGGCAGGCCCCTGACGGAATGCATAAGGTATGCAAGCACAAGCGGCACATCAGAAAGCGCCTTGATTATAACGAAAAATGTTGCAATCGCAAGGTAAGAAAACAGCGGGAAAACGATCATGGGCGAAACGGCTTGCGCCCCCAGCGCCATCTCATACAAGCAAAATAGGGCGACAATCGCAAAATATGCCGCGGCTATGTAGTCGGGATTTGCTTTTTTGGGACTACGCATCCATCCAACCTCTAAAAACAGCCAAGAAACTGCCCATTACTTGAGCAAATTCGCCGACTGCGAGGCAATCAGCGTTGCAGCGCCAGTTATTGCAGCAACAACTATTCCCCCTGCAATGAGCGCGTAGGCAGTAGTCACATACTTGCCGCGCTGGTCAGATGGTTGCAATTGGGCAAAGCCGTATGCCAACCCGCCCAGGACAATAAGTATCACCGATACGCTGGGCCCTATTTGAAGAAGGGCGTTTTGTATTCCAGTCAGGGTATCAACAACAGCCATTTCTCCCACCGCAAGTGATAGGCGCGCCCAACTATAAAATACTGCCCCCAAAATGGCTGCCTTGCAGGATTTCATTTTTATATTTTTCCTTTTTTATACTGCCAGAGGTGCAAGCCATGGGCGACCTTTGCAAATTCAAAATATACAGAATAGATGAAGATGAGGAAGAAGAAGAGGAGGAAGAGGAAGACGACTTTGACGAGGATTGGGAGGAAGAGGAAGAAGAATAAATCCTGCTTGCTGCCTTTCATTTTTTGCTTCTTTTGCCTTTTTGGTGTTATTTTTAGTGTTCAATTCAGCGGCATCCTTCCCTGATTTAGCTTTTAAATCAGCCCGCAGCATGGCTTTAACATGGCGACAGTTGAAGAGGAGATAATCCATTGGTGGCGCGACGAGAAAGGTGAAAGCCACCGCAACGCCCTGCGGATTGAGTCAGAGCCTGCCTCAGAGTCAAACGGCTTTCCCCGCGATGGAATAATTACACTGAGGATTATGAACTCTGTTGCACAGCAGTCCATCAAGCTTTCGCCTGACGAGGCACTTCGCCTTTCCACTCAGCTTTTGTCAGTTGCAAAAGACCTGTTAAACCAAAAGAGGCAGCTTTGGAACCACCACGAAGATTGACGCCTATTCATCCCAGTTATCCTTATCCGCATTTTGATAGCTGAAGTAAATTGCATTTCCTGCCCGAAGCTTCTTTATCTTCCCAAGAAGCTCTGGCGAGCACTCCTGCTTTGCAAGGTCGAGAAGACGGTAATGGTCTGCGCTGCCTCTTTCATGCAGGGCAGTATGCAAACTTGCAGCCAGCCAGACAAACCGCGAGAGAGGGTTATAGCCAGCGGGCTCTTTCTCCTTTGAATAGTTGAATAGTTCTTTATTCTCCCCGTGGCGGCAATCAAAAATCCACATGCCCTTGCGCAATCTTTCGTCCTTCTCCGCCCTAAACATGGTCTTGACAAGCTGGACCATCTCCTCAGCGGTTAAGTCATATCTTTCAATCACCGAGTTATAGCGGCGCAATCGGCTCCAAACCCTCTCATAGTAGAGCATTCCGCGGACTTTTTCAAGCGCAGCCTCCTCTGTCTGGAAAATCTTTTTGTCTGTCCGCAATATTTTGTAGAACTTACGCAGCTCTTCTTTTTGCTTTTCTGGGAGTTTTATTTCATCTGCAAGCTTATCCACCTTTTTGAGCTCTTCGCGCAGCTGCTTTTCAGTAGGTATTGCAATCACGGGCACCACTTTGTCTATCTCTATCCTTTTCCTTGCCGGCTTTTCTTTCTGTGCGACCTGGAACAGCAACATAAAACCACTAACTTTTTTGGCAGCTCATTATTAAATTGGTTTGTCCTTAACAAAAAGTTGCGGAGAGTCAATATGGCGGAGCATTTTGACATCGCAATAATCGGGGCTGGGCCTGCTGGGACTTTCGCAGCTTATACTGCTGCAAAGGAAGGCACGAGGGCTGTTGTTTTTGAGGAGCATGAAAAGATAGGCGAGCCAGTTCACTGCGGGGAGTGCCTCTCTGAGCTTGCTGCCAAGAGGCTGGGCATAGAGCTGCCGCAGGAGGCAATCTCGCTTCAGGTAAAAGGAGTGCGGCTGGTCTTTCCAAACAGGCTTTCCTCATTCATTGAGGAGCGCGGCTTCACGCTTGAAAAGGAAAAATTTGAGCAGTTTTTGGGAAGGCTCGGGGCAGAGCAGGGCGCCACTTATAAAATGAGGCACAGGGTTTCGGGAATTGCGCGCGAAAACGGGGGCTGGAAAATTGCCACGACTCAGGGCGAATATTCTGCGAAAATAATCATTGATGCCTCGGGAGCCGCAGCGGTTGCCTCCAAACTCTTGAAACTAAACCCCGAGCCTGCAAAAGTCGTCGGGCTCCAATACGAGCTTGCTCCGATTGAAAGCGACGGCTTTATTGACTTTTTTCTCTGGCCTCGCCTTGCCCCGAATGGCTACCTGTGGGTAATCCCAAAAAGCAACGGAAGGGCAAATGTCGGGCTGGTTACAAACGAGCAGCCCAAGATACGCGCATACCTGGATGCCTTCGTGCAAGAGTATGGTCTGCAAGATAAGAAGAAGGTGGGCAAAATAGCATTTGGAGGCTACATCCCTGCCTCAGGGGCGCTGCCCAATACATATTCAGATGGCATTTTGCTCTGCGGAGATGCAGCAGGCTTTGCTTCCCCTGTTTTTGAGGGCGGCACCTCCCTTGCCATGACCTCTGGAAAATTTGCAGCAGAAGTAGCAGCAGAAGCAATAGCAAAGGGCGACACCTCAAAAAGCGCTCTTGCAAAATACGAGCGGCTTTGGAGGGCAGAATTCCCTGATTACAACACGCTTGTTGCAGGAAAGAAAAGGCTCTATGGATTTTCTGAGCAAGAATTGAACAAAATCGCAAAGCTAATCCCCCGCAACCTCTCAAGCCTTTCGCTTCTTGACCGCCTAAAGGTTGGCGCCAACATCCTCTGCTTTGCCCCCTCGCTATTTGCAAAGGGCTTTGTGCCTGCCATGGAGGCGCTTGGCAAGTCAAGGGCGCAATATTACGGCTGGTGAGCGCTCCCATTTTATATTTGTTCTCGCCTTTCTTTTCAAGGTTAGCGAGGCTGGTTGAATGGACGTGCTTGATGGCGATTTTGCAAAAATAGGGGATATTCTTTCAGGAGCCTACACCAACAAAAAGGCAAAGGTGCGCGGCTGGGTATACCGCTTGAGGGCAAGCGGTGGGGTTGCCTTTGTGCTCATTCGCGACTCAACAGGCGTAATCCAGTGTGCTGTAAAAAAAGACGTGGCAGGGGAAAAAAGCTTCAAGGATGCCACTGGGGCATATATTGAATCAACAGTCATGGCAGAGGGCACGGTGCGGCAGGACAAGCGCGCACCAGGAGGCTATGAGTTGGCAGCAACGGGCTTTAAGACTGCTGCATTGGGAGAGCCCTTCCCAATTTCAAAAGACCAGTCGGTTGAATTCTTGCTGGACACCCGCCATTTGTGGCTTCGCTCGCAAAAGCTTACCAACATAATGAAAAGCAGGCATTTTATAGTCAAGTATTTGCGCGAATTTTTTGAAAAAGAAGGGTTTTGGGAGTTGGCGCCACCAATAATAACCGGGGCAGCATGCGAAGGGGGGGCAACCATCTTTCCGCTTGACTATTTTGGGATGAAGGCCTACCTTACCCAGTCCAGCCAGCTTTATGCCGAGGTCTTTACCACCTCGCTTGAAAAGGTCTATGTGCTTGCACCCTCATTCCGCGCCGAGCCTTCAAGGACGGTGCGGCACCTGTGCGAGTATTGGCACCTTGAGCCTGAGATGGCCTTCTACAACCAAAAGATGAACATGGAGCTCCAAGAGCGGATGCTCGTTTTTGTCTGCCAAAAGATGGCGCAAAACCACGCCGAGCTTTTGCAGGCCCTTGGCCGCGAGCCTGAGGCCTTAAAAAAGGTCAAGGCCCCTTTCAAGCGCATAACCTATCAAGAGGCAGTTGAGCTTGCTAAAAAGCGCGGGGCAAACATAAAGATGGGCCAAGACATCGGGGCAGACGAAGAGGCAATCCTCACCCGAGAGGAGGAAAAGCCCCTGTTTGTCACCAACTTCCCAAAGGAGATCAAGGCATTCTACATGCGCGAAGACCCCTCAAACCCAGGCACAGTGCTCAATGCAGATGTG
>JAOAKE010000020.1 GCA_026413805.1 Microcaldota archaeon | reverse complement strand
TGGGAGGAGCTGCCTCAACGTCTGCCAGCCTGATTTTATAGGCTCCTACATCAAAAACATTTCCAGAATATAGAATCTTGTAATCCGCAGGGCAGCCCCACGAAACGCATGCTCCGTCCTGACACATGTACCCATTCGGGCAGTTTGCGCCAGTTTGTTGGACAAGGTTGTTTGCATCGCAGTAATATTCAGATGCTACCACAGTCAGCGAGTTTGCAGAGCAAATGTCTTCGTAAGTCAGCACTTGCCCGCCGGGTGTTTTGCTGCCAGTGGTCCTCCCCTTTACAAATAGGTTTTGCCCCCCATCAGAGTCTGTGCAGGTATAATTGACTGGCTGGGAAGGCGCAACATTCACACTTATGCTTGCCTGCGCTGAAAGATTTTGGTTGTCTATAACAGTGAATGTCGGGGCATATGTCCCTGCTGTGTAGTAGATGTGCGTGAAGGTTGCGGTTTGATATGAATATGTGGTTGGGCTTGATGCCGTTCCGCGTGGGACTTCATCGCCCCAAACTACGCGATAGGAAAGCGGCCCGCCTTCAGGGTCATATGCTGTAATTGTCCATGTCCCTGTCTCGCCCACCTTGAGGTTGGTAGGGCCACTTATTCCACTGATTGTTGGAGCGCGGTTCGGGGTAGTCTGCTCAACTATGTTCACAGGTATTTCTGCAAGGACCATTGTTGCTGATGGCTGCGTGCCTATCCTTATTTTATATGAGCCAGCTGGGACAAATGAAGGGACCTTCCAGGATAATGAGCTGCTGGCAAGGGACTTCATGCTTACATCAATGCTTGCCACTTCTTCTCCATTGCTGTCTACAAGGACTATATAACGCAGGTAGTTTGCTGCCTCAGGCGAAGCCGTCCAGCTTAAGGTATGTGTTTGGCCCTTTGCCAAAGTTGAGCCTGCTTGCGGCGAAGTAACAGTCAGAGAGGGAGCTGAAAATGCCACTGGCAAAATAAACAGCATCAACAGCGCAATGCTCATTGCTTTTCCTTTCATCAAAACCACCTCACGCTTCACGCTAATAATATCACTATATTGCCCCTATGCTACCAGCTATGCCTGCGCCGAACAAGAGGGCTGCAATAAAAGCCAGCAGCCAGGTTCCTATTTCTTCTTTCATGTTGTGGTGTTGACTCGGTTTTTATTTAAAAAGGATGCGCGAAACGCGGGCGGGCCCCATTTAAAAGCTTTTCGCGGTCCGATTGCCTGCCCAAAAAATTTTACGGCGATAATTTTACTTGAAGAGATTTTCCTCCAACTCTGCAAGCAGGTTTCTCCCAAAGGGAGTCAGCCTAACTATGTTTTTCCTTTCCAGTGCCCGAAGGTTGCGAAGGAGGGAGGTCTTTGGGATGAGAAGCTTGTGCTGTATTTGTGAGCGCTTTGCCCTTCCATTGCATTTCATAAGGAATTTCACTATCTGGGCTTCACGCTGCGAAAGGGTGGAAATGATTGCCTTTGCCTTTGGGTTTGAAAGGCTAAACTCGCACTCCTCTTCTTTCTCATATGCATTTGTTTTGCTGGAGGGCTGCGGGCGGGGTTGTCGGGCTTCAAAAAAAGGCACTCTTGCTTGGCGCATCCTCAGCCACAACAAAAAGAATAGGGCCGCAAAAAAGGCTGCTGCCAAAAGCGGCATCACGGGCCAGCCGCTTTCATCCACCTTGCTTTTGAGCTCCAGCTCAACTGAAGAATGCTGGCCATGCGCTATTTGCACTTCTTTGGATGCTGCAAAAGAGCCTGTTGAGGCTGAAACCACGCATATTGCAGTTGGCAGGGCGCGAAATAGAAACTCGCCTGCCTCGCCGGACTGCACTTCTGAATTGCCATTGATGCGGGAATAATCAAATGAATTTGAAGGGCACAACACCCTCACTTTCGCAGATGGGACTGGGGAGCCTGAATAGATGACTTTTCCAGACAGGCTTCCAGCTGGGTAAAGGATGATTGTAAATGGCGAGCTGTTCCCCGAAAAGGTGGAGGTAGATGCAAAGTCCGTTCCCGGAGTATTATAATAGTCAAGCAGGGCGTCTATTTGGTATTTTCCTCTTTCAAGCGAAAGAAGGAGCTTTCCTTCTTGGTCGGTTATTGAACGGTAAACTGACTCGGATTTGTTGGATTGGGCAAATATCATTACTGCTGAATTTTTTGCAATTGAGCCATTTGCAAAAACAACTTGCGCAACCACCAGGCTTTCATTGGGCGGGATTGGCGGGGGAAGGTCAAAATCAGTGCCGCCTGCGCATGCCAATTGGAAGAATGAGGCAAAAAAAAGGAAGAAGAATGCTGATGCAAAGCGCATGGAAGATTGTCCTGTTGAAAATTTAAATTATTAGTGCCCTTTGGCTATTTTGCCTCTTCCTTTGCCACATACTTCACAATTACAAAGACTACAAACGCGATTATTACAAAGTCAATGAGCGCGCCTGCAAAGTCCCCTACCATGAGGCTTTTTGGGGCGTCGGCAGTCCCGCCAATCTGTATTGTAAACGACCTCCAATCACCGCTTGGCAAAATAAGCGAAATCAGCGGCATTATGATGTCCTGCACAAGTGCGCTTACCAGCTTGGAGGCGGCAGTGCCGATTATGAATGCAACTGCCAGACCAACCACCTTGTGCTTGTTCAAGAAAGCCACAAACTCATCTACAAACCCTGCCATTATATCGCCCCTTATTTCTTATTGAAGAAATGCTTCACCTTCTTCTGCCAAAATACTGGTGCCCCCTCCCAGATCCTTCCCTTCTTTCTCCCCTTGCTCCAAAAGAATGCCTGCGCCCGCCTGCCCCTGGACTGTGCCTTGAATGCATCCCACTTCTTCTGGCCGCCTGCTTGCGTGAATCTGCGCCCTTGCCCCTGCCCTGCCTTTGTGCCATGTGCAACTGCTGCCTCCTTTTTGGCAGCAGCTCGGGCTTGATTTCAAGCTTAATTTGCTCTATTTTGCTATCACTGACTTTCTCAAGGGTGGGAATGATGTTTGCCTGGTCAAAAAACACAAGGGAGATTGCCACTCCCTCTTTGCCCATCCGCCCTGTCCTTCCAATCCGATGGATATAGGTATATGGGTCAGAGGGCATGTCGTAATTTATCACATGTGAAACCCCTGTTACATCCAACCCCCTGCTTGCAAGGTCTGTCGCGACGAGAATGTTGATGTGCCTGCGGCGGAATGCCTCCATTGAGCGGTCGCGCTTGTTTTGGCTCATGTCTCCGTGCAAGGCAAGGGAATGAAAGCCCCTGTCAAGAAGAATTTCGTTTAGCCTGTCTGCGCTTCTTTTTGTCCGAACAAACACGAGGGCAAGCGAGGGCTTTTGCTCAACTAATATAGTCAAAAGGGCGTTGAGCTTGTCAAATTTTGAAACCTCGGCATAATACTGCTTTATAGTCTTGACGGCAAGCGAGTCCTCCCCTACTTTTACCTCTTGGGGAGACTTCAAGTATTTTTTTGAAAGCTCAATTATTTCGCTTGGCATTGTTGCAGAAAAAAGAAGAGTCTGCCTGCCCTTTGGGGTTTTTTGGAGAATCTTTTCAATGTCCTCTATGAATCCCATGTCTAGCATTCTGTCGGCCTCATCTAGCACCACCACTTCAACCGAATCAAGGGCAAGGGTGCCCCTTTCAATATGGTCAAGAAGCCTCCCGGGAGTGCCAACCACTATGTCCACGCCTGCCTTAAGGGGAGCAAGCTGCTTTTCAATCTCCTGCCCTCCATAGACTGCCAGCACGCGGAAGGGCAGGTATTTGCCTATCCTGTGGATTTCGTCTGCTATCTGCACCGCAAGTTCGCGAGTAGGGGCCAGAATCAGGGCGCGAACCCTCCCTCTTGCCTCTGGATTTGCTGCAAGCCTTTCAAGAATGCAGATGGCAAATGCGGCTGTCTTTCCTGTGCCTGTCTGGGCCTGCCCTATCAAGTCTTCGCCTTGGAGAAGAAGGGGCAGGGCTTGAAGTTGAATTGGGGTAGGGGAAGTGAACCCCATTTCGCTGACGGCACTGAGAATGTTTTGGTTGAGCCCAAGCCTTGAAAAGTCCATTCAACTCACTTTAAAGCAATTGAAACCGGATTGACTAAAAATTCGCCAACTCCCTTCTTTATTGATTAGCTTTGCAAAGAATTATAATTGTAGGAGGAAGTTGCCGCCATTTTCCGCCTGTCTTAATTTTCCGCAAAAAAATCTCAGGCGAGAAAAATCAGCTATAAAAAGATTGGTGCAGTAGCGCATTCCCGTATGCGGCTCAAAAAGAGAAAATACATCGTAGTGTTAGGCTCGCTTATGTCGGGCTTGGGGAAAGGGATATTGGCGGCTTCTATTGCAAAGCTCCTCCAATGCCGTGGATTGAAAATTTCTCCAATAAAATTTGACGGCTACCTCAATGTTGACTGCGGGACCATGAACCCCTACAGGCACGGAGAGGTATTTGTCCTTGACGATGGGACAGAGTGTGACATGGACTTTGGCACTTATGAAAGGTTCTTGAATATAGATTTGGAAGGAAAAAACAGCATAACAGGAGGCAAGCTGTTTCGCGGCATAATTGAAAAGGAAAGGCGCGGGGGATTTCTCGGGAGGGATGTCCAGATTGTCCCCCATTTGACTGACGAGATTAAGGATTGGGTCAGGCGAGTCGGCGAGGAACAAGATGCGGATGTTGTAATAGTAGAAGTCGGGGGGACTGTCGGCGACATAGAAAATGCCTATTTCTTGGAGGCAATGCGCCAGTTTGCCTCAGAAGAAGACGTCCTTTTTGTGCAGCTCACCTTTGTGCCCTCCCTTTCAGAAGGCGAGTTAAAGACCAAGCCTACGCAGCATGCCAACCGCCTAATTCAATCAATGGGGATACACCCGGACATAATAGTCTGCAGGCAAAATGAGCCGCTCACCCGCGAGGCACGTGAAAAAATCTCAATGTTCTGCAACGTGCCGCAAGAAAAGATATTTGACGACCCGCCGCTTGAAACGATATATGAGCTCCCGATGATACTTGAAAAGCAAAGGATGAGCGAGATACTGCTGCGCGAGCTTGGAGTTGATGACAAGGGAGAGGACATGAAGCAGTGGCGCCAGCTCGTTGAGAAAATAAAAAATCCAAAAAAGGAAATCACGGTTGCAATAACTGGCAAATACACTGCTGTGAAAGATGCCTATGTAAGCGTAAAGGAGGCGCTGGTGCACGGCGGGGCTTATAATTCTGCAAAGGTCAGGGTAAAGTGGGTTGAAACTTCTGACATTGAAGAGGGCAGGGCGTCTGTGAAGGAGCTGCTGGCAGACTGCAACGGGGTGATTGTGCCTGGCGGCTATGGAAGCCGGGGAACAGAAGGAAAAATAGCATGCATAAAATATGCACGCGAAGAGGGGCTGCCCTTCTTGGGCCTGTGCTTTGGCTTGCAGATGGCTGTGGTGGAGTGGGCAAGGAATGTTGCGGGATTGAAGAACGCTAACTCAACTGAAATCGACCCTAACACCCCTTACCCGGTGATTGACCTTCTCCCAGAGCAGCGCAGCATAAAGGAAAAGGGCGGAAACCAGAGGCTTGGGGCTTGGGAGTGCAGGCTAAAGAAAGGAACTCGCACTTATGAGGCATACGGAAAGGAGAAAATATCAGAGAGGCACCGCCACCGCTATGAGGTAAACAACGATTATGTCAATCGGCTTGAGGAAAGCGGGCTTGTGATTGCAGGCACTTCCCCAGATGGCAGCATTGTTGAGGTTGTTGAGTGGCCTGATGGCTGGGGGGTGGCAACCCAGGCTCACCCTGAGCTTAAAAGCCGCCTTGAGCAGCCTGCCCCTCTTTTTGTGGCATTTGTGAAGGCATGCCTCGATGTGGAAAAAAAGGCTTGATTTTCAAGCCTGCAGGTCAGCCGCTTTCAGTCCAGTTGAGCGAAAAGGGGGCAGAGACCGCCTTTACTGTGCTGTTTTCAAATTTCCCCGATATCAGCACCCTCTTTTCAGCATCTACATAATACATAAGTGGCGGAAGGTAATCAGTCTGCACCATTATTTCAAAGACTTCTCGGCCTGCCTTTTTTGTCCTTCCAAGAGAAGTGAAATTTGAAGTAAACGAAACATTGGCAGAAGGCGCCGCTATTTCGCTTGTCACCTGCCATGAAAAATTGTCTGAAGCTGCCAGCATCCAGGGGGCAAAAAACAAAACGGAGAGCGCACCAAACGACAGGTTGCTTGCAGCTGTGTCACCCACCAGGTTCCCTGATGAAGACAGGCAAAGAGAAACTGGCTCTGCTGGGGTTCCCCCAGAAACAAAAGTTCCACTGCAGTTAGAAGAACGAGAAACCTGGTATGTAATTTGTTCTGTTGATAATGGGGTGGAAAGCTCATAAACATAGGTTTCCCCAGGGGCAATTTTAAGAGGAGAGTTCTTGGCAAGTGGGCTCTCCTTGATTGTGCTGTAAACTTGAAAGGGCGGTGAAAACACCCACGCAAAAATAAAGAAGATGAGGTATATTGATATTGAAGCTATGAGAACTGCTGAATTGGACTTGCCAAGAAAGGGCAGGGTGGGCATCTTTTGATAAACCGAGTTTAAGATTTCTTTGGCTCGCCTCTCAGCGCCTTGGAGCCTCTCTAAAAAAACTAGCAGGCGCCCAAATGCAGAATCTTCCCCTGCAGCTTTCTTTTTGTCTGCCATAAACCCATCTATTTCTTCCACTTTTTTCTTTCGCTTTTGGCAAAATGGTGCCATTCGGGGGTGGTCGCAGAGCGCCACATCAAGTAAACCAAAAAGGCAAGGACGGCACAGGCAATTGCGGCAATTGTGGTTGTGTCCATGGTATTGGTCTTTTGAAGTAATGAATTAAATAAGATTTGTGCAATTTCTTTCAAGGTGGGCTGCTTTGAAGCTTATTTGCTCTGCCCCTGCCAAGGCAATATTGTTTGGGGAGCATTATGTAGTTTATGGGGCTCCTGCAATATCAATAGCGATAGAACCGCGCAACAGCGTGCTTTTTTCCGACAGGGACAAGAACATGCTGCTTCGCTCAAAGCTGGGCGAAGCCAGGATAATGCGGGATGGCGAGTTTGTCGGCCCTGAAGAGCTTTCTCCCTTTGGGGAGGTGGCGCGGAAGGTATTTGCAGGCAGGCACATCCCTCCTTATGAAGTTGCCTTTGAAACTGCACTGGGTGTGAAAGGAATAGGCACCTCTGCTTCGCTTTGCTGCGCCTTTGCAGCTGGCCTTTTCCACCTTTCAGGCAAAACCCCTTCCCAAGAGGAGCTTTTCTTGGCTGCACAGGCGGGGGACTTGGCAGCCCATGGCGGAAGGGCAAGCGGCATCGATGTCTGGACTGTAATAAGTGGAAAGCCGATGCTTTTCCAGAAAGGCCTGCGCCCGCCCTCTCTTACACGCCAGCCGATTTCGCTTTCTCTTCCTGAGGGAACTTGCTTTTTGTTAGTGGATACCTTTAAGGGAAAGAAGGAAAGCACCAGCAAAATGGTGGAGAAATTTGCCCTGCAATTTGGCATCAACGTTGCGCCTTCCCAGGTTGGCGAGGACATCTGCAATGCCATTTGCGAAGAATACCGCCCTGTTTGGAAAAAGCTGCTGGTGGCAATGAAGGCAAAAAACGCGCGTGCCTTTGGCGAGGCGATGAATGAAAACCATGCCCTCTTGCGAGAAAGGGGCGTGTCCAGCGAGGGCATTGAGATGGCAATTTCGCTTGCAATTGCAAACGGGGCATATGGGGCAAAGCTGACTGGCAGCGGGGGGGAAGGCGGGGCAGTCCTTGTATTTTGCAAAGTTGGGGAAAAAGGCAAGGTTGTCTCTGCCTTGAAAGAGGAGGGCGGCTTTCCTTCTTACCAAATCACAATCGCCTCAAAGGGAATTCTCCTTGAAGAAGAGGAGTAGCTGCTTTTAGCTGGCAGGTAGAAAGTATTAAGAATAGAACCCATCAGAAACAATAAATAACGTGTCCAACAATGATTTTCTGTGTAATAAAACATGTTAGGGTGCTCTAGCGATGATAATCGTAAATGGGTCTCATGACATGGCTCGCAAAACCATGCGCGAGATAAAATACTCCTTTGTCAAGGGCGAGATTTCGCCAGTTCTTGACAAAAAGTGGATAAGGCGCTTTGAAGAGCAGCTAAGCGTATTTGACCCGAAAAAGATAAGGCGCAAGATAAGAGGCTCTTTGGGGTATAGTGAAAAGGACCTGCGCCCCTCAAGGGCAAATGAGGTCCCAAACCAGCTTTTTTTCCAAAAGCTTGAGGTAATGATGGACACTATTGAGCTTACTACCAAGGAAATGACAAGGGCAAGCGGCAACCCAGAGGCTTCGCACTCATTGAGGGCAATCCTCCATGCTGTTATGCTGGACATGCCTGAGCAGGGAGTTTATGCTGCCGGTGCGCATGACTTCGGGGAATATGTCCAAAAAGGGATTCCTTTGCTGGTGCCCTACAGGGGGGAGGTAAAGCGCTTTCATGCTGTTTCTTCTGCCCTCTCTTTCATTGAGTGGATGTGGGGTGAAAGAACCTCGGAGGATGTTAAAGTCCTCACTCGCAGGGCATCAGATCTTATGGGTTTTGGATGGGAGCGGGCATACAAAAAGTACCTCATCAGGGTGAGGCAGCACATATCCGCAGACATCGCAAAGAAGATTGATGCCACTGTCAATGCCCTTGAGCTGGGCAGCATAGAAGACCCACAATTAAAAGAGGAAAAAATACGAAATGCGGTGCTGAAAATAGCTTGGCAGGTGCCATGGGCACAGAGGTACTCATTCATAATAAGCGAAATTCTTCTCTCGGCCATTGAAAAGCAGACTAAAGGCACAAGCTATGATTACCTTGTAGAAAAGCTCAGGATCGTCTCTCAAAGGGACTTGGAAAGGCTAAAAGAAGGGTTCGCCCTTTGCGGGCCAAGGCAATTCAGCCCCAGCACCTTGAAAAAGGGAGGAAGGTCTGGAAGCCCGATATTAAAGGTGTATGATGGCGGCGCTGGCCTGTTTGAGATTGAGATGCCATTTGTAGACCAAATACGCGGCTCGGAGATAATAATAGATGCCCTTGGGGAAAGGGCGCGGGAGATAAAAGTGGTGCCAAGCCTCCTTCCATACAACCTTACTTATGCCTCTATCTTTTCCCTCGAAGTTTCAAGGGAGTGGCTTTTGGCTGCCCTTCCGCAGATGATAAAGCATTACCACGACACATTGAGGCAAAATGCCATAATAGAAGGATTTGAAGCAAAGGAATGGCTGGAAGCGGTGCAGCAAAAAAATGAAGAGAGGAAAAAGCTGGTTGCAGACAAGGAAGGCAAGGTTTCTTTTGCTATAACAAAGAGAGAAACTCCTCCTCAAGGAAATGCAGCTTCCCAGGGACAATCAGGACAGCCGGAACCGGGGGAAGCAAAAGGCGGGCAAGCTCTTCAAGCGAGCAATACTTTGCTGTTTGTTTTGAGCGCCCCACCCCTTGCAGAAGGATTACTTTAGTTTTGGGTGAAAAAATCCCCCTTTTTTCTTCAGCCTCAATTTGAAGCAGAAGGCCTGCCGCAGTTTTAGGGGCCATTGGGCCAAGCTTCTCATCAATGTCTAGCAAAAGTAGGGTGTGCAGCCCGCGTGAAAGGTTTTCTGCAATGACGTCATATGCTGCCTTGGGCTTGTAATTCTCCTTCCAGTATGCCAGTGTGGCAACCTTCCCGAATTTGTATGCCTGAAGGCCTGACTCGCCGATGGCTGCGGACAGAATGGAGGAGGAATGGATTATTTGGACAGGTATTTTTCTCTTTTTTGCAGAGATTGCCAATGAGATATGCGTTGTCGCAATGAGGGGGTCGCCTGGCACCACCAGTGCGGTTTTTCTTTTCATTGCTGAGGATAGAATAATGCTTTCGCCTTCAACTTCTTCCCTCCCAAGGACGGCAATTGGCTTTTGAATTAGCCTCTCCAGCCTTTTTAGCGTGCCTTTCGGAAGCAGGTTGGTGTAGCACTCTGCAAAGACTTTTTTGCAGGAGCGAAGCGCCGCTATGCCTTCGCAGGATATGCCTTTCTCGTCGCCAATCCCGAGGCCGACCAGCAAAAGGGAGCCCTTTGCCATAGTGGAATTTTGGCTAGGAATGGTTTTTAAGCTGGCAAGAAGCCAAAAAATTCCATGGCAGAGCTGTGTGAAAGCTGCCGCAGGCAGATGCGAGTTTGGTGCCCGCACAGGATTGCAAGCAGGGTGGCGCAAAAAATGAAGGAAGAGCTGAAGCAAGAGATGTTTGGCCCTTCGCCTCCCTTCCTGTTTGTAGGCCACAGCTTTTACCCGAATGTATATTGGGGGCCTCTTATCTCAAAAGAAAGGGTGGTTGATGAGCCCTCCTTGCTTTATGGGATGGAAATTGAGAGGATAATTGAGGCAAGGGCGCAGGTAATCCGCGGGATGAGAAAAATAAATGTTATGGATTCCGAGAGGATTCTTGAAACGGCACAGGAGGCGCTGATGAGCATCAAGCCTGTTGACACTGAGGTGCGGTTTTCAAAAATTCCTTCCTTTTCGCTTTTGTTTGACAACATTGCTTCTCCCATAGGAGCAACGGCCCCTCTTGAAAGGCTTTCCCTTGCAGGCAACCCTGCAGTCCCAAAAAAGGTGGATTCGCTCTTCAACGAGGGAGTAAATGCATCTGAGGCAATAGGCGAGCTTTTGCAGGACGGCTTTGACGTGCATTACCTTTCCAAGCTTTTGTCAGGGGGAATCCTGGGGAGCAAAAAAGAGCGACGCTTGGTCCCAACCAGGTGGGCAATAACTGCAACAGACGACATAGCTGCAAAAAAGCTGCTCTCAAGCGTGAGGCAGTTTCCAGAGTTATCCTGCCCTGCCCTTTATTCAAACACCTATCTTGACAACCACTTTGAAATACTTCTTCTGCCTGGGCAGTGGGAATATGAGCAGTTTGAAGCAGTGATAAGCCGCGAGGCTTTAGAAGAGAGGAAAGGGCTGCCCTGTAGCGGCGATCTTGCCCCAAGAAGAAAGCTCGCCGCAGGCATCTCAGAGGAATACGAGCCTTATTCTGGAAGGGCTGCGTATGCTGAAAGGCAGGGCGGTGGCTATTATGCTGCAAGGCTTGCAGTCTGCGAG
Organism: Microcaldota archaeon; assembly: GCA_026413805.1. Lineage (GTDB taxonomy): Archaea > Micrarchaeota > Micrarchaeia > Anstonellales > Anstonellaceae > UBA10161. The sequence goes on along the minus strand of JAOAKE010000020.1, from coordinate 2,937 downwards.
GCGCTGCATAAAATGAAGCGGCAGGCGAGGGCAGTTGTTTTCAGGGAGATTGGACCTGGCTACGACGTGCCAGTAGGCGTTTGGGAGGTGCGGGAAAACGTCAGGCATGCCTTTCTTAACCCACCTATAAGGTTTGACAGCCTGCGCGAGGCTCTGAAAGAATGCGAAAAGAGGCTTGCCATCCCGATTGAGGAATACCTCTCAAGAAGCAGGATATTGGCGCAGCGGCGATTAAACGAGTTTTAATAATTCTTTTTTCTGCAAACTAATCATGGACGAGGATGCGCCGACTTTGGTTGATGAGATTGAGGCTATAATAAGGCAGGCTGCAAGCGGGCAGAAAGTAGTTGTGATTAGGCTTGTTGTTGGAAAGAAGGTTTCGGTCTCAAAGGTGTCTCTTGCAAGGGAGCTTCGGTTGAGATTTCCAAGCTCAAGTTTGGAAATTAAAGAGAACAAGGACAGGAAAAATGCAGATTCAGTAATTGTCAAAAACATTGAAGTGGAATAGTGGATGGTTAACAGGTCAAGAAGCAGGCGATGGAATGATAATTGGGGTGGACGAAGCTGGGCGTGGATGCATCATAGGGCCGATGGTTATTTGCGCAGCAGCCATCAGCCCGCTTGAGGAGTATAAGCTAAAAGAACTCGGAGTAAAGGACTCAAAGAAGCTTACTCCAAGGCAGAGGACGATGCTTTATGGCAAGATAGGAAGGCTGTGCAGATATGCCACCGTGAAGATTTCGGCAGCTGAAATAAACGAGCTGATGGAAAGGCACAATTTAAACGAGATTGAGGCGATGAAGATAGCGCAGGCAATTGACCGCCTCGGGATTGCAGATGCAACAGTCTATGTGGATTCTCCTGACAACGCACCTGAAAAATTTGCAAAAAGGATTGAGAAATACTTGAAAAAGAGGGAAAGGATAGTTGCTGCAAACAAGGCAGACGACACTTATGTGATAGTTGGGGCAGCATCAATAATAGCCAAGGTGTTGCGTGACAAGGAAATAGAAAAAATAAAGAGGGAAACTGGGGTTGATTTTAACTCAGGCTACACCTCAGACCCGTTCACCCAGCGAGTAATTGAGCGAAGGGCTGAATTCCCGCAGCTTGAGCCCTACTTGAGAAAAAAGTGGGTTACGCTTCAAAGAGAAAGGCAAAAAAAGCTAGTTGAATTTTAAGCCCTCAGGACGACCAGCGGGATTATCCCTGCCTCAAGCTCTCTTTTTGCAACATCTATAGAGGACTCACCTGGCTTTACTTCAATAAGAGGGGGGGCGCCATACGAAAGCTGCAGCGCTCTTGCCCCGATTATCCTTGCAAGCTCAAATTTTGAAAGGGCAGGCATGCAAATCACCTAAAATGCAAAATAACTGGCAGAGGTTGAAGTTGTAGGCATGCATTTTTAAGGCTTTATCCTTTTTTAAGCCCTCACCCTTCGCGAAAGTCTTCATACTCCTTGTCGTTAAATGCATAAAGTATCCTTCCGCGCAGCGAAGACATTGCAGCCTCGCCTGAATCAAACTCCTGCAGGTTGTCCTTAGAATGGTCTGCCACAAAGCTCTTGCCACCGAACTGGAAGAGCACATAGGCGTTTTTGCTCTCAGTCACAAAAACCTTTGCATTTTCGCTCCCAAGTGCTCGCAGGATGGAGCAGAGGAATATGGACTTGTCTATTTCATCTCCGGCCATGATTTCTTCCATCTCCCCAAAGGAAAGCCAAAAAGAGACAGGAGAAGAAATTGTCTGGAAGCTGGAAAGATAAGCAAAGGCTGATTTTGCTGCCTCAAGAAAATTTTCCTCATAAATATATGGGTGGAAATTCTCAGTTATTGCATTCTTGACTGAGGCTATTTTCTCGTCATAAGGGGCAACAAGCATTTTTAGCTCAGAGACCGACTTTGTTTCATACTGCTCTATCTTGTCACGGTATCTTTCAATTATTAGCCGGTATAGTTTGAGCTTCTTCTCGTTCTCTTGAGCTTCTGGGGATGGCTTGGCGCTTGCAGCTGGCTCTTCTGGCTTTGAAGGAGGCTTTTTCATGAAAGGCAGGTTGAACAAATTATCCATGCGGTAGAATATCGGACACCGATTTTATAATATTTGTGGTATTTTAATGGGTTAGCGTGTTGAAGTCATACAAAGTCTGCGCAGACTGGGGCAGACAACGCCCCGCAAAATACTACTATGGTCGCCTTGTTGTTTTTCTCGTTTATTTCAGTTATCTCATCGTTTGCATCTGCAGTTACGTAAATGCTATTATAGCCTGGAGTGAAACATGTGCAAGAAAAGGTGTGGCTGAAAGACTCATCTGGGGCAAGTGCAGGAGTAACGACTTCCTGAAGAGTGCAGTTTCCGCTCAGGCGGGTTAGGGACTTAGAATTTGGCTTGACATTCCCTATATTGGTTATTGTGGCATTGACAGGGAACTGTTCGCCTAAATTAAATATTAATTTGCCTACTTTTGCGTTTGCTTGGTAATCCGGGCCTATTAGTCCCACCCTGACGCCTAATGAGCAAGAGATTGGGGCTATTGGATTGAGGCTTTGGGCAGATATTGTGCCTGTCTGCTCAGGAGAGTCCTGTGTTGAGAAGTTGGACATTGGGTTAAGCATTGCAGGGGTAATGGTTGGGTTAAAAGATGCTGAAGTTATGGTTGTGCTCCAGCCAAGAGCAGGGCATTCTGTTGGAGTGGAAATTGTTATGATGCACTTGTCAGGGTCTCCAAAGCGGAATATGTTTGTCGGTCTTTTTCCCTTTGTTTGGGCAGGCGGGCAGTCAGGCTGCACCTGAGTAGTTTCTTTTCTGCATCTTGAGACTACTAATGACCAGTCATTTGCACTAAATAGGCTCCCTGTTGAATGGTTAACAGTTGATAGTGTGCACTTGTTGGGGATAATCGCCACCCTTAATGGGAGAGTGCAGGAGAGTGTGCAC
>JAOAKE010000001.1:23368-95120 GCA_026413805.1 Microcaldota archaeon | reverse complement strand
GCGTTATAAGTATCAGAATACCAGTCTGATTGGACCTCTATTGAGGGGGTTATTTCCTCGTTGGTACAAAAGGTGGTTTTTTGTGGCAGTATGACAGAGGGGTTTGCCTCAAAATCTGTAATGATGAATGGCAACAGATCTTGCGTCCCATGAGTGGACCACAGTGTCTTGTTCACTATGCCTGCAGAGCATAAATTAAAAAGAAGGAAGATGGACACTACTATTGACTGAAACTTTTTCATCTAATCACATAGGGACTGTGATTGTAAGTCTTGCTCCCCATGGCTTTTTGCCATTTTTAATTTTGCCATTTTTAAGATATGTGTTGAAGCCTGCGTTAAATATAGCTGCGGGGCTTCCATCGCGATTATTGATTGTATATTGTGCGCCTACATCAATGTTCAGAGGGTGTGAAACAATAGAATTAGAACGATCGGTGAGGGTGAAGAATGATTTACTTAATGTTAAGTTCAAGTCCAGTTTATGTTCGGGATTATCAAAAACATTTATATCTACGCCGCCATATATGTTTGAAGGATAGACCGGCTTTTGTAGTTTAGTAAATAATGTGCTTGCCGTTGCCCCAACAATCCCTAATAGAAACTCATTAATGGGGATTTCTTTTTCTGCCCCGACTTTTACAGACCATATAGGGGAAGCAATTTGACTGGCTTCTACAGAAGGCCCTATAAAGACAATAGGAGAGTGAGGGTCTTGGCTTTCAAGGCTAAATATAAGGTTTGCATCTACCCTGAGTTTATCTATAGTCTGCTCTTTGTTTGTAATTATAAATCCTTTTGAGTAGTCCAGATATACGTGCAACCTCTTTGAGCCTTTCTCGTCAAGGTCAAAAACAACATTTGCCCCAGCGCTTAAAGAATATTGAAGCAGCTCAATTGCGCTGCTCGGGTCTAAAAGAACTTTTACTGATATTTCTTCTGCGTCTTTTAAATTTTTGAAATCGATAGCTTGCTGAAATTTAGGATCTTGCACGCCTTCAAATGCAGATTTGAACTGGCCCCTCTTTAATTTTTGGACAAGCATTTCGTACTTGGAGTCATCTTTAAAGTAATCTTTCAAGTAGGCGCCTATACTTATGAGCTTTCCTCCGATGTTGATTTTTGTTTCCATCCATTTGTCCACGGCTTCGCCCCATTTATTAAGAAAATAAATGGCTTGCTCGGGACTAAGTTTTATCTTACCGCCTATGATGCTTTCTTCTTTAGGTTTTAATCCCAAATTCTTAGCGATGTCCTGAAAATCTCTGATGAGAGAAGTGTAGCCGGGAAAGTCTGTTGAAAGAGGAAGTTCTCCAAATAGAGTAAAATTCATCGGCACATAGTTTTGCTCAAACCTCCCTATATTTCGAGGTATATTGCTCGTGGCAGGTAGTTTTACTTTTTTATCTTGCGGTGGCATTGGCAAATAAGCGCCTACCATGCCGGAGTTCAGCCCTGTTTGGATATCTTCGGCATATGCCCCAATATGGCCTCCCCTCATATCTTCCGAGATGGCTGCTACAAAGAACCCTGACTCTGCAGGTTCTATGCGTTTAACTTCTAACTCCTTGTCTTTATTTGATGAAAAGACATGAACTGAGCCTTCAAACCTGACAGATTCATTATTGATAAATTGCTCAACTAAAAATATGCCTTTTGACGCATCATGAATGCTTATTTTCAGCCTTGCCTTAACCCTCTTTTTGAGAGTGACTGAACGTGCAGCTCCCCCATGGCATTCTTCTATCGCCTCTACAAAACCATTTCGGCTGTCTTCATCGCGCATCCCGCCTCTTTCAACCCTGTAAAAAGCTGCCCTCAGTTTCTTGGCATCCGCTATTGAATACTCTCCGCTTTCTGAAAGGCTTATTGCGCCAGAGCTAATAAGTGCATCGTGCGCTTGTTTGTCTTTTTCTTTTAAAGTTTTCATGAAAGACTGTAAATGCGCATGTGCCTCTTGGCTGTTGTAGCCTAATTGTCCATATGCCTCATCGAGCGACTTGAATCCGTGTTTTTTCAAGGCTTTTTTTATTTCAGGGGTTTCTGCTGTTGGGAGGTTAGGCTGGAAAAAGAAGATTTTGCCTTCAAGCCCATCTTGGACTAAAAGTGTTTCTTTTCCCTCCATCTTCAAAGCCGCGTTTATCTCGCTTAAATAATTCCATGCTGCCCTTGCCCTTTCTTGCGCAAGCTCAAGGTTTTTTCTTGCCTGCGAAAGCCATTCGTCAAAGTTTGTGCCATCGTATATTACCTCTTGGCTTGCAGACCCGATAATCTCTAGATTGCCGCCAGCAGCGTTGAACTTCTTGATGAACCCCTGCCCTTCGTCAGTCTTTAGAAAATCAACTATGCTTTGCCCTGGGCTCAGCTTGTAATTGTACATCTGAGCATATTTCCTTATCGCAGAGTCTGCCAAGCTTCTCGCAACCTCTTCTGAGGCAGGGTCTTCTACCTTGAAACGGCGCGAGTAAGCAAACTGCCCAGTTGACAGGAGATCTATTTCCCTTTCTTGTTCGCTTTCAACCTTGCAGAAGGGGATTTGATCCGACTGCGAACTGACAGGGGGTTTGAGAATTTTATGTGACTCAACCCTGCGGGTGATAAGCTTTGATGCAGGCTCGGGAGACTGTGTGGAGGCTTCTTTATAGGCAGTAATGCCTGAAAAGAATGGGACTGTTTCTGGAACTGAGAGGTTAAAGATTACGCAGTATTTCGCGCCATCTTTTCCTCCTGGAACCTTATCTGCATGGTATATTTCTAACTTGCTTTTTTGAAGAGGAAGGCTTTCCATAGCCGACTTGAATTTTTTAGCATTTTCTTCTGAGGCGAAATAAATCTGCGTGACATTCTGTGATAAATCTTCGCTTGTTAGTATGCAATTTTTTATTTTCTCCACTGTATTTTCATCTAAGGCAAGGCCATTTGCTTTAAAGGCGGACTCCAGCAAAAAGGCGAGGTTGATTTCGTTTGCTATTCTCTGGTATGTTTTTCCAAGCCCAAGACTATTGATGTTGTTGATGTGGTCTGTTAGTTTTTTTTGTTCATTATTTAGTTCTTCCTTGAGTTTATCCGTGCCTTCAATGCCTTTGATATTTTCATTGACAATCTCGACTAAGGCGCGTGAAAAGGCAATTAAGCGCGATTTATCCTCCGCTGAGAGTGTTTTGTCCGCATCTACTCTTTTTGACAAAGCTTGCGCCTGAGAAAAGATATACGAAAGGTTCTCTAGAGTAGCCCCCTGCTCCAATCTGCTGAGCACGTCTTTTTTGAGGAGCGTAAGCTCCTCATCAACACTTCTTTGAGGTTCAGTCTTTTGAAGGATGGGGGGCATTCAACCACCAATAGTATTTTGCCTCTTGCTGCTTATAAAGTTTGGGGAGTAACAGTCGAAAGCTGCTCCCTACTTAAGTATTTTTACTCCTGGCAGCTCTTCCCCAGAGAGGTACTCTATTAGCGCCTTTCCTGCAAGAGAGATGTAGCCCAGCTTCTTTTTGCTTATCTTGAATTTCTCAATGGCAGATATAGTATGCCCTCCACCCATTACTGAAAATGCCTTGCTTTGTTGGCAGGCCTTAAGAATTGCCTTTGTCCCGTATTCAAATTCCTTCTGTTCGTATATGCCAGCTGGCCCATTGACCATGACTGACCTTGCCTTCTTGATTAGTGAGGCGTATTGGGCTGCTGTCTTTCTGCCAATGTCGCCTATTGTTGAGCCAGAGGGCAGCTTGTCTATTGAAAGCTCCTTTCTTTTTCCAGCGACAGAAACTGCTACGTCTTTTGGGAATAGTATTTTGCCTTTGTATTTTGCAAGAAGCTCCTTTGCTGTTGGAAGATAGTCAAGGGCTTTCTTTTCCTTCAAGACATCTAACGTCGCCCCCAGCTCTCGCCCGGATGCCAGTATGAAAAGCTCGCCCAGCACCCCGCAGGTCAAGGCATGGTCTATCTTTCCCTCTGAGAGCCATTTCTGCATAATGCCTATTGAATCTTCTGGCTTTGCGCCGCCGAAGACAAACACAGAGGGCTTTGCAGGAGAAGAAAGCCTATTTAACGCCTCAAGCTCGCGCTGCATCACCCTTCCTGCAAATACAGGTTTTTTGTAAAAGCCTACCACTGACGCCTGCGCGCGGTGGGCTACTGAAAAGCCATCAAGCACAAAGGCATCGCAAAGAGGCGAAAGCTCCCGGACGATTGTCGCGTTTGCATTCTCCTCAATTGTCTTGTATTTGGCTTCGTCTTCAAGAAAGCGCACATTTTCAAGCAGCAAAATCTCGCCGGGCTGCATGGACTTGATTGCTGACTTTGCCTTTTCCCCGCATACGTCATCTATGAAGCGGACAGGCCTCTTTGCTGCAGAGCCTAAAAACAAGGCGTGCTGCGAAAGGGAGATGCAATCATAGTCTCCCTTTCTTCCCTGGTGGGCAAGCACCACTACCTTTGCCTTCTTGTCTGAAAGCTCGCGCAGCGTTTTTGCATGGGCGGCGATTCTCTCTGATGGCTCCACTTTCAGGGTTTTTTGGTCAACTGGAGAGTTTAGGTCAACCCGCACAAAGACAACCTTTCCAGAAAAGTCAAATCCATCTATTGTCTTCATAAAATCCCCTCACCAAAAAGCGCAGAGAAACTTTTAAACCCTCTCTGAAAAAACCTTTGCGTGGAAGGTGAAAACCGTCTTTACACTGCCCTTGCGCTTGCAGGGGGGTTCTTCTGCTTGGCTGCGGCGATTTTCTTCCAGTCTGCTGCAGCAGTTGTTTTAGCATCGCTATTTCTTTTTGCCTCTCTTTTGATATGGAAATACGGCTACATCATTTTGCCTCTATTGACAAAAAGCGCCAATATAGTGGAGGTCGGGGGCTCGTTTGAAATACCTCCTTCCCAAGACGTTGTCATAGGAAAAAGGGGAGACTTGTTCTTTGCCACTGCCTTCCTTGCAGCCAGGCTTTATGAGTCTGCGACTGAAAAGAACGCAGAGGGTCGCGCAGCCCTTTCTGCCATGTTTGAGAAGGCAATTTCCTCGGTCGGGTTTCCATTCAAGCTTTCCTGCGTGGTCTCGCCATTGGATTTGAAAAATGAATTAGAAGAGGCGAGGGCAAAGCGAAGCCTCGCTGAAAGCAGGCTGGAAAAGCTAAGGCGCGGGCGGAATGAATCAGAAGTGGCCAGGCTTGAAAGGGAAATAGCCATGTGGAACAGGATTATTGAGAGGCTGACGGGAGGCGAGCGCCCTTTGGAAGTGGTGCTTTACCTGTCAACAACAGGCTCGGGCATGACGCGTGACGCTGCGGTTGAGCAGGCTCGCTGGCAGGCAAAGGAATTGGGCGTGGTGGTCAGCTCTGCCCTTGGCTGCGAAGTAGTTGAGCTGAAAGGCGAGGACATGAAGCGCTGCCTGATGTGGGAGGTGCTCCTGCCATCTGACATTGAAGACTTTCATGACCAGCTTTTCTAAGAAGGCTATGCCTGCCCCGAAGAAAAGAACCTGCACAGGTCAATGTTGCTCCGGTTGGTGAGCTGCTGGCAAAGGGCGGAATTCTTCGTTGTAAGCGCGATGTATGCTATGCAGTTTTCTCGGAATGAGCCTGTTTTGATTTTTTCGCACAATGGCATGTTTAAATCCTCCATGGCAACCTGCCAGTAGCACTCGTCTTTCTTGCTTGCAGGGGCCATCTCACAGGGGTCTTGTGGGAGGGGAGGAAGCTGTGGGATTTCATCTGTGGTGTTGTTTTTAGTCTGGTTTTGCACAGGGATTATTTGAGGCTTTTTGGGGGCAAAGATTGAGTCCCTTGTTTCCTGGTCTGCCCTCTCAAGAGCAGCTTTTTTTGAGGCGTCAGATGCATCTTGGATGCAGACTCTTTTCTGCTCTTTGTCTTCCAAGGAGTAGCAGTAGAAGGGGTTTTGCTCCATGACGGCATTTATGTATATGCAATTTGCAAACTTCTCTTTTGGCACAGAAGCGCACTGGGGCGGCTTTTCGCCTTGTATGCAGCCAGAAAGAAAAATCCCAAGGCCGACAAATAGCAAAATCAAGCGGTTTTTCATGCTATCTATTGGCATTTGCATTGCAACGTTTAAATTAGTTAGGTGGAAAACAAGCACCATGGGAAAGGAATTTTTTCACGACTTTCTATACCCGAGGCAGGTGGTGTTGGTGACTGCCGCCACCTCCGAAAAGGCGAATGTGACGGCTGCTGAGTGGGTCTCGCCAGTTTCGGAAAAGCCACCTGCAATTGCCCTTTCCCTTGCCAATTCCTCCCTGACCTTAGAGTTGATGTGCGCTTCAATGGAATTTGTGGTCGCTATCCCCGACGAGAGGCTCAAAGACGCTGTCCTCTTGTGCGGCACCACCTCAGGCAAAATTATTGACAAGTTTGAGGAGGGTAAGCTGACTCCAGTAAAGGCATCACGGGTTTCAGCCCCTCTTGTAAAGGAAGCCAAGGCCAACCTTGAATGCAAGGTCCTTTCCTACCAAAGCGTGGGCAGCCACACCTTGGTGGTTGGCGAAATCATTGAGGTCCATGGCCAGAAAGAAGAGGAGGAAGGCCATTCGCTTCTTTTTAACCAGGGGGGAAAACGGCTCTTTGAAATCAAGGCCTGACTTTTGCTATTGGCTTTCGTTCTCCTCCCAACCACTTCCTGAAGTGTTTAATGGAGGGGGAGGGGGAATTGGCTCGGAAAGTTTAGGGGGCTGGTATGGCTTTATTATGCGCCCCTCCTCTGTGAGAGAAAACTTGAACAAAATGAAATATGCCCCTCCTATGATGATTATCGCAAGCACTATTAGCGCCAACAATATCATCGTGGTGTTGAAGTTCATTGCTCGGATTGACTTTACTACATCTGAGATTATTGGTATGGCTGGCTTTGAGCCTGGCAAGTCTATGGGAGGCTGCAAAGAGGTCGGCTGTGAAGCTTGTGTGATTGGAGTCTGCAAGGGAGGTGCTGGCGAAGTTTGGGCCACTTGGGGCTTTATTTGCTGTTGGGCGCCTGGTTGCTGCGGTTGTGTGGAAGGAGGCTGGATGGGTGCGGCCACCTTTGCAGGAGCAGGCTGCTGCGCTGCTGGAGCCTCTGGCTTTGGGGCTGCCCATTTTTCTTCCTTTTGCATTACAGACGCCTTTGCAAGGGCTTCTTGGACTTTTTCCTTGGACCAGCCGACTGACAGCAGGGCGCGGGATATCTGTTCATCTGACCTGCCGCGCTCCCTTGATTTTATTATAAACTGGATAAGGTCGTCACTCATGCCTACCACTGTAAAAATGAACTCAAATATAGCTTATAAGTCTTGGTGTTGGGCAGCGGCATTTTAGAACTTGTAAATGACCGCTTGGTCTTTGCTAAATGCATCAATAGAAAGGATTTCTGGGTAAGAAATTGTGCTTTTTCCCAATGCAAAATTGATTGCCTGCTGCGCAGCGAGGCAACCTATGGCATTTGCAACCGGGCCAAGCGAGTGGTCGCATGAGAGAGGGGGGATGCCTTTTTTTCTTGCCAGTGGGAACGCCCCGTCTGGGCTTTTGAATGTTGTTAGCATACCTCGGCAGGACAGGGCAGAGGCAAATATATAGGGAGTCCCTGCGCGTGCGCAGGCCTGCCATAAAACCATGCGTGCCTGCTTGTTGTCAGTGGCATCTACAAGGGCTGAGCAAGAAGAAGCAAAGGCAAAGGCGTTGCGCGCATCTATCTTGAAAAAGGGGAATACCTTGGCCTTTGGGTTGAGCTGCCTGGCGCGCCGGGCTGCCGCCTCGGTTTTTTTTCTGCCATCGTTTTCTATGCTCCAGAGGAGCTGCCGGTTGGCATTTGACTCCTCAAAAAATCCGCTATCGGCTATCTTGATGGAGCCAAAGCCTGCGCGAATAAGAAGCTCAAATGCGATTCCGCCCACTCCTCCCAAGCCAGCAACTGCAACAGAAGAAGAAAGGAGCTTTCGCTGCCCTTCCTTCCCTATTATTTTTTCATTCGCAGCGAATAAACGGCACGGCATTTTTCCACTTCCTCTGAATCTTGCCTTGAAAAAAAGGCAGCGAACCATTTAATTTGCTACCCACAAAAAGACTGCATGCGCGCCCTTGTTGTAATTTCTGCTCAAAACGAAGCAAGCCAGAACATAAAGGAAAGGCTGCTTGAAATAGAGGATATGCGCCTGGTGAGAAAGGGATTTTGGAGCTGTGAAGCGCTTGACATGGCAGAATACGGCGGAAGGATTGTGGAGATTGTCCCTTCGCATGCAGCAGATTACTATATTTTTGCAAGCACCCACCGGAGCTCTTCTGGAATGAAGGGCTTTTCAGTCCATACCCCTGGAAATTGGGGCTCGGCAGAATTGGGCGGTGAGCCTTGCAAGCTGAATCTTGCGTTGCCTTCAAAGGTCAAGGTCGCTGCGCAATGGCTCGCCAAATTATCTGAGGAGGAGCTTGGGTGGGGGGTGTCTTTGGAGGTAGACCACCACGGACCCACGCTGGAAAAGCCCTTGTTTTTCATAGAGATAGGGAGCAGCGAGCCCGAATGGAAAAACAAAAAAGCTGGAGAGATTGTTGCCCGGTCAATCATTGAGGCTGCAAAAAGCAAGGCCACTTTCCCAACCCACATTGCTTTTGGCGGAACGCACTACTGCCCGCGATTTACTCCTTTGGTGGTTGAAGGCGAGCTGGCTTTTGGGCATATAATCTCAGGCTATGACTTGGAAAGGTGGGGCGCCAGCGACAAGATGGTAAAGGAGGCTTGGGAAAAAAATGTGGAGAAGCCAAAGTCTGCATTGCTTGACTGGAAGGGCATAAAAGGAGGAGTCAGGCAGGAGCTTATTTTAGCACTTGAAAGGCAAGGCATCAGCTGGGCAAAGGCATAGGAGAGGTTGGTTATTAAAACCTTGGGTGCGAGGGATTTTCATGCAGCTTAATGCAACGGAAAAAATGGAATTAAAGGATTACTTGGACACCTATGAAAAGGCATTGAAAGATGTCATTAGTGCCTGCGGGAGCAGAGAGGCAGCAAGCCAGATGTTGTCTGAGATTGAAGGGGTATATGAAGCGGCTGGGAAAGAAATCCGCAAGCTTGATGCCCTTTATGCAAAAAACCCTGAAATGCATGCTGCAAAAAAGGCAGCAGTTCTTTCGCGAAGAAGGGAAGAAGTTGAAAGGATAATTGAAAAGTATGCCCCTCATACTAGCGGATATGTAAAGGAGCTCATTCTTGCAACCTCGCTTGCTACGACAGCGCTTATGCTGCCTCTAAGCTATGCTCTTTCAGCCTTGGCAGTTGCGACTGGCGTGGTGGCAATTGGCAGCTCATACTACATCAGCTTTCGCCTTCTTAAAAACTGGCGGGCAATCGCTGGAAAAGAGAAAATTGCATCTATGGTTGGAAAAATCAGCCTGCCTGCAAAAAAGAAGGAGGTGCTGCAGGCAACCCCTGGCAGGAAATGACCTGCTACATTTCCCTTAAAATCCGTATTCTCTCATCTATTGGTGGGTGGGTAGAAAAAAGGGAGCCCACACTTAATGGGTTGGCAATGTAAAGTGGAGCAGTGGTATCTGAAGCCTTCTGGACGTGCGAGCCAAGCTTTTTGATTTTTTCAAGGGCAGAGGCAAGCCCTTCAGGGTAGCGAGTGAGCTGCGCTCCAGAAGCATCTGCCAGATATTCGCGCTGGCGGGAAAGCGCAAGGCGGACAAGCTGTGCAAGTATGGGCGCAAGAATTAAGATGAGAAGCCCTATGAGGACTAAAATTCCTCCTCCTCCCCTTCGGCTTTGGCCCCTGCCCCAAAACAGCCCCCTTAGCCCAACTTCGGACAATATTGCAATCAGCCCTACCATGCCAATTGCAATGGTCGCCATACGAGAGTCATAGTTGCGGATGTGCGAAATCTCGTGGGCAACTACTCCTTCAAGCTCGGCGCGGTTGAGGTTGTTTAAAAGCCCTGTTGTAAAGGCGACTGCTGCCCTGTCAGGAGACTTCCCTACTGCAAATGCATTGAGAGACGGGTCGTCTATCACATAAATTTTTGGGGTGGGGATGCCTGCTGCTATTGACAGGCCCTCAACTACATTGACAAGGTATGGATATTCTTCTTTTTTTGCTTCGCGCGCCCCAGAGACTGAGAGTATCAAACTGTCTGAAATTGTGTATGTTATTGCAAGGTAACCAATTGCAAATATGGTGCTTATGATTATTGAAAGCTCATTTCCACCAAATAAAACGATGGAAAATGCATAGATTGCTATGAAGGAAAGCAGAAAGGCGATGAAAAGGATGATGTAGGAATTTCGCTTGTTGGCTGCAATCTGGTCGTAGAAGCTCACCATAAAAACAATCCTGCAAGTGAGCTTGAGCTAGAATTTTACTTTGACATTTTCCCTTTCGCTTCCTTCTGTTTTGAAAAACTCGCGCGCTTTGAAGTTAAATATGGCTGCAACGATGTTGGTCGGGATGTGCTGTATGGCTGTATTGTAGGAAAGGACAGAATCGTTGTAGAACTGCCTGGCATATGCTATCTTGTTCTCAATCCCTGCCAGTTCCTCTTGAAGCATCTTGAAGTTCTCGTTTGCGCGAAGCTGCGGATAGTTTTCTGCAACTGCAAACAGGGATTTCAAAGTGGAGGACAGGATATTATCTGCCTTTGCCTTTTCAGCCACTGTGCCTGCGCTTGCCATGGCGGCACGCGCCTTGGTCACTGACTCAAAAAGCTCGCGCTCGTGCTTGGCATAGCCTTTTACTGTCTCAACAAGGTTCGGGACCAAGTCATAGCGCCGCTTGAGCTGAACATCTATTTGTGCCCAGGCATTGTCAATTCGGTTTCGCAGGGTTATTAGGTAATTGTAGGTTAAGATGAAAAAGAGAAGCACGAGGATAAACAGGCCTGCAAAAATGTATATCAAAAGTTCCATCAAAAAAATCCCTCCTTGAAGAGCGAGCACTCACCCTATGCTCTTCTTGTCAACTATTATGTGGTCTGAGGCTGCAAGAACAGAAGAGTAAGGAATTACTACCAAGCCATCCTCCTTGTTTAGCCTTCTTGCAGTTTGGTTGTCAAGGTTGGGCTCCAAAAGCAGGTTTTCTATCTTGCCAGATGTCTCTGAAACTTCTAAGTCAACCAACCTGCCCAGCTCTTCGCCATCGTTTGTAATTATCTTTTTGCTAGCAAGCTGCCTTGCAAGAACAATTTTTACCATGAGCTCACCTTTGTTTTTGTTTGATGCTCTAAACTAGTCTATTCAAATTTAAAAAGCTTCCTCCGTCAGCAAGCGAAGGGCTGTTTTATATTTTTAAACCTGGAAAGTGCTCTGGGTGAATGACATGAAGAGGAAGGAGACTCATCTTGGAAAAATCGTGAGGAATGGGCGGGTGCTAATCCTTGCCATGGACCAAGGGATGGAGCACGGGCCAAAGGACTTCAACCAAAAAAACATAAACCCAGAATACGTCTGTGATATTGCGTGCAAAGGCGGGTTTACTGGGTTTGCCATACAGAAGGGCATTGCAAAGCTATACAAGGAAAACTACTCTGGAAAGGTCCCGCTTGTGCTCAAGCTAAATGGCAGGACGAACATTGTCCCAAAGGACGAGGCTTATTCTCCTCCTGTTGCAAGCGTAAAGGAGGCTGTGGACTTGGGGGCCGATGCAATAGGCTACACCATATATGTTGGCTCGCCAATGGAGGCGCAGATGTTCAAGGAATTTGGAGCCATAGAACGAGAGGCTCACGACTATGGGCTTGCCTGCGTCGTTTGGTCTTACCCCCGAGGAAAATACGTGCCTGATGAAAAGTCCCCTGAGATGGTTGCCTATGCTGCAAGGGTGGCCCTTGAGCTCGGGGCGGACGTAGTAAAAATAAATTACCCTGGCTCAATTGACGCTATGAAGTGGGTGGTGGCATCAGCAGGCAGGTGCAAGGTCATTTCAGCAGGTGGCAGCAAGCAGCCAGAGGCAGAATTCTTGCAAAAGGTCAAGGATATAATGGCAGGCGGGGCGTGCGGGCTGGCTGTTGGAAGGAATGTCTGGCAGCACGACGACCCCCTTAGGATGACCAATGAGATAAAGAAAATTGTGTTCGGATGATTTTGTGGAAGTGGCAGAACCGATAACACTTTACCAGCACATGGAAAGCAGGGGAGTAGAAACCGACCTGCGCAATTTGATTTATTCCT
Source organism: Microcaldota archaeon (assembly GCA_026413805.1). Lineage (GTDB taxonomy): Archaea > Micrarchaeota > Micrarchaeia > Anstonellales > Anstonellaceae > UBA10161. The sequence goes on along the minus strand of JAOAKE010000001.1, from coordinate 82,998 downwards.
TTGCAAGCATAGCCTTGGACGCCCAGCATCATTTCCCGAAATACCTGCGCGGCACGCTTGGGGACAAGAACAAGTATGGCGAGGCAGTAGCAAAGCTTGATGAATGGGTAAATGGCTACCTTTGCGACAACCTTGTAAAGACAGGCTTGGTGCGAAAGATATATTCCGAGGAGCTTCGCGAGCCCCTCCTTGCCACAGCCAACCCGAAGGCTCCCTTTGTAGTCACCCTTGACCCCTTGGACGGCTCTTCCAACATAATAACAAACAATGCCTTTGGCTCCATCGTTGGAGTTTACAAAGAGGACTTGCCCAAGAAAGGGAAGGAGCTTGTTGCCGCGTTTTACAAATTGTATGGGCCTGTAAACACCCTGGTGTACAGCACTGGAGATGGCACCCATGAGTTTGTCAAGCACTATGATTCAGAAGGCAACGCCCGTTTTTATTTGCTTGGTGAAAATTTGAAAATCCCTGAGCCAGGAGAAGTCTTTGGGATTGGGGGCGACCCGACTGAATGGGATGCCAAGTTTTTGAAGTTCGCCAAGGACCTATTCAGGGTTGAAAGGCTAAAGGTAAGGTACTGTGGCACCTTTGTGGCTGACTTTTCACAAATCCTCCATCGGGGAGGCATCTTTGCTTACCCGCCAACCAAGAAAAGCCCGAATGGGAAATTGCGCCTAACTTATGAGGCTGCCCCCATGGCCTTTATATGGGAGCAGGCAGGAGGGGCAAGCTGGTCTGGAAAAGAATCGCTCCTTGACGTCAGCGCACTGGATGTTGATGCCCGAACTCCGGTCTATCTTGGAAACAAAGGCCTCATTGAAAGGCTCAAGCTTGCGCTCGCCTGATTTTACGGCTGCACCCACTCAATTTCGTAATACTCGTATTTTGAGCCGGGCACTTCAATCCTTTTGACAAGATAATAGGTTACAGAGGTTTCGCGGTCGCATATTGCAAGCAGAAGCTCAAGCCCTATCCGTTTGCACTGCTCGATGGCATCTGCAAGCTCTTCACCTCCGATATACTCCTCTTCGGAGAGCGAAAACATCAGGTATTTTGGCTTTCCGGTCTTGGGGTTTTCTATCCCCCCTTGCGCACGATGGTAGAGAAGAAAGTCAAGGCTAGTGAAAAGCTCCTGCTGCTCTTTTTTCTTCTTCTTTGCCTTTTTTTCGCCGGGTATGGCAAGGACAAAGGTCTTTTTTACAGAATGGGCAACGCGAATTGCCCGTGCCCACTCTGAAATTAGCAGCTTGCTTTGCCTTGGAAAGCAGTGTATTACGTGCTTGGAGTGTATCCATTCGTCTCCCTGCCTTACAGGGGAGGCACCAGGCATGTATAGCCGGAAATGGGTGCCGAACTTGAAGCCTGTTTTGAGCACAAACCCATTGAGCCGCCAGTCTTCATAAACATCGTATAGGTTGAGGAAATACTTGTGCTGCCTCTTTGCTGCCTTTATGACCTGCTCTTCAGTCGCATTTTCTATGTGGAGGTTGGCGTGCCTGATTAAAAATAGGGTTTCGTATATGTCCAGCTTGGAGAGCTTGCCACGCTGCTCTGCCTTGTAAGAGCCAAATTGGCCAAACCAGTAGCGCTCATAGAGCTCTTTTCCAACAGCTTCGTCATCAATTATCGTCCAAAGGTCATCTGGGTAAAACCTGCCCTGCAGCGCATAGCGGTCAAGCTGCAGCCTTCCGCTGGGGTATTTTTTCACATTGCTCCTGCCATATTTTTCGCAAATCTCAGAGACTTGCCGTGCAATTAAGCCGCGGTCTCGCCAGTCTTTGTAAGTAAAATAGCGGGCCATCTGCTTTTTGCTTTGAAAATGAGAGGCGACTTGGTTGAACTTGTATTCGTTAAAGGCTGGGTCATAGCACTTGGCATTGCGTATGTCCATCAGGTAAAGCGCCTCCTCTGGGAATAGGTAAATTGTGCCCTTTTTCATATGCCCATAATGCCCATTTACAAGAGAGGAAACTGACTCGGGCTCCGAGACGAACAGCTCTTTCTTTTTTGGGTCAAACTCTATTTTTACTGCCATTTTATCACCCCTTCGCAGGCGAAACCTTCCAAAAATTGCCTGAGAAAGCATCAGTCTTGGCCTATCCTGTTCAAATGTAAGGGTTTTTATAACGAGAGCATGAGAAGAACATGCGATGGCGCGCCGCAGAAAGGATTTGGAGGAGAGCAAGTACTATGCGAGGGTCAGGGCTTTAAACAAGTCCATCCCCGACAGTCTGCTAAAGCTTCTCATCAGGCAGAAGTACCACCTTGCAGGAGAGCACTCTGCTGCCAAGCTGTGCAAATGGGCAGGGGAGATGCTAAAAAGGAGGGCAGGGTGCTACAAAAACAAGTTTTATGGGATTGCCTCGCACCGATGCCTCCAATGCACCCCTTCCCTTTTGTTTTGCAACCATGCATGCGTTTTCTGCTGGAGGTTCATACCTGACAGAAAAGTGCAGTTTGCCGAAATTCCCGATGGGCAATTTAGGTGGGACAGCCCCGAGGAAATTGCTGAAGGGCTTATTAAAGCGCAAAAGGAGATTATCTCAGGCTTTGGGGGAAGCCGAGGGGTGCCAAAGGAACTGTACCAGCAGGCCATGAATCCCAAGCACGCTGCGATTTCCCTTACAGGTGAGCCGATGATGTATCCCTATCTGGAAGGGCTTGTTAGGGAATTCCACAGGCGGAACATGACAACGTTCTTGGTGACGAATGGAACATTTCCGGAGAGGGTAGAGAAATGGGAAACTTTCCCGACACAATTCTACGTTTCAATGGTGGCAAGCGACGAGGAGACTTATAGAAAAGCAATAAGGCCTGCCTCGCCTTTGTTGTGGGAAAAATACCTCAAGATGCTGCGGCTCATGCCTGCGCTTGGGAAGAAAACCAGGACTGTGCTGCGCATGACTCTTGCGCGAGGGGCAAATGATGCCAACCTGCAAGGCTATGCAAAGCAGATCGGGCTTGCCCGGCCGCAATATGTGGAGGTAAAAAGCATGGTTTTTGTAGGTGGCGCAAGAATGCAAGGCAGGGGCCTATCATTGGACAGCATGCTAAAAATGGAGGAAATAGAAAAGGTTGCTGCCTGGCTTGCAGAAAAGACCGGCTATCTTGTAAGCGAGAGGCATCCTGCCTCAAGGGTGGTGCTTTTGTGCAGGGACTATGAGGCTGAACAGAAAAGGCTGATTGAATGGCAATAAAGGCGATAATATTTGACATTGATGGGGTGCTTGCTGACTCGCGCAGGGCAGTGGTCCACAATACACGCGAGCTTATGAGGGAGTTTGGCTTTGTAGTCCCTGACGAAAAGATAGAAAAGATGTCGTCTGCGCACAGCGCAGAAACAGTTCTGCTCGCCCTTGCCCCAGAGTTAAAGGGAAACGGTGCCCTGCTTAGGCAGATGTTGGCCCGCCTTTCACAGCTCACTGCCGAAAACCTGCACCTCATTTCCCCCCTTCCTGTGGTGGAGGCTGTCCCTTCTCTTTCTAAAAGATACCTGCTGGCAGTTGCAACCAATAGAAGGGCAAGCGCCAACATGGTTTTGGAGAGGCTCGGCATCAGGCATTATTTTTCAGCTGTCATAACAAGCGCTGATGCGCCCCCAAAGCCAGACCCGACCATGCTTAAAATTGCTTGCGAAAGGCTGAGAATAACTCCGGGGCAAGCCATCTTTATAGGCGACAATGAAGAGGACAGGCTGGCAGGCAGCAGGGCAGGAGTCCAAACCTGGCTGGTTGGGGATGACATCAAGAGATTCATGGATGAGAAGCTGAGGGGGCTGTAGGCAGATTATGAAATTACCAGCTTGCCTTCTTTATTGGATATTGTAAAGGTTTCTGATGGGGCTTCGTCAGCTATCTCTATCTCGCAGGAAGAGGAGCCGCTTTTTGAAATGCCAAAGAGAGAAAGAGTAAAGCCTGTGCCGCTTGCAGAAACCGATGCCTTGCCCCCCTCAACTGCAAAATGGCGAACATTCCCTTCCCCGAGGCTGCAGGCTGACTCAAGCTTGGAGTAGAAATCTGCAAAGGCAGAATCAAATTTTGCTTGGCTTATCTTTTGCTGTGAAACCCGTAGAGTTCGGTCTATTGCTGCAAGTGAGAGCCCGAGAAGGGCGAGGAAAACCAAAAATACTACCAGCAGTTCAGTTGAAAGCTGCCCTTTTGCCAAGGCAATCACTCAGTTGCATCGGTTAGAGTAAGTATCGCAGCTAAATGATTCGCAATCAGCATCAGAGCGGCAATAGCCGCCTGCCTTTGCCTTACCGCCCCCTTCAACCACGGAGAATGTTTCGTTGGCTTTCTTTTCAATTCTTTCAGCAGCACTCCCTGCGCTGCGAAACATTACTGAGGCAAGAAGGAGAGCCACGCCTAGCAAAACGGCAAGCACGATTAGGGCTTCTACAGAAATTTGTGCCTTCATTCCCCCCACCGATTAAAGATATGCAACAGAATGATAAAAAACCTTGCAGGCAGCCTGCAGCAGGCTGTTGCAAATTGCAGCAAAGGCAGCGCAGCCAATTGGCAGCCGCCGCTCAATAGGCAACTGCAATAGCAGATTGCCCTGCAGCCTCCTCGCAACATCTTTTTAATTTATTAACCTCTCACATGAAAAGCGAGAGCATGAAGCTTGTAATCTGCGAAAAGCCAAAGGTGGCTGAAAAAATAGCTTTTGCAATTGGAGCTGGCAAGGCCACTAAAAAAATCCTTCATAATGTCCCGTATTATGAAGTAGAGCGCCAAGGCGAAAAAATAGCCGTAGTTTCAGCGGTCGGCCACCTCTATACCCTAAGGCAGGCAGTATCTGAAGAAGAGCGCCAATGGCCTGTTTTTTCAGTGGAATGGGCGCCTGTCTATGAAGTAGAAAAAGATGCTGATTATGCAAAAAACTACCTTGATGCAATAAAAAGCCTCTCCAAGAATGCTGATGAATTCATAAGTGCTTGCGACTTTGACATAGAGGGAAGCCTGATAGGGTATAATGTGATAAGGTTTGCCTGCGGCTCAAACGACGGCAAGCGCATGAAGTTTTCAACTCTTACCCCGGATGAGCTGGAAAATGCTTACATAGAAAGGGGAGAGCTTGACTTGCCAAACGCCCTTGCAGGAGAGGCAAGGCACATTTTGGATTGGTTTTATGGCATAAACCTTTCCCGCGCCCTTATGTCTTCTATAAGAAGCGCTGGAAAGCATCAAATCATGAGCATCGGAAGGGTGCAAGGCCCTGCGCTTGCCATACTTGCGCGCAAAGAGAAAGAAATTGGCTCGTTTGTGCCCCAGCCCTATTGGGAAGTTTCTTGCGTTGCAAAGGGCATTACTCTGCTCCACACACATGGCAGGTTTGCAAAAAGAGAAGAGGCACAAAAGGCGCTTGCATCGTCTGCCCCGCAAGGAACTGTCCAGAAGATAGACCGCAAAGAATACCTGCAGCCTGCCCCGCCTCCATTTGACTTGACTTCCCTTCAAGTTGAGGCATATAGGGTTTTTGGCTTTGCGCCTGCCTTGACTCTGGAGCTTGCCCAATCTCTATACGAGGCGTCAATGATATCTTACCCGAGGACGAGCTCACAGAAGCTCCCGCCAAAGCTCAACTTAAAGAAAATAATTGAAGCAGTCTCAAAGATTCCGCCCTATGCACAGCTATCAAGTGGGCTGCTGGCAGCAGGGCGAACTGTTCCTGTTGAGGGCAAGAAAGAAGACCCGGCTCATCCTGCGATACACCCGACCGGGATATACCGAAAAATGAGCGAAAGGGAAATGAGGCTTTATGATTTGATCGTTAGGAGATTTCTTTCTTGCTTTGGAGAGGCGGCTGTACGCGAGGCGCAAAAGGTAGTAGTGCTTTCGGGCACTGAGACGTATTCTGCTGCAGGAAACCGCACGGTAAAGCAGGGATGGCTGGACATATATGGGCCTTATGTAAAGTTGGAAGAGGTTAGCCTTCCTCAATTCAGTGAGGGAGAGGCGGTTCGGCTTTCATCGTTCAAAATGCAGGAGAAAAAGACGCAGCCTCCAAAAAGGTACACGCCTGCCTCGCTTGTCAGCGAACTTGAGAGGCTTGGGCTTGGCACCAAGGCTACCCGTGCTGTGGTGGTTGAAACACTTTTCAAGAGAGGATATGCTGAGGGCGCAAGCATAAAGGTCACGCCTTTTGGGATGGCAGTATACGATGCCCTTTCAAAAATCGCTCCCGAAATACTTGATGAAAAACTAACGAGGAACTTGGAGGAAGAGATGGAAAAAATCCAGGATGGCGAAAACGAAAAGAAGGCAATTGAGGACGGCAAGAGGATGCTTGAGAAAATATTGTCTAAGTTTGAAGGAAAGGAAAAAGATGTCGGGCTGGACCTTCTTTCAGGATTGAAGAAAAAGGAAATGGGAGATTCGCTGCTGGGGCCATGCAAGAAATGCGGCAAGGGAGAGCTGCGAGTAATCCGCTCTAAGCTTGGAAAGCAGTTTGTGGGTTGCAGCAGCTATCCTGAATGCACTGCGACATACCCCCTTCCCCAAAATGCAAAGATAAAATGGCTGGAAAAAAATTGCCCAAGTTGTAGCACGCCTGTAATTAGGGTAACCCGAAAAGGAAAAAAAACCTTTGAAATGTGCCTTGAGCCATCGTGTGAAACCAAAAAAGGCTGGTCAAAAAACACTGCAGATAATGGTGAAAAAAAGGCTAAAACCGCAGCAAAAAAAGGGAAACGGGAATGAAAAGGGGATGGCAAAATGGGGAAAACTGCTCGGAAAGAAAGGCCTTCCTTTTGCTGTGGGGTGCTTCGGTTAAAAGACAGGGTTCCTTTTCTTCTGGTTGCAATCACTTGCATCATTATTGCATTAAGAATAGGGATTTTAGAGCCCGAGTTTCATTACCAAAAGGCCCTTTCTTTTGGGACATATGAGGAGGATGGACAAGTTGTAAATGCTTCTTTTGATTCATTTGCAGCGTATAATCGACTAGTTATTCCTGTAATGAACGTTGATGGCTATCAAGTAAATTCCTCTTTTTTAGGTCAGGGCAAGGTAGACCAAGTTGAAATTGGCTTAAGTGAAGGAGAGCTGAGGCTAGATTACCTTGAAATAAATGGCGTGGCTATCTGCGCTCCTTGCAATGAGAGCAGATATAAAGTAGATTTGAAAATAGAGGGAGAGCTGGATTTATTTGCTGAAATAGGCAAAAAAGAAGCTGAAGCTGAGAAAAAAGATGATTGGGGGAAGCTGGAGGGATTCTTCCGCCCGAGAAGAATAAGCCAGGCAACTCCCCTTTTGGGCCTCTATCTCTCGCCAAGCTGGAAGCCTGTTTATAATGAAAAGATGCCCTCCTCTTTTTACGGCACTGATGCACCAGCCCATCTGGACAGAACCGCTATTCTTGTTGATCATCTCAAAGAGGGGGCTTGGCCCGTTGCTATATATTCATTTGCCAGCGTGCTTCCAGCTGCCTTAATGAGCGCTGTTTTTGGGATAACGCCCCAATATGCATTCAAGGTGTATGCAATAATCTTGTTTTTTGCCCCAATAGCCCTCTTTTACCTGTTTTCAAGAAAGATTCCAGCTGGCAGGGAAGCTGTGTTTGTCTTTAGCTCGCTTATCTACCTTTTCATACCAAGTAGCGGGCTGTTGGTTGGCGGCTGGCCAGACTTGTTTAAGTATGGCATGCTGCCGCGAACCCTTGCAACGTACCTTACTTTGCTTTTTTTCTATTTTGCATACGAATTTGTCTTTGAAAAAAAGAAAGCGAGATTTCTGCTGGCAGCCTTTGTTTTTGCAGCTGCCTTGTTGTGCCATCCAAAGATTTTTTTCCCACTACTTGTGATGCTCCTTGTCCTTTTTTTAGCAGCATTTTTGGAAGGTAGGTTGCGAAAGAGAGTGGTTGTTTTGGCTTTTGCCTGCTTGTCATTGTCTGTAGGCTATGCCTTGTTTGTCTGGGAGAACCTTTTGACTTTGCCTCCTGCACAGCTTGGAGGGGTGTCTATTTCAGATTGGCACCAGCCTCTTGTCGCCCTGCTGCAAGTGGGAACACTTGTGCTGCCTATTTTGATTATTTTGGGTGGCTATGCCATATGGAAACAGAAGCTGCTTTTTCCTGCCTTGCTTGCCTCGAAGGCGTTAATTATATTGGCAATTGCCACCAGCCCGCAGGCAAATGACTACTTTGACTTTTTGGATGGGTTGAGGTACTTTCCCTCTTTTTTCTTGCCAATGTTTTTTGTTGCAGGCATGGGCATGCAGCGGCTATATGATTATGGAAAACGGTGCATAGCTTCATTTAAAAAAAGCTCTAAGCTGGATGACATTACTGTCTTGGGCGCAGTGGTTCTTCTTTCTATCCCCACTGCTATACATTGTGCAGGCGTCTTTGAAAGGCAGGCACTCATCTATAGGAATTTGGCAGACGATGTTGGCTTCGCAATAGAATGGGAATTTTTAGAAGAAGTCAGGGCTACAGCAAAAGATGGCTATGTTGCCTTTATCCCATATAATTTAGTGTCTCATTACCCGATAAGCAGCTTATGGCCCTCGTTCATCGGCCATCAATGGTACGTAGATGCCAACTCTCTTTACGAAAACATGAAAGAGCGCAACAGCAAGTATGTTATACTAGGAAATAACAAGCTTTCATATGAACCGGATGAAAAGACTAGGTATGAAGAATACCTGGAAATTAAAAATGACGGGCGGTTTATAGAAATTGTTTCCTCTGGCGCAGGCAGGCTCTTTGCACTAAAAGATATGCCTTCAATAGCCCCTGTTGGCTATTACTCTGAGGATGCAAAAGTGGAGTCATATCGCATTTGGTATGGCAAGGCTTGGCTAAAGGGGAGATGTGAAAAGGATAACTGCACTATCTTTCTTTGCAATTATGCCCTTCTTAACTCCAAATGCACGAACAAGAAGGGCACTTGTGAAATAATAAAAGACGAAAAAACTTCTCTTTCAAAAATAAGTGGGATTGGCCAGGGGGAATTTGAAATAACGGCAGAGCCTGCGATAGGATGGCATGTTGTGCTTCTTGTTGCCTTTGGCTTAGTGGCTGCCGCTGGCTGCTACTTGTTTTTGATAGATGAAGAGAAGGTGTTGCGCAGCCAGCGATAGATTGAATCTTTTGCCCTCCCTGGCAAGAGGCCTTTCACTTCAAACTGCCTTTCAGCAAGGGAAGACTCTTGGGCAAACCCGCTTTTCAGACGGCGAAGGACGCCTTTTTTAAGAAGCATTTCAAGCCCTTCTTCTGCCCTTGCAGGCGGTACCCCCGTGGCTTTGGAGAAGCTTGGCAGGCTGAATGTGCCCCTATGGGTGTTGACCCAATCCAGCACCAGCTCGCAGAGGGCTTCATCAGGCAGTGTTTCGAGCCTGCGCCGCCACTCCTTTAGCTCCCCGACTTGCTTTTCAAGGTCAAGGTTGGAAGCTGCAAGCTCCTCAGACATTTTTGCAAGCTGCTTGTTCTTTTTCTGCTCCTCATAAAACAGCTCTTCCAAGTCTTTATGCCTTTTCAAAAGCGAATCATAAGAAGAAGAAAAGATGGAATTTGCCACCTCGAGCGAAGGCAGGATAAGTTCTGAGACTTTGGACAATTCGGCAGATAAGCCTGGGATGAGACGAGCCACTCGCAGAAAAATAAGTATTGCTCTCATCTTGGCAGCTTCTTCATCAGTTTGGCTTGGGGCGAGAATGGTGATTGTGGCGCTGCCTTTTTGTATGGTTATTTGAGTCATGTTGTTCGGGGTGCCAACCAAATCAGTGCCATGCACTTTAGTTATCTTTAAGGCTCGGGAAGATATTGAGATTGAGTCAAAGCCAGCTGCTGCAAGCAAAGAGGTGTCTGGGGGCCAGCTTCCCTTGAAAAAAATTGGGATGGAGAAATCAAGCTTTATCGTTTTTTCTTTCAACGACATGGGAACACCCTATGGTTTGTTTTTCTGCCTCCGGCTTTTTTCTTTTTCCTTTTCTGTAGATAGCTCCACTGAAATCTTTGCCTTGCCTTTTTGAAATGCTGATGAGAAAAGGCGAAGAAGGTCTTTTTCATGGGCCCCGAGGTCGCGCAAAAGCATAATTATTGCAGCGCGGCTATGCCCAAATTTCTCTAGCTCTAAAATGAAGGTTGGGGCGTCTAAAGTAAAGCTTCCTCGCTCAAACCTTCCAAGCAGGTGGGCGACCTGCCTTTCAGTCAAGCCGAAATTATGCAGCTTGCGCACCAAAAATTCTTTTTCCATTTCAAGGTTCATGCCACCACCGCAAATATAGCAAACTTCGAGGAGGGGCTCTCCGTCGACTTTATCTATTATGAAATTGCGCGGGCAGGGGATTGCTGCTGCTGGCTCGATGTGGACGAGGGCCTGCCCTACCCCCATGCTATGCGAGGCTTCTTCATAATAGTCTGAATAAGAAAGGGAAGAGCGAAGGTATTCGCGCTCGGAGGCAAGGGTCAGGCGGAAGATGAATGTTGTCCCTGCATTTGAAAAAATGCTTTTGTGAATGTCAGTTGGGTTTTGGGAGGCAATTATCAACCCAAAGCCATACTTTCTGCCCTCCCGCACGATGGAGATTACATCGGAGCGCTCATCAGAAGCAATCTTCCAAGCCTCGTCAACCACCACAAAGAGCCTGGGCCTGCCCTCTGCTTGGAACTGCTCGGAGCGCATCCTGTCTTTAATGAACTGAAGTATTGTCAGGCCTGCAAGGCTTCTTAGAGACTCGGTTGGCAGGGAGTGCAAATCAATGCACACAAGGCCCGAGAGGATTGAGTCTATCCCAATGGTAGAGTGAGAAAATGACTTGCCAGATGAAAGCAGAAGGGAATTAACCCTCCTTGCTGCTTCAGAGGCTGCCTGGGACCTTTTTGCATCCTTTTTTAAAATGGCGTGCACCTCTGCAAGGGTAGGTGGCTTTTTTTGCTGACCTGCTTTGTTCAAGGAAAGGCCCCTCTGCAAGTACGCCTTTTCTATAGCTTCTTCAGTAAGGGAGCGCTGCGAAGGAAAGCTTGCCAAGTCGGTAAGCATCTCCAATGCAGAGATTACCTGCCGCATGCGAATCTCCGGGGTGGCTTGGCCGGGGTCTAGCAGGTTGATTCCGTTCTCGCCAAATGAAATTACCTTGCCGCCTGCGAGCCGCACCCACTCCACATATTCGCCCGCCCAGTCCAGTATGAGGATATTGGCATTGAAAACAAGGCGTGCGCGGGTAGTGAATGCCTTTACAAAATAGGATTTGCCAGAGCCTGTAATGCCCACAATGCACAGATGAGGGTTGATTAGCTTGGCTGGGTTCCAAAAGAAAGGTACTTTTAACAGCTTGGTCTTTCCGATGTATATCGATTCTGCTGGGCTTGAGACCAACAGTTGAGGGACGGGCTCTGGCGGGCGGACAAAAAAGGTCCTGGCTGCAACCTCCCCAGAAAGCACCTTTTGGGCAGACAGCAAGCCACACATAAGCGCAAAGGTAAATTTAGAAAGTGCCCAGTATTTTGTTTTTTATCTCGGGCAATATGTCTATCTTTGAAGCCTCGGAGGCAATTGTGTTTGAAGAGACTATTTCTTCGGCGCCGGCATCTTGAAGCTTTGTGTAAGAGTCCCCTAAAAACAGCCCGTGTGTGCAGCCACAGCAAACTGAACGCGCGCCAAGCGAAATTACTGCGCGAACTGCGCGAATCATGGTGCCCCCGCCTGCAATCATGTCGTCAAGTATGATTACGTCTTTGCCGCGAACATCGAGCCCGCCATTCAGCTCAAGGGACTCGACCTGGCGGACTGCCCTCTTTTTATGGTTTGCATAGTCGCCCCTCTTTTTGACCATTGACGCCCCGCCGCTTTCGCTTACCAAGTATTTTGCCCCTTCATCAGGGGAGATGAATATCGCGTCTGGCTTTTTTGCCTTAAAGTAAGAGACGAGGGCGCTTGAAAGTGAGAAGTTGCGTATTCGGATTCCGCCGTAAGTTGTTTCGCCAGGCTTCTTTATGAAGTGGCAGTCAAAGGTGGCTATTGATGAAAACCCTGCTGCCTTTATCATTTCGCAGACCGCTTCGGCAGAAAGCGCCTCGCCGGGCTTCCAGATCTTGTCCTGCCGGGCATATGGTAAGTAGGGGATAATTGCTTCCATGCGATTTGCCACTTTGGCAACCGTCCTGCCAATTAAAAAGAGCTGGACAAGGCTGCTGTCTTGCTTGGGGTAGCAGCGATGGAGAACCTGCACGTCTTGCCCGCGCAATGACTCAAGGTCTTTTACCAAAACATGGCTTTCCTTGTCTGGGAAGTTCTTAAGCTCAATGCCAGCTGGAAAAAGATAGGAAGAGTTCTGGCTGGCCAGAAGCTTGGCGACCATATTATTATTTTGGGAGGAAGTTTATTAAGTATTTGATTTGGGTTGGGCTGAAAACGTCAGCGAGGCATCACGCGATTGAATATGCTTACCAAAAGCGAGGCGGCTTTCTGTGTGCCCTCTCCTTTTTTTGCGCACTCAAAGCAGGTAATCAATCCATCAGGCGAAACTGAATAGATGTCTGTCTGCCTGCCACACCTAATGCAGCGGGCAGCATGCCGCCCTTTCTTGATGTCCTCAAGGCATGATTTGTGGAAGAATTGCCCGGCCGGAGACCTTATGCTGCCCTGCCAGTCCTCAATTGCATTCCTGCAAAGGGTGCATAATGGCTTTTGTGGGATTTTTTCCAGCCTTTCAAGCTCAAAAAAGCAGTGCCCGCAGTAATACCTTCCTTCCCTTAGCCTTGCCTCCTCCTTTCGCACAAGCACCCCACAGCGAGGGCAGGGGGATTTTGCGAGCTCTGAAGCCTTTCTTGTCCAGCATGGGATGCAAAGCATTGTGCGGGCATAGTAAGCTGAATCAAACTCGTCAATAGTTGCGCCACATGAAAGGCAATGCTGCATGCGAAAAAAACTGTAAGGAGTAATAAAACACTATTTGTAGATGGGGCGCGGAAGCTAGAAATTGAAGCTGGAGATTTTGTAAAACCTTATGTTTTGCGGGGTTCCGCATGCAACTATCAAATCCAGCCTTGCAAGGTGTGCAACTCTTACCTCGTTCTCAAGTGTTTTTTGCGATGGAAACTTCCCTGGCAAGAGGCAAACCAGTTGGGAAGGACGGGAATCCTGCCTGCCAACTCCGGGGGAATAGACGCGAAAGAAGTTCGTTTTTTTCATGTATGGATAGATGAGCCTTCCTGTCTGGCGGATGGCAAAATAGACTGAAAATGCAAAGGGAAATGACGGGTCTTTCTGCCTCCAGCGCGACAGGAAGCTTTCAAAAGTCTTGAAATCCTTGAAAGCTGCCTTTCCGATTTTAACAAAATAGGCGGCTTCCAGTGGGTGGAAAAGGAACTGCTTTTGGAACGAAAACCCTGCGCCAGCCTCGGCAAAAAGAGAGGCAAGCTCATTGTTCGTTTCCTCAAAAAACCCTTTTTTCTTCTTAGATTCAACAAGCATCTAACCACTACCTTTTACCTTTTTCACTGCCGCAAGAAGCTCATCTGCCACCTCTTGCGGGATGTCATGCATCACCATCTCAAAGCCAAAGCCCCCGGGCGTGTCTATATAGACGTCTGCCAGCGACAAGAGCCTGTCAACCGCAGATGCTTTTGTAAATATGTTGTCTATGCTTTTGAATGGGATGGTGTGCTTGAATGAGGACAAAAATGTCTTCTCCATTGTTATTGCGTCATCTGACATGGTGTAGGTGATAAGCAGCATGCGCGCTGTCTCAAGCATGGCGGATGCGAGGACAACAAGCGCCAAAAAAAAGAAAGATGTGTAGGACAGCGTGGCATCCATCGGGATGGGAAGGGCAAAAATCACGATAGCAAAAAAAAGGAGGATGCATGCCGCCTGCACCCATTTTTTCTTCGGGGACGGGTGAAACCGCTTCATATTCAGCCTCCGCTTTTTTGCCTGCCTGCTCCCCTGCTGGCAGCAGCATTTGAAGGCAGGGATGCAAGGAATTGAAGCTCGTCTTCGTTAAATCCAAAAAACTTTGCAGTTCCTTGTGCGTCCTTTGAGGAAAGGAGGTTAAGCAAGAAAAGGTATGCTTCAGCTTGCCTCATTGAGCAGTGGCAGGCAAGCGCGATTTTTCGCAAGATTGCCTTTCGCAGCTGGCGCGAGGACTTGGTTGCTCCCATCTCTTTGATATAGTTCGGGTAAGCATAAGTGGAAAACTTGCTATAACGAGAGCTTTTTGCAACCGCCACTCCTGCTGAGATGTGGTCAGAGGAGTAGCGCAGAAAGCCCCAGTACTGCCTTTTTAGTATCCTGCCGTCGAACACATCTGCGCGCGAAAGGGAATTGTATGCCTCTGCTATGTCAAATGGCTTTTCATATTCTACAGGTATGTTCTCTGCTATCCAGAGCTTGAGGGTATCGTGCTCGGTTTCAGAATCAAAAGCTGCCCTGCGCGCCTCTGAATATGCGCTGGACTTGAAGATGGCGCGAACTACTTCAAATATGTTTTTTTGGGAGTCCCGCCTTGCACTCAGGTTGCGGGCCTGCAAGTCATTGAGGGCTGCGCGAACATCGCCGCCAGAAGCAGAGGCCACTGCTGCTAGGTCTTTCTCGCTCACTTCTACTTTATGTTTAGCTGCAATTTTTTTAAGGAGCGAGAGGATGGTCGGCAAATAGACTCTTTGCAGCTTTACAGGAGTGCAGCTGCCCCTTATGCCTTGGAGCTTTTTGTCGTAATAGTCAATAGCAGTTAGTATTGTGGGCTGCTTGGAGGAAGTAATTATTTTTGAGATTGCGGCTAGCCCTCCTTTGTCTTCTTGGGGGGAAAGCGAGTCTACATCATCAATTAATATGAGCTTCCTTTTCCCAAAAAGGCTGCCTGAAAGGGAAGCATTTGCAAGAAACCGCTCAGCTGCTGCCTCATCGCGCAAATCAGAGGCATTGAACTCAAAAATTCCCCATCCATATTCGGATGCGAGTGCGTATGCTATGGAGGTTTTTCCTGTCCCTGGAGGGCCAAATATCAAAAGGGGTTTTTGTGCGCCTCCCTTTTCCCAAGCATCGGCCCATTTTTTTATCTCAGACATGGCAGGTTGGTTGCCTGCTATTTCTGAGAGTCTTTGCGGCTTTTCAGATGAGAAGAGCATGTAGTGATAATTCTGTGTTAAGCTTTAATAGTGATGGCTTCCTTGTCTAAAGCATGCTTCTTGGAGTGGTTGGCGCCCCTAACAAAGGAAAGAGCACTTTTTTTGCAGCGGTTACTATGGTTGATGCTGCAATAGCAAACTATCCCTTTACCACTACTACCGCAAGCAGAGGAGTGACTTATGTTAGGGCGCAATGCCCACACGTGGAGCTTGGACTGAAAGCCTGCAACCCCAAAAATTCAAAATGCGTTGATGGCGTTCGCCTCGTGCCAGTCGGCATAATTGACACGCCTGGGCTTGTGCCAGAAGCCCATAAGGGGAGGGGGCTTGGCAACCGCTTTCTAGATTCGCTGCGTGAAGCCGACGTATTTATCCAAGTTGTGGATGGCAGCGGAAAAACTGACTTGCATGGCAACCCGTGCCAAGGCTGCTCCCCAATGGACGAGGTTGCTTTTTTAAAAGAAGAAATAGCGATGTGGGTCTTTGAAATAATGAAAAGGAAGGGCGGAGGGCGGCACTTGGCATTGAAGGAAGCCGCCCTTTCGCTTTCTGGCCTGAGGATAAGCGAGGGAATGCTTTTGCAGGCTGCTGCTTCTTGTGGGCTGGAGGTAGGCGATGGCACCATGCCTGATGATGATGGAATGAAACGAATAGCCCAGAAGCTGGTGGAGATGCGATTTCCTATAGCCGTCGCTTTCAACAAAGTGGACCTGCCCGGCGCAAAAGAAGAATTTGAAAAGGCAAGGCAAAGAGGGCTTGAAAATGTATTTGCCTGCAGCGCAGCGATAGAGCTTGCCCTGCGAAAGGCGGCAGAGCATGGATTGATCGAGTATGCCCCGGGGCAGGGCTCTTTTAAGCTAGTGGGAACGCCTGATGAAAAACAAAAGGAGGCCCTATCACAGATAGATGCGTTCCTCAAAGCCCACAAAAGCAGCGGGGTGCAGGAGATAATAGACTGGGCAGTGTACAAGAAAATGGGGGCAATTGTAGTTTACCCTGTTGAGGATGAACATAGGCTCTCTAACCATAAAGGGGAGATTTTGCCGGATGCGTTCTTAGTCCCAAAGGGAACAACTGCGCGCCAGCTTGCGGGGATGGTGCACAGCGAGCTTGCTGCTAAGTTTATAGGGGCGATTGATGTAAAAAGAAAGACCAGGATTGGCGCAGACCATTTGCTTGGAGATGGAGATGTAATAAAAATAATTGCCGGGCGATAAGCGGATTAGGTGCTGCTCGCGCCAAACAAAATAGAGAAAGATTATAACCTTTTCAGAAGAATTTAGCGTTTTGGCTGGAGGGAGAGCAATGAACCAGGACAAGGAAAAAAAGCAGCTTGGCATAGACAGCCGCGTTTTGTTGCTCTTGGGGGTAGTGGTAATTTTGCTGATAGCAGGAGCCGCCTATTTTTTAAAGGAGAATTCGCAGCTGAACGCACGGGGAGAGCCTGTTCCTGCCATTGACACGCCTGCTGCGCAGCTGCTTCTTTCTACCTATGAAGCAGGGGCTGCGCTTAAAGATTATTATTTAGAATACCGAGAACTTTCTGATGGGGTAGAAAGCCGCTACCAAATAGGGAAAAACGGAACGTCAAGTTGGGTAAACCTGACAAGCAACTTTGGAAACTTGGAGGCGTTTTTCGGGGAAAATGAAAGCTCTGATGTGGTGTGCCTTGCTTATGGCGGCGAGCGGCGCTGCGCCATGGCAGAAAACAACAGTGATGTAAAGGGAGTGCTTTCCAACATAAAAAAGGCCATCCCAGACAGGGCGCTATACCTTTCGCAGAAAGACCAGATGCGTTTTCTGATAACCAACAAGGCAATCACTATTGAAGAGGTCAGCAGTGAGAAGATAAATGGTTTTGAGGCTACGAAAATATCATATTCTCTGGACTACAGGCAGCTTACTGTCAAGCAATTGATGGAAGCGGGCATTTCTCCTGATTCGCCAGAAGTGACGTCTGTAACAAACAGGAAGATAACTTATTGGATTGATGGCGAAAGCAAGTTGGTAGCAAAGGTTGTTGCTACCTACTACTTAAATGGCGTGGCACAGAGATATGAAAGAGAGTACTTTGTAATAAAAACCGAGGCGGCCCAACTGCCGCCCAAGCCCGAGGGCCTCATTAGTGCCTCCTCCTTTGCAGCCTATTACCAAAGCTCTGTGAAAGACTTTGTCTCTATGCAGACATGCGAAATCCAAAAAGGATATGAGAGGGACAAGTGTTACGTTGCCTTGGGCGCTGAGAGGAAAAAGTGGGAAGTCTGCAAAAAAATAACTAATGCCACGATTTATGAGCAATGCACTTTAGTTGTGGCGCAGCTGACTAACAACAAGGTTCTTTGCGAAAAGCTAGATATTTTGAAAGATGACTGCTATATTTCGGTTGTGAAGAACACTGGTGAATACGAACTGTGCAAGAAGCTTAAAAACAGCAGCTTGGTGCAGGTGTGTATTAATGCTTCTATTGAAGGCCAGAAGAAGGTGGCTGCTGAAGCCGAACGCCTCAAGAGGCTAATGGATCAGAAGAACTGCGCCGCTGACAGTGACTGTAAAGTTGTGGGGAATGCAAGGCAATATTGCGTGCCAAAAAACGACACCCGCACCTTCCCTGTTGAAACTGGCCCTATTTTGCAGTGCTATGCAAACCTATCATGCATATGCAACAGTGGATTTTGCGGCTTCAACAAAACAAGCGCCTATTATGAGTGTGTGGCCAAGGCAGAGGAGGGTTTGATTGAGGAATTTTTATCCCAGCAAGTCAAAGATAAAGCAAACAAAACAACAAATGAAACGGGCCCAGAGGGAGCGCCGGCAGCCTGAGGCTGCATTCGAACCCCCGACACGTGGATTAAGAGTCCACCGCTCTACCAAGCTGAGCTATGGGCCCGCAGACGATTTTTTAGGGAATAGGGTATAAAAACAATTGCACTGCCCAAAAACTAAGTGGAACGATGGATGAAGCTGAACTTGATGAAATCTTGCGCAAGACCGTGGCGCCTGTTGACTCTAGGTTAAAAGAGATTTTCGGCAAGCCAAAGGAACCTAAAGAAGTCTACGGGCTTCTTTCTGAATTTTTTTCTTTTGAGGGCAAGCGCCTAAGGCCTGCTCTCTGCCTGCTTTCTTGTGAAGTGGTTGGTGGAAAGAAGGAAGACGCTCTGGCTGCAGCAACTGCTATTGAGATGTTTCATAACTTTACTCTAATACATGATGATATTGAAGATGACTCAAAGATGCGAAGGGGCTCCCCTTGCCTTCATGTAAAGTATGGAATCCCACTTGCCCTAAATGCTGGGGATGGTTTGTTCATGATGGTTTGGAGGGAGGCGCGCAGGATAAAAGGGCCAAAGAAAGAGAAGGCCCAGGAGCTGCTCCTTTCAGCTTTTACAGAGGTTTTGGAAGGGCAGGCTATTGAACTTGGTTGGTATAAAGCCAATAATTGGGATGTGGATGAGGCGGCGTATAGGCGGGTGATTAGCGGCAAGACCGGCGCCCTTATTGCAGTTTCTTGTGAAGTTGGGGGATTATTAGGTGGTGGAAGTGAAAGGCAGTGCCGAGCCTTGTCTTTATTTGGAAGGAAGATTGGGATGGGGTTTCAGATTGTTGATGATGTCTTGAATATTGTTGGGGAAGAGGCGCTGTATGGAAAGGAAATAGGTGGGGATATAAGGGAAGGCAAGCGCACTTTAATAGTCATTGAGGCCTTGAAAGCCCTGCCCCCCAACGACCGCCAGCTTCTTTTGAATATCCTTAAAAAAGAGAAAAAAGGGGATGAAGAGGTAGACATGGCCCTCTCCCTTATCAAAAAGAGCGGGGCTCCTAAGCGAGCATTGCAAGCTGCTGAAAGGGAAATAAAAGAGGCGCTTTCTTTACTTCGCGCTCTGCCTAGCAACCCAAAGAGAAAGGCATTGGAGATGTTGGCTGTGTTTGTTTTGAAAAGAAGAAAATAGGATGGTTGAAGATAAGTTTTTAAATTCGAGATGTGAAGAAAACGCTTGCAGACCAGGGTGATGTTTATGGCAATAAAGGTTTCGAAGATATATGGAATGGATATTTACACAGATGGTGGGAAGTTTTTGGGGCGAGTCCAAGAAATACTTCTTGATTTGGAAAAGGGAGAGATTATCAGGCTAACTATGGACCCCCTCAACGCAGTTTCAAAAGAAGAGGCAAAAAGGGTGCTTCGCGACCGCTCTGTTTTGTTCAAGTCGGTTAAGTCAATAGAAGATGTTGTTGTTGTCTCAAAGAGCGCCAATGTTGGCTTAGAAGGGTAGGTATCCCCACACTTCCATTAATTTTTATCTTTTCTTTATTTTAATTATCTCGTTTTTTATTTGATTTTTTTCTTATATTGGTTGTTTTTTCTTATTTATAGTAACCATAGTTACATAATAAAATCAAAACAAAAGAACATACACTTAAATAGTGGAAGCCCGGGGTGGGAAAGAACCAAAAAGGCGCAGCGATCAACCTCAAAATAGCGGGAAGTGGATTTGAACCACTGATCTCTGGGTTATGAGCCCAGCGGGCACTCCAAGCTACCCTATCCCGCTGGCAGTTTATAGAAATAGGTTGGCTTAAAAGCCTTTTTGAAGGGCAGGTGGTCTTTTTACCACACGCCCCTCATTTAACATGTTTTTTTCCAAATATCTTTCTTCAACAACAGGCTCTTCCTCAACCTTTTCCACCATAATAGTGTTTTCTCCTTCAACCACTTGCCTTAGCTTTTCCTCATTTAACTTCCAAATATACGAGTACCATCCACTATCACGGTCTCGGACTCGAGTATAAGAAAACAACCCACAACCATGCAGCCGATTTAACACCACTCTCACATCAGAAGCGCGTATTCCTGTTTTTTTCGCAATCTCCTCATCACTCATATCCATGTCAAACTCTTTGATTATGGCGATGGTGTTCTCTCCCCCCATCTCAATCAACCATTGCCTCGTCTTTGCGCAGGCAAGCGCACTCAGGCGTGCAGTTTTAGAATAAGTGGCGCGCCTTACCTGAGTTTCAAAATTAGGCCTTTTTCCACCACCAATCCTCCCCCCACCATATCCCTTGCTTTTTTTCCTAACTTTCTTCTTAACCTTCTTAGAAGAATTAACCTTCTTTTTTTTAAGAGCCTTTTTAGTCGCCATGCTCACCGCTTTAATTTTAGCCGCACCCTATTTATTCCTTCATACATTTTTTACACGAACAACACTTTTACCGCACTTATTTGGCAGTATTTTTATCATCCCTTCAAAATTCAAAGAAAGTTCCTTCCCTTCAAAATACCTGTCAAGAAAAAGCGCAAGTGCAGACACTTCTGAATGGGGTTGCTGAGTCACTGCAAGGTTAAAGTCTGCAATGTGGTAAATCTCTGGAGGGACCTTTCCTGCGCCTACAACAACCACCAACTCTTTTTCCTTCAACAAAGAAACCCTTTCAAGAAATGGTTCTCCATACATAGTAAGGTGCACAACCACCTTCCCCTGCCTCTTTTCTTCCATGAGGCATTTTTTCCAATTTTCTTCATAGCGCACTACAAACGCCCCGCCCCACAACTTACTCACTTTCCTTATGCTCTCTAACAACCTTTCATCTTTCTCTCCGCACAAAATCCCATCATTCGCCCCGAGCGCTCGCGCTGCCAAAAAAACATGGGTTGTTATTCGCCTATCCCTCCCAATTCGGTGGCCCAGCCGAAGTACGCTTACCTTCCTCATGCTTCAATTTCAAGCCCATCTCTTTTAAGCAGTGCCCTCCTTTTTTACTCATGAAAAAAGTAGTCTTAGATACCAATTTCTTGCTTTCTCAATACGAACAAAAAGTGGATTTGATTGAAGGCTTGCTGCACATTGCAGACGGGCCAGTCCAGATAATCATCCCCTCAGGAGCAGTTGAGGAGCTGGAAGCCCTCTCTTGTAAGGGGGGTAGGCGGGCAAGCGCCGCGCGTTTCGCTCTTGGCGCCATTCAAACCCTTTCTTTGAAAATCCCAACCAAAATACTGAAAAGTTCTGGCGAGGTTGACAAGTGGATTTTTAAATTTGCCACCAAAAACAAGACGTTGGTCGCGACAAACGACAGGGCGCTTAGGAAAAAGTTAGCCAGCGCAAGGATCGGAGTCGTAGTGCTAAAGCACAAATGCAAAATAGGCATTGTGTAAGTTCTTTTGGGAGGTGGAAGAAGATGTCACTGGCTTCTTTAGAGTGGGGATACCTTTCAATTATTGCTGCCATTGCAGGCTTAGCATATGGGCTCAAGCTTGCCTTGGAGGTTTTCAAAAAAGATGAAGGCAGTGAAAGGATGAAGGAAATCTCCCAAGCCATTAAAGAAGGCGCAGCAGCCTACCTCAA
The DNA here is from genome assembly GCA_026413805.1 of Microcaldota archaeon. Taxonomy (GTDB): domain Archaea; phylum Micrarchaeota; class Micrarchaeia; order Anstonellales; family Anstonellaceae; genus UBA10161. The sequence continues at coordinate 61,585 of JAOAKE010000001.1, read as the reverse complement.
AAGGCAATTCATCACAATAATCAGCTTTTCATTTGTCTTGCTTGCAATAATATACTTTGTCCTTGGTCCTGCAGTTGCAGCTGCCTTTCTTGTAGGGGCAGCCTGTTCTGGGTTGGCAGGATATTTTGGCATGTTGTTGGCAGTAAATACCAATGCAAGGACTGCCAGGGCGTCTCTTTCGAGCATGCAAGAGGCGTTTTCAATTCCCTTTCAGGCAGGCACAGTCAATGGCGCTTTGGTGGCAGGGCTAGGCCTTCTTGGCGTGGCTGCAGTTTTTATAGGCGTGCTGCTCTACTTTGGGGGTGAGGGGCACGCCTTAAGCGAAGCGGCGCGGGCACTGATCGGCTTTGGCTTTGGTGCAAACGTATTGGCGCTGTTCATGCGTGTTGGCGGGGGCATTTATACAAAAGCGGCTGACGTGGGCGCAGATTTGGTTGGCAAAGTAGAAAAGGGAATCCCTGAAGATGACCCACGAAACCCTGCAACAATTGCGGACAATGTAGGAGACAACGTCGGGGACTGCGCAGGGATGGGCGCAGATGTCTTTGAGTCCTACAGCGTTGCGCTGATTGCCGCCGTGGTCCTTGGCGCAGTGCTTCTTGGGCTGGCAGGGGCCATCTTTCCACTAATTGTTGCTGCTGGAGCGCTTTTAATTGGGCTTTTGGCAAGCAAAACCACCCGCCTCAAAAAAGAGTCAGAATACCCATTTGAAGCCATGAAAAGAGGGCTTGTAAACTTCTCGTTGCTCTCTGCAGCTTTCTTTCTTTTGGTTTCCTATTTCTTGCTTGGCAGCCTCTCTTATGCATTTGCCTTGGTTGTCGGGCTGCTTGCCACCCATCTCATCATCTACCTTACAGACTACTACACCTCCACCAAGCAAAAACCAGTCCGGGAGACAGCAGAGTCTGCAAAGTCCGGGGCAGGCACAAACCTGATTTCTGGCCTGGCGCTAGGAATGGAGTCTGCAGTAGCAGGCGTCTTAATAGTCTGTGCAGCAATATTGCTTGGCTTTTTTGGCACAGGCTTGGGCTATTTTGGCATAGCATTGGTGGGGCTTGGCATGCTTTCTGCAACTGCGCTGATAATGGCGATGGACACATTTGGCCCAATCTCTGACAATGCAAGCGGGATTGGCGAAATGTCTGGCTTGGCAAGTGCGGGCAGAAAGCGCCTCGACAAGCTAGACGCAGTTGGCAATACTACAAAAGCAGTCACTAAAGGGTTTGCGATAAGCTCAGCTGCAATAGCCGCAGTCGCTTTGTTTTCAACCTACTTTGAAAGCACCGGGCTGAGCCAGATCAACGTGGCATCCCCATTGGTCTTTATAGGGCTCCTGATTGGCGCAGCCATCCCATTTATATTTTCTTCAATGACCATGCGCGCAGTCGGAAGGGCAGCAAACCTTGTCGTAGAAGAAGTTCGCCGCCAATTCAAAGATGACAAGATAATGAAGGGCATCAAAAAGCCAGATTATGCATCATGTGTTGACATCTCGACAAAAGCAGCCATAAGCTCTCTCATTCTTCCAGGGGTGATGGTGGTTGCCGTGCCGGTTGCAATTGGCTTTGGGCTCGGGCTAGAGGCGCTGGGTGGTTTTCTTGCAGGCGCCATAGTATCTGCCCAACTATTGGCAGTGTTCCAGGCGAATGCAGGAGCTGCATGGGACAACGCAAAGAAATACATTGAGTCTGGGGCATTTGGGGGCAAGGGCTCTGATGCCCACAAGGCAGCAGTGGTTGGCGACACAGTGGGAGACCCACTGAAAGACACCTCCGGCCCCGCGTTAAACCCAATGGTAAAGGTCCTAAACATTGTTTCGTTGCTCGTGGCAGCAGTAATTGCCGGCAAAGAAATAGGGGCGATATAGCCCGCGGCCCCTATTTTAAATAAAAGCAGGCAGAAGATTCATTATGGCGCAGAAAGCCGAGGCGCCCGCAGGCGCACAAGGGGAGTGGAAAGTATTCCAAACAATCGTGGACTTCAGCCGAAAAACCACCAGCGAGGCAGCAGACATCTTCCAAAGCCTTTTCATCTCAAACCCAAAGGTTAACGCAGTTTTGAAGAATGAGCAAAGCCGGATGCTCACACTGGTGGCAGACATATATAAAAACCCAGACCAACATAATATATCTGTAAAGGTGGGGCGGGGCATCTCAAAGGACAATGAGATGCTTGCAGAGGTTTACACCATCATGGTTGAAACAAGCGCGGGCAAGGAGTTCCTCACCCTTCGTGTAGGAGGGGATTTTATTGAGGCATCGCTTACCAAGGGCAGCCGCCTCAAAGAGATACTGACAATCTCCCTTCCAAAAGGGCAAGAAAGGGAGAGTGAAATAACATATGAAAAAATCATGTGAAGTGGTTTTATGGCAAACCCAGAAGTCAAAATAATTACTCCTCAAAACCCACATTTCAAAGAGGTGCTCGAAAATCTTTATTTAACTTATAAGATGTTTCACAATACGCTTCCAGAAAAAGAGGAGAAGAAGACACCACAACAATTACTTATGCATTAGTGGTTAGATGGGCTCAGAAAAGTTTCCCTCCCCAAGCGAAATCCCATGGGACAAAATAAATGAAATAAGGATTACTGCAGATGGCGAAAATTACAGCTTTGAGTTTGAGCTGCATGGAAAGAAGCAGCGAATGACCATCGGCATAAATGAAGATGGGCAAACCACATTTACCTTGAGCGGCATAGACGGAAAGCCTATCGTATTCGCCAAGCAAAAAAAAGACGAGATAAAAATCATTGACTTTACCACCAAAAGCCCGCTTCCTTTCTGGGTCAAGAAGCTTCAAAAGAAATGAGCGCCTTACTTTTTTACCACGCTGAATATGTCGCCGTCTTCCAAGACATGCTGCAAGCCGACCTTTTGCCCAGGGAACTTAGCAGATTTTCCCCAAACTACCGCATATTTGAATTCCTTGACCAAATCCCTGTGCAGGCGGTTGCAAGCATCTTCTATAGTAGAGCCTGCCTTCAACATAAGAGGCTCGCCAAGGTCAGCCTCGCCCATCCTCGGCTTGGTATAGACGCGGATGAGGGACAAGCGCTGGTAAATGGCTTCCTTTAAGCGGTCTATTCCCTGCCCCTTTTCAGCCGAAATGGGCAAAAACTCAAAAGGAATTTCGCGCAGGTAATCCTCGCTTACCATATCTACCTTATTGAGCGCCACTAGCGAAGGAACGTATTTGCGATTGCCTGCAAGCACATCAATGAGCTGGTCAACAGTTGCGTCCTGCCTGAAAACTACGACTGCATTGTGCATTCCATACTCCGCAAGCACGCCGGTTATCATCTTTTCATTCAGCTTAGTGAGCTTGACAGTGGAATTTATTTCCACGCCGCCGCGAAGCCTTTTTGTGATGTAAATTTTTGGGGGCTCCTCATCCAGCCTTATGCCGGCGCCCCAAAGCTCCTCTTTTATTTTTTGAAGGATGTGCGGCTGGAAAACATCCAGCAGGATAAGTATCAGGTCTGCGCTTCGCGCTACTGCCAGCACCTCCCGCCCCCTGCCTCGCCCTTCGCTTGCGCCAATGATTATCCCAGGCAGGTCCAAAAGCTGTATTTTTGCACCCTTATACTCCATCACGCCTGGCACACAGTTCAAGGTGGTGAAGGCATATGGCGCCACCTTTGACTTGGATTGAGTGAGGGAGTTGAGCAGGGTGGACTTTCCAACAGACGGCAGCCCAACAAAGACAACAGTGGCATCCCCGCTCTTTTTTACGTCAAAGCCTCCGCTTCGCACTCCGCTTTTTTTCGGGGCAAGAAGCTCTCTTTTTAGCGCAGCTATCTTCGCCTTCAATATCCCAATATGGTACTCTGTCGCCTTGTTTTTCTGCGTGCGCGCAAGCTCCTCTTCCAAAGCCCTGAGCTTTTCTTCAATGCCCATGCTGTTGCATATCATTGCAAATCCTTTAAATGTTCAATCCCTGATATATGCCCGTGCCACCAAAAAAATCCAAAAAAGGGCCCACGCCCGAGCCAGGAGACGAAGTCCTTGCCATCTGTGAAGGGAGAGAATTCAGAGGCATTCTTCTTCCCCCTTCTTTGAAGGACGACTCATTCATCACCATTAAGCTTGATTCAGGCTACAACATCGGCATACAAAAAGGCAAGATAACAAAAATTGAGGTGCTCAAAAAGGGCGAAGCACGGCTCACAGCAAAGAAGGAGCAATCAACAACGCCTGCTCCGTCATCTCCCTTTACTTCATTCATCAGCTGCGGCGGGACGATTGTAAACAAGATAGACTACCGCACAGGGGCAGTGCATCCTGCAGTCAGCCCAAGGGAGTTAATAGAAGGCCTGCCCGCCCTTTCAAAGTATTCTATCCGGGCGCGCATGCTTTTTTCCATTGCCTCTGAGGACATGTCGCCATGGCATTGGGTAAGGATAGCCGAAGCAGTGGCAGGCGAGATAAAGGATGGCGCCTATGGAGTGGTGCTTGCGCACGGCACTGACACCATGCATTATACATCTGCAGCCCTTTCATTCATGCTTCAAAACCTTCCCTGCCCAGTAATATTCACAGGCAGCCAGCGAAGCTCTGACAGGGGCTCATCAGATGCAGAAGCCAACCTTCTTTCTTCTTTTCTTGCTGCAAACTCCGACCTATCAGGAGTTTTTGTCTGCATGCATGAAAACACCGATGACGAGACCTGCCTGCTGCATTTTGGGGCAAAGGTCAGGAAAATGCACACCAGCCGCAGGGACGCCTTTCGCTCAATCTCTTCGCTCCCAGCAGCAAGGGTATGGCCATTTCTTGAAAAAATAGAGAAGGTTTCTGAGCGCTGCCCAGCCCGCAGCCCAAATTCCAAGCTAACAGTTGACACCAAGCTAAACACTAAAGTTGCCATGCAATACATCTACCCAGGGCTCAGGCCAGAAGCCTTCAAGCAACTCTTTGATTATGACGGCGTAGTTTTGGTTGGCTTCGGGCTTGGGCACGTCCCGGTAAACCTCTCTGGCGAGAAGAATTCCTATTCGCTGCTTTTGCAAATAAAGGAGCTAATTGCAAGCGGCATCCCAGTTGTCCTTTCCTCTCAGGCAATGTATGGAAGGATAAACCTCAATGTATACACCAACCAAAGAGTGCTTCGCGAAGCAGGGGTAATCGGGCACATGTGCGACATGACACCTGAAACAGCCTATGTCAAGCTGATGTGGGTTCTTGGGCGAGAGAAAAAGATGGGGAAAATAAAGGAGCTCATGGAAAAAAACATCGCAGGGGAAATAACCGAGCGGACGGAATTTTCCTCCTATTAGCAAAGGGGAGCGTATGAAGTGCGGGCTTGAAATACACCAGCGGCTTGCATCTGGGAAGCTCTTCTGCCGCTGCAAGTCTGACTCAAGCGAGGAAGCAGCAGGGCAGCAGGTATCTTTCACCCGCAGGCTGCATGTTGTCAAATCCGAGCTCGGGGAGGTGGACGCTGCCTCGGGAGCGGAGGCGATTCGCGGCAGGACTTTTAGGTATTCTTCGCCCGCAAGGCTGGTCTGCTTGGTTGAAGGCGATGAAGAGCCACCGCATGCAATTGATGAAAATGCCTTGACTGCAGCGCTTGCAATCTGCCATCTTCTACATGCAAGGCCCGTTGACCGGCTGCATATAATGCGCAAGAATGTAATAGATGGCAGCAACACCAGTGGATTTCAGCGCACCGCGCTGCTTGGGTTAGGCGGAGAGGTGCAAACGCCCTCAGGCAAGCTTGCGATACAAACAATATGCATAGAAGAAGAAAGCTGTGCCATCTTGGAAGCAAAGGAGAACTCAGCCTCATACGACCTCTCCCGCCTTGGCATTCCTCTGGTGGAAATAGCCACCGCCCCTGACTTAAAGTCGGGCAAGGAAGCCCAGGAGGCAGCCCTTGCCATAGGCCAGCTGCTGCGAAAGACAGGAGTAGTCCAAAGGGGGCTTGGAAGCATCCGCCAAGACCTAAATGTCTCTATCCCAGGCGGAGCGAGAGTTGAAATAAAAGGCGTCCAAGACCTCAGCATGATTGCAAAGACAATTGAGACAGAGGCTCGCAGGCAGCAGGCCCTCCTTGAAATAGCCTCTGAGATTTCTGCCAGGCTTGAAGGGCGAAAAATAGAGCCTGCCATCTTTGACCTAACCGAAATCTTCCAAAGCACTGCCTGCCAAGTCCTTGCAAAGGCAATTAAAAACAAAAACAAGGTTCTTGCCCTTCCACTGCCTTCCTTGGCAGGGCTGCTTGGGAAGGAAATCTCACCAAACAGGCGCTTTGGAACCGAACTTTCAGATTATGCACGCTCAATGGGCGTAAGCGGCATTTTTCACTCTGATGAAGACTTGGCGAAATACGGCTTCTCAGAAGACGAGCTGGCAGAGTTAAAGGTGGCACTTTCTATAGGGCAAAAAGACGCATTTGTCTTGGCAGCAGGAGAGGCAAAAAAAGCGCAGGCTGCCTTGTTTAAGGTTGCTGACAGGATCAACAGCCCTTCACTTCCTGGCGAAACCCGAAGAGCAAACCCTGATGGCACTTCCACTTATCTTCGCCCCCTGCCAGGCAAGGCAAGGATGTACCCTGAGACCGACCTGCCCCCAGTTCCAATAACCCTGAAAATGCTCGAAGAGGCAGCAAGAATAGCAAAAAAAGCGCAAAGAATGGAAGAAGAGCAGGAAAGGTTGCTTTCTCTTTTAAACGATGAGCTGGCAGCCCAGCTTTCCTCTGTAAGGGGGCTTGTTTCGCACAACAGCACCTTTCAGCTCTCTGCCACTACTAGCGAGCTTTCTGTTTTTACAGAGGCAATAAAGCTTGGTGTTGAGCCAAAATTTGCAGCATCAACACTGACCAACACCCTTCAAAGCCTAAAGCGGGAGGGCGAGAACATTGCTTCTCTTGACGAGCCGCGCATTATTTTGGCATTCCGCGCTTGCCAGGGCGGGGCATTTTCAAAAGCCGCAATGGCAGAGGTGCTTCGCCAAATGTGCCGCGAGCCCTCACTTTCCCCCCAAGAGGCGGCAAAGAAGCTGGGCTTGGAAAAATTATCTGGTGCGGCACTAGAAGAAATCATCAAAAAAGAGGGGCACGACTTTAAGTCACTGATGGCAAAATACCGTATGAAAATCGACGCCCAGGAAGCCCAAGAAATATTCAAAAAAATCAAAAAATGAGCCACAGGCTACCTGCCTGCACCACCCACAGCTCCTTGGTATTCCTTGTTTTTTTGGTGGTGCGCCTTTCCAAACCACATAACCTCTAGCTTTTCCCTGCTCAAGCGCAAGTAATCTCGGTCTTCGGAGTGAACCTCTAAGGTAATTGTTCCGTTGTAAAATGACTTAAGCTCCTTTATGCAGCGTGGCAGGTCTATTTTCCCAGCCCCAAGTGGGAGGTGCAAGTCGCCTTTTTTGTCGTTGTCATGCAGGTGGACATGGGCAACCTTTCCTTTGAAAGCCGAGATGAAGCTGCCAACCCCCTCACCATCTTTGGCTTCAGCGTGCCCCACGTCCAATGTCATTTTGGCATCAACTTCTGAAAAAAGCAGCTTGAATTCCTTTATTGAAAAGGAAGAGGCAAGGTAATTCTCAACTAAAAGCTCAATCCCCCTGTTGCTTGCTTCTTTTTGCAAGCTCTTTACAGTTTCAATGGTCTTTGCAACATGAACAGCCCGGTCTTGCAGCCCTGCTGGCAAAAACTCAGTATGGACAGTGGCTTTTTTTGCGCCCAGCAGCACCGCAGCATCAAAGGCACGCACGGATTCTTCAAGAATTGCCTTCTGTATTCTTGCATACGGGTGTGCCACTGAAAAATACCATGGGAGGTGCGCAAGCACGCCAAAATTGTATGAGTGGAGGGCATCTAAAATCGCCTTCTTCTTTTCGCCTATCTTTTCTGGCGTCGCCCCTGGCGCCTCAATGGTTATCTCTACAAAATCAAAGTTCATTTCCCCAAAGAGCTCAATTTCAGCTGCAAGCTCCTTTTTTGGGCTGTTCATCGCGCCAATTATCAACCACTCACCTCATCCAATTTGCATGGCCTCCGCCGTTTTCCTTATCCTTTTAAGCGCAGACAGGGCGGCCAGGGCAGAGGTCTTTGGGTTGCCGGGCATAGGCTCATTTTCAAGCTCAACCACTATCCTGCTTTGCGAAGAGAGTGCGACAATGCGGTGCCTGTTTTTTGTTGCTTCGGGGTCGCTGATTATCCTGACCTTTGTCTTTTCAAACCCAAGCCCTGCAAGCGCGAGGGTGGCAGAGACATTTATATTCTGAGGGTATTTTTGGCACGCCTCCATAGCATTTCCTTCAAAAACAACCACCCGCTGGGCGTCGCTCCTGCCAAGCGAGGCGGGCGGCTTGGTCGTTTCCAGCAAGACCTCCTTTAGCTCCCCCTGCAAAGAGGAGATGGCATCCAGGCCGCCTATTGCCCCTGAGGGAATGAATATGCGCCGCTTGTATTTTTTGGCAGTGCGGACGAGCCTGCGGCAAAGCAGCCTATCGGCAAGCGCGCCAACCGACATTACCATCACGTCGCAGTATGGCAGGCATTTTAGCAAAAGGGGCACTGCCTCTTGCGAAGCGCACTCAACCACCAAGTCAGCTCCCCCGCATTTTTTTGGCAGGGTGAAGGAGAATTTTCGCCCAAGCCCAAGGGCCTGTGCCCTTTTTTTTGCTCTGGCGTCATTGTCCACTGCCCAAAGCACCTCTTTTTGCAGCCTTTTTGCAAGGAAGCTGCCTATGTTTCCAAGCCCAATTATGCCTACCTTCACAACAACCACGCTAAAATGACTCTTCAGCAATTTCAAGCCCGCTTAGGCTGTCCTTTTTGCCCCTCTTTTTTTCCTTATAAATCCTGTGTAGCTCGTCCACAGTGCGCTCATTTATTTTCACTTTCCCCCTGTGCGGCCGAAGGGCCCCTGAAAAAGTCTTGGGGATGTGCAAAAGCTCATGGATGAGCACCTTTTCTTTTTTTTCGCGAGGCAGCAAGTCATAGTGCTGCGACAGGACTTCAATTATGTAAAATGCCTTGACATCCAGCGCCTTTTGCCAGATTTTCGGCAGGTTCCAAATTCTCGCATAGGCATTGGCAGTGGCGTTTTTTGAGCGCATGCAGATTATCCTAAACTCATTTATGTGCTCCTGGAAAAGGACGCCTACGATGTCCGAAACCAGCGCTTCAACATCTGGCGCGCGCTCAACTTCCATGCCCATTTTTTTATCTTTGGCATTTATAAGCACAAGCCAGCCATCATTCAGTTGGCGCTGCTATGGGAAACCGCGAAAAATTTCTTGAGCGCTGTGCAGAAGCGAGGGAAGCTGCCAAAAGAATGGCACAGCCGTTGGTAATCCATCACTATGATTGCGATGGCATTGCTGCAGGCGCAATAGTTGCATCCTGGCTTGAAAGTGAGGGCAAGCGCTACTTGGCAAAAGATGTAAGGAAGGTGGACCAAAGCCTTATTTCTTCCCTGAAAGGTGAAAAAGAAATCATCTTTGCGGACCTTGGAAGTGGCACTTCCATTGTAGATGAGCTTAAAGGCGAAGTTGTAATTATTGACCACCACCAGCCCGCAACCACCTCCCACCTGCAAGCCAACCCCCACCACTTTGGCTTTGATGGGGGGAGTGAGATTTCAGCAGCAGGCTGCGCCTATTTTGTTTTCGGAGTGCATGCTGACTTGGGGGTCGTTGGCGCAGTCGGAGACATCCAGCAGCCATTTTGCAGCCTAAACCGGGCAATGCTTGACGAGGCAGTGGAAAGAGGAGAGGTGGCAGTTTCAAAAGACCTGCTTTTGTTTGGCAGGCACAGCCGCCCTCTCGTGCAGTTTCTTTTGTATGCCGACGAGCCGTTCCTTCCAGGGCTCAGCGGCCAAGAAGAAGCATGCATAGATTTCCTTGCAAGCCTTGAAATCCCTCTAAAAGAAGGCCCGCACTGGCGCACATACTCTGACCTTGCAGTTGAAGAGAAAAAAAGGCTGGTTTCTGCGCTTGCCGAGCTTCTTGCAATCCGCGCTTCCCCTGAGGCTGCAAAAAGGCTGACAGGCGAGGTATTCACCCTGCTTAAGCAGCCAAAAAGAACCGAGCTTCGCGATGCATCTGAGTTTGCAACCTTGCTTAATGCCTGTGGAAGAAACAACAAAGCCAACCTAGGGCTGGAGGTCTGCCTGCTAAAAGAAGGGGCTTACCAGCAGGCAAGCGCACTGCTCGCCGAGCATCGCAAGAGGCTCAAAGAGGGAATAGAATTTGCCGCCAGCCATGCCCAAGACTTCGGGAAATTCATCTTGGTAGACGCCCGCGGAGTAATCCCAGACTCAATAATTGGGATAGTCGCAGGCATGCTTTACCCAGGCCAGAGAAAAAAGCCAGTGCTTGCCCTTTCACTGGACGAGTCCGGAAACATAAAGCTTTCGACAAGGGGCACAAGGAAGCTTGTCAGCGAGGGTTTGAACCTTGGAAAGGTAGTTTCTGAGTGCAGCAGCGCAGTAGGCGGTGCAGGCGGCGGGCACAACATCGCAGCTGGCGCCACCATCCCTTATTCAAGGCTGGAAGAATTCATTTGCGAGTTTGCAAAGAGGCTATGATTTTTGCGCCCCCTTCTCTTTCTTTTTTGAAGCCCTCTCCTCTTCTTCAGCTGCCATCTGCCTTATCTCATTTTCAACAAGCGATGCAAACCCCTTTTTCCACTCCCTTTCAACAGCAGCCCAATCCACTTCGCCATTGGCATTGGTGCAGCTTTTCAGGATGTTGTTCGCCTTGGTGGTGCACTTTAGCGTAAAGTCAAGCTCTAAAAGCAGCGGCTGCTTGTATTTTTCAGCAGCCTCAACTATTTGCGAATAAACCTTCCCTTTGAAGAACGCCTCCATGATATACTGCTTGGCGTCAATGCCGCTGTCAGCCGCCCTCCTTTCAAGGGCAGGGGGGATAAAGCTGAGCTTGAGGTTCTTTTGCGTTTTTACCAAGTCTATGTTTGAAAGGGACTTTGCCTCTGCTTCAGGCATTGGGCAAAAGAAGCATTTCAAAGTAGAAGTCTCGGGGCTGTTGCCCCTTTCAAACCTGAAAACCTCCACGAACTTATGCTCCTTTACATCGCTTTCATATTGCTGCCCGAGCATGCGGTATATCCTCGTTTTCCTTCCGTAGCGAACCTTCCAAAGGAAAGAATAGCGGTCTGTTGAAAACATTGAGGCAGCTGGCAGGCCGAAAACCAGCTCCAGCCGGTCTTGTATGTCTTTTAGCGACCTTGCATGCAGGTTGTAAAGGAGGAATATGCCGGGCTGGGAATTAAGCAAGTTTATTACACCTTGCACTGCCAGCCTGGAACGAATTTCATTTATTATGACGCAGGCATCTCCCATGCGCAGGGCGGCATTTGTCATGGAAACCAAGTCCAGCTCGCTTCCGCCCCCGATTTCTTCCCTGTCAGACGACTGGACCTGGACAGCCCCTATGTGAAAGCCCCTTTTTCTATATGCCTTGGTCGGGATTTCTTCAATGTCTTGAATCGGCAATATCCTCCGCTTGGTGCCAATGGCTGCAATCTTTGTCGAAGTAAATGCGGTTTTCCCAACGCCTTTCAGCCCAAGCACTGCCTCAGAGCATCCAAGCTGCACCATCACGTCGTCGTAGCCTGCAAAGAACGGGCTTACAGTATGCATGTTTATATACATCGGGTAGGTAAATGGGCGGTCCCTCATTATCCTCAGCGCAGCCTGAAGCTCGCCAAAGGTGGCAGGCGGGCGCTGGAGGTGGCACCTCATCGCCAGCCGCGTAAGCACAACATCAACAATGGGCGAGGCATGGTCAAAGCGCTTGCTTCCTTTTCCAGCGGCAATGATGTTTTTGAACATGTTTTCCAGCATTTCATGGTTGTAGCGCCACAGGGTATGGCACAACCCAAACTTTGCATGCTCTATGTATATCGGAGTGTTCTCACTGTCTATGTAGATGTCTGTGATATTTTCCCGGTCCAGCGCAATGTTTTCTATCGGGGCGCCAAGCCCAACCACCCATGCAGCAGCCTCCCTTCCCATCGCAATTGCCTGCTCTTGGGTAATCGGTATTTTTTCAAGCGTTGCCTTGTCAATAAATTGTTGCGTATACTCCCTGCTCCTGTCATCAAAGACCGTGCCGTAGTCTAAGACCTGGTGGATTTCCCTCAGCCCTTCCTGTATGGCGTTTTTCATCATTTCTTGCAGCTCCCTTGGCAGGTTTTCAATCACTGGGTTTTCAATCGTGTAAAGGTGGGCTTCGCCGCCAGGCAGCTCATATATTTTTACTTTCATCCCATAATCCAGCTCATATTCGCCGCCAGCGCTGGCGCTTATGGGGATGGCGTCCTTTGGGAGGGAGAGCATGAAATTCTGGACAAAAAGAAGCGACTTGAGCCCCATCAGGGCAAGAAATGCAGAGCGCAAGTCTCCTGTTTTTTGGCACAGAAGGTACAAAGAAGATTTTACGTAGGCTTCGCGTATTCCGTTTATCCAGGCTTGAAAATTGCGGTATCCCTCTACAAAAACCGCCTTTTCAGGGTATGGCTCGCTATAGTCTTTCAGCACTTGCGCAGCAACAAGGGGGTTCATGAACATATATTCGTAGAAGTCTTTCAGCAGCTTCCTTCTTTGCGTGTATCTTTCGTCTTCAGGCCTGCCGTATGTTTTTGGGTTGAGCATGATGTTTTCAACCTGGCGGATAAGCGCATCATATTCAACTATCATTGCAGTTTTTTCCTCGTCAAGGTCCACCACCACTTCTTCTTCATACCTCATGGTGCTCCACGGCTTAGTCAGCTGCGAAGTTACCTTGAGGTGTGAGTTGATGCACTGCGGGGTGGTAAGCCCAAGCCCACAGGTTGGGCAATCCATCACCAGCCGCCCTCCTTGATAAGATGGTCTGCATCCCATGATGGAAGAAGCGCACTTGGGCTTTTAATTTCTATCGCACAGCAGATGGGGCCAAATCAAAAGAAGAAAAAGCGCAGGGATAAAAAAGATAAAATGGCGAGGCATGCGCCCCGCCGAAATTTTCAGGAAAAATCCAGGCATTCAAGCATTCTTCATCTTGGACTTCCACACATATCCGTCCTTTCCGACGTAATACATGTAGCCATCCTGCTTTTCAATCTTCTCAGTGCCTACTCTTTTCTTTCGGCCGCCCTTGTTGTGCTTCATTGGGGCTGCCCATACATACCCGTCCTTTCCGATGTAGTATAGGTAGCCGTCTTCGCGCTTTATTTTTTCATTTCCAATCTTCTGTCCCATCTATACACCTCCAAAATAGTCATGCGGTCGGGCCATTCACCTTCCCGTCGTTCTCTTCGTCGGCATAATTTATAAAGATATCTCCGTCGGGCCAATGGCGGCTGGCGCCCAACCGCTGCACATTAATATTCTTTTGTTCATCTTCTTGCGTCGGTTGGTTAGCCATGGACTTGGGAAGGAGCCTTAGGGCAGCACTGGCAAAATTCACAGGAGCGCCGATTGCTGATGAAAAGGCAGTAAAATCGCTGTGCCGCGAGCTCCAGCGCGTCCTGATTTCCTCAGATGTGAATGTCAAGCTTGTCTTTGAACTGACAAAAAAGATTGAAAGCCGTGCTCTTGACTCCAAGCTTGCAAAAGGCCTGTCGTTGCGCGAGCATGTCGTAAAAGTGGTCTATGAAGAGCTTTCCTTGCTGATGGGCGAAAAATACGAGCCCTCGCTAAAGCCCCACAAAATTCTTCTCCTTGGGCTGTATGGAAGCGGCAAGACCACAACCGCAGGCAAGCTTGCCCACTTTTACAAATCTCGCGGCCTTTCAGTTGCGATGGTTTCCTGCGATGTTGACAGGCCAGCTGCCTATGAGCAGCTAGAGCAGGTGGCACGGCAGTCAGGGGCGGCCTTTTACGGGATAAAAGGGGAAAGGGACGTGAAAAGAATCATCGCAGAGGCGAGCAGGCGCTGGAAAGAAGACATAATAATTTGCGATTCTTCTGGCAGGAGCGCATTTGAAGAGCCTCTTGTAGAGCAGCTAAAAGAGATCAACAAAGAATTTCTCCCAGACGAAAAGTTCCTTGTCATTTCAGCAGACATCGGGCAGATTGCTGGAAAGCAAGCAGAGCAGTTCCACCAGGCAGTTGGGCTTTCAGGAGTAATAATAACGAAGATGGACGGAAGCGGGAAGGGAGGCGGCGCGCTCTCTGCAGTTGCAGCCTCAAAGGCAAAGGTGGCATTCATTGGCACTGGAGAAAAGATGGACGCGCTTGAGCCATTTGACTCGCAAAAGTTTGTTGGCAGGCTGCTTGGGTTTCCAGACATTGGCACATTGATTGAAAAAGTAAAGAAGATAGCAGAAGAGGAAAAGCTGCCTGAAACAGCCGAGGAAAAGCTTACCTTGAGGGTTTTTTATGAGCAGCTTAAGGCGGCAAAAAAGCTCGGCCCGCTCTCCTCAGTTTTTTCAATGCTCGGCGCAGCTGACATGCCACAAGAAGTGGTAAGGACAAGCGAGGAGAAGCTCAAGAAATTTGAAAGCATAATAAACTCAATGACTCCGCAAGAGCGCGAGGACGCCTCCCTTTTTCGCAAGCAGAAATCAAGGATAGAGAGGGTGGCAAGGGGCTCTGGCACATCCGAGGCAGAGGTACGAGAGCTGCTTGCACAATTTGAAAGGGTCAACAACCTGTTCAACCAAGTTAAAAAGAACCGAGGGATGCGAAAGCGGATAGAAAAGATGCTCCAAGGCTCTGGGCTTGACTTGAAAAAAATAGGGGGCTAACTGCCCATTATATTTTTGCTTTTGAAAGGGCGAGCTCCTTTTCTATGAGCTCCTCAAGCACTTCTTTTGCAATTACCCGCCTTCCTCCTATTTTCTCATGCGGGATTCTGTTCCTGTCCAGCCTTCTTTCAAAAGCATTTCTCTTTATCTTGATTCCCCGCTTTGTCATTTCAGCAACCGCTTCGCCTACGTCGTAATAATTTTTGCAAATATGGGTCAAGCCCTCAATTGCGCTTTTTGGGACCCACCTCTGCGTCCCAATTTTAAGAGAAGGAATAGAATTTTTTTCAATCCTGCCTATAAATGCCCTTAGGTTGATGTCCTCATATTTTTTGAGCTCATTATATGCCTGCTTCACCGTATAATACTCTTTCGAAAGAGCAATCCAGTCTTGTATTACTGGAAGCGGGATGAGCCTCTTGCTCCCGATTTTTTCAGAGTAGATGGAGCGCCTTTCCACCCTCCCGCCGAATGCCCTGAACGAGATGTCTATGCCGCCTTTCTTCAGCTCTTCATACGCCTCCTCAAGCGTCAGCAACCCAAGCCCCCTTCTTTTTTCCTTTTCAAGCTTTTCCTTGGCATAAAGCTCCTTGGCAGTGCTCACTATGTTGGCTATGCTCTCGTGCAATTCTTTCTCAACAGACGCTCTTTTGCTCTTCAGCTCAGAGAGCTTGAGCGACTTGAGCCTAGCTATAACCGGGTCTTTAATCACCTTTTCAATCACGATTCTCTTTCCACGCGGCATTTAACCCACCTGCCAGGGATTTATCCAAAAATACATTTTTTACCATTATTTATTTAACCAACGCCCTTTTAATCCTTTCGCTCTTTCCCCAAGCCTTGAAAAGCAATTTTCATGCAATATTTAAATACTCTTTCAAATTCTTTGCACCATGGCAGGTTTTTGCCTCTGTTCATGGTGTGCAAGCCGCTTTCCAAAATCCCATGCAATTTCTATCTCAGGGGAAAGCAGCCGATGCTTCTTATGCCAAGGCATATTTTCGCAGCTTGAGGCGCTCTGCTCAAAGGCAGTTGGGCTTTCAGAAGGGCTTGAGTGGGAGTCCTTTTCAGTTTCAACTCACATTCCCCCCCAAGTGCTGGTTCGCGAGGAAGAGGTCGCCACCTATTTTGCGCCCGGAGAATTCACCTCCATTAAAAACAGCCTTAATTCTTCTGCGGCTGGGTTAATTTCAAAGATGGCTGGGAGGCAGAACAGGCAGAGGTTCCCTGACCTTGCCATTGAGCTTGACTTTGAGAAGGGCAGCGCCCGTGCAATTCCTTCCCCTTTATTTGTCTTTGGCAGGTATCTGAAGCTTTCACGAAGGCACTGCCAGAGCCGCTGGCAATGCTCCAAGTGCAGCGGAAAGGGCTGCCGAAGCTGCGCAGGAAGCGGCCAATCTTACCCTTCTGTTGAGGAAGAAATCGGAAGCGAGGCGAGGCGCCTTTTTTTGGCAGAAGATGCAATACTGCATGCAAGCGGCCGGGAAGACGTGGATGTAAGGGCGCTTGGCAGCGGAAGGCCGTTTGTTTTAGAGCTGAAAAAGCCAAAGAAGAGAAAGGCAGACTTGCTTGAGCTTGAAAAGGCAATTGAAAAGAAGGGAAGCGTAAGGGCAGTTGGCCTGCGCATTGTCGGCCCACATTTTGTTGATGCAGTCTGCAACTCTCATTTTGACAAAGAATACTCGGCATTGGTTTCTGCTGACCGCCCGCTCGGGCAAAAAGACGCAGAAAAGGCAAGCTCGCTTTCAGGGGCAGTTCTCTTCCAACAGACGCCTAACCGAGTCCTTGGAAGAAGGGCAGACTTGGAGCGAAGAAGGAGGATATTTTCGGTTTCAGCCCAATGTGAAAAGGACGGAAAACTAAGGCTGCACATATTTGCAGAGGCAGGGGCATACATCAAGGAATTCATAACCTCGGACAATGGCAGGACAAAGCCCTCAATAGCGCAGGCCCTGTCATGCAACGCTCGCTGCGAGGAGCTGGATGTTGTCAAGATACATGACTATTTTTTGGAAACGATATAGGGCAATTTCGGTTAAATTAAATAGCTTCGTGTCGTTTTTATCTCATGTTTGGCATAATGGACCTTCCCTCGTCAGTTCCGGGGATTGAAATCCGCATTTTTTTGGCAGTGGCATTCACTGCCGTCGCAGCCTATTTTGATGTCTTCAAAAAGAAATGGGTTCCGAATGCCTTGGTCTACGGGTTTGCAGCAGCAGCCCTGCTTTCAAACATTGTATTTTTTGATTGGGAGGCGTCTCTTCTTGGATTCGCGCTGTTTGCAGTTGTCTTTGGCATAGCCTACCTTCTTTACAAGGCAGGGCAGCTTGGCGGGGCAGACGTCTATGCCCTTGCCTCTATTTCAGCCCTGCTTCCAGTCCTGCCAAAACCAATCCTCGTGCCAGATGCCCCGGCCGCCCCTTACCCATTCATTTTGTCAGTGATAGCCCCAACAGGGATTTTTTTCATTGCGCACATGCTTCTTAGGTTTGTTCCTTTCGTTGCAAGCAGCATTGCAAAGGGCAAAGTGCATTTCAATTCCACAAGGCTAATAGGGCCTATCCTATTAACCGCAGCCTTCTGCTTTTTTATGTTTAACCTCATTTCGCTGCCTGTTTCTATCTCGCCAGTTTACCTTTGGCTACTATCATTTCTTTTTGTTGCTCTGCTTTTCTTCTCTCTTTTCAGGGAGGAAATCAAAGACAGCATGGTGGAATTTGTCCCAGCATCTGCCCTTCAAGAAGAAGATGTGATAGCGCTTGAAAGGATGGACCACGCAGTTGTCAAGAGGCTCGCCTTGCAGCCCCTTCTTTCAAAAAAGTCAATTGAACTTCTCAAAAAGGCAGGAGTGAAGAAAGTACCGGTTTATACTGGAATGCCATTTTTCCTTCCTCATCTTCTTCTTGGCTTGCTTGTTGCCATAGCCTTCGGAGACATACTCCTTTACTTCATAAAGCTCTAATCATTCATCGCCCCCGCATTCTTTCAGCTTCCCATAAGGCAGAAGCCAATTCTTCTTCCTCCCTTTTGCCATATCCGAACTGGCGCAGCCCTTCAATTGCAGAGGCAAAAACTGATTTTAGCGGAGGGGCAGGCGAAGGCTCTCCTGCAAGCACATAGGTTTCTGCATCCACCTCTCCAATCCCCTGTGCAAAAACCCTAACCCTTGCCTTTCTATAAATGTGCGGCACTCCTGCTGCCTTGTCCAAGCGCTCTGCCTGTTCTTTGCTAAGGACGTAAAGCGCCCCAGCCACAGATGAATTGTTGCTTTCTTTTATGTTGGGAAGCCCAAATTCCCTTCCATTGGGCGCCTCAAACACAAGGCGGTATGAATGGAGCTTGGCAGGGACTGCTGAAGCCAGCCCGCCAATCCGCGCGCGAATGACTTTGGCGTCAAGGTTGGACCCATATGCAAAAAACAGCCTTTCTTCCTTGCCTGTGCTGCTGAGCAAAACAAGCAACAAAAACAAAACGCCTGCCGCAATGGCAGCAAAAAATGCAGCCTTCTTGAGCATCTTCTTCCCCTAAAAGAAGGAGCTTAAGTCTTGCTGCTCCCCTCCAAATTTCAAGTCCTCTTCAGAATAGCCCAGCTCTTTTAGTATTTTAAGGACAGCAGGCAGCACCTGGTGGTTGATGTAATAATTTGCATCATAGTCTTTGGCAAATTCCGCCAACTGCGCCTTGTCCGATATGCTGTTCCCGTGCTTTGTGATGACATAGCCAACCATTGCCCCCTTTTCAATTGCCACTCCCTTTGCCATTGCCTTTTGCGCAGCTGAAAGCTCCGGCGACTTTACGTCATATTTTCTCGGGTCTTTGCGAATCTGCGTGTAAATGACTAAGTCCTCAAGGGCAACATCCCCTTTTTTCAGCCTCTCAATTATCTCCCGCACTACCCTCACTGCCATCTCTTTGCTCCCGTGCTTCAAGATCGCCTCAAGCACCTTTCGCTGCGTGGCCTTTGCAATGGCGGACCAGTCCCGCCTCACCAGTTCAAAGCCCCGTATCTTTATCCTGCCGTCCTCTCCAATAAGAGCATATTTTTTCTTTGCCCCAGATTCCTCGGCTCCTTTCTTTGTCACAAACACGCCTCGGGGGTAGAAGCCTTCCAGCTCGAGCTCCATGTCCCCAGGAAGCTCGCGATTTATCTTCTTCATGAAAGCAAGTGCATCCTCCCTTGTTTTTTTGCCCATCAGCAAGAATACCGAGTCAGTGTCTCCATACAAGACTTCAAACCCTTCCCTTTCTGCCTTCCTTATAGTCTCCATGATGTAGTGCCTGCCCCATGCAGTCACAGATTCGGCGCACTCTCGCGAATACCATCGCGAGCGCGAATAGGCAAGGTATCCATAGTAGGAGTTTGCCAGGATTTTAAGAGACTGCGCCTTGGCATACAATGCCTCATATTCTCTTGAGTCCTTGTCAGCTTTTTTCAGCTGCTCCTTCACCTTTGCCCTCATCTTAATCAGTTCCTCAAGGACAAGGGGAATCAGCCCCCTTGGCTTTTTCAAAAAGCGGTGCCCGATCGGTGAAACATAGCAGTCAGAGTCAGGGACGCTTTTTGGCGGGTTCAAAGTATATGGGTCAATATTGTGCGAGGTTATTATTGAGGGATACAGCCCGCGAAAGTCAAAGACCACAAGGTTTTCGTATATTCCTGGCTGGGGGATTTTTACAAACGCACCCTTGATGGGAGCAAGTTCTCTTTCAGCAGCAACCTCGTCTCCAGGCTTGTTGGGGATAATCGCCCCATGCTCAAAGCTCTTGTGCATGAGCAGGGACTCCACAAGCTGCCCCGCAGTGGCGCCAGCAGCATCAAAAAGCGAAAGGCGGGTAAGCCGCCCCATCTCCATCATAAGCGGAAGCAATATTTTTCCAATTTCCATAGTTGCAACAGCATCAAAGCGCGAGTATTCTGCAAGCTCTTCCCTGTGCCTTTCATCCTCCCACATCTTCCAAATATCCAACTTGCCCACCATGAGCTTTTTCTTGCCTGTAAGCTCTTCGTAGGCATTTTCAAGGCTGTATTTTGATATCTTGAATGCCCCTATGAATCCCATAAAGCGAACAACAGGATACAAATCCACATGTATCCTGCCAGTTATTTCAGCAGCAGTGCGGATTCCTTTTTTTTGCAGCCTAAAAGAAGAGCCGTCCCGCCCAATTGCAAAATCCAGCCCATTTTTTTCTGCCCTCTCTTTCAGGTAGGGCAGGTCGAAAACCGTGCTGTTATACCCAAGCAACACCTCAACATCCTTTGCATTTACAATTTCCAAAAATTTCTTTATCATCTCCCGCTCGTCCTTGCATGCAATGACAAAATCCCTTGCAATTTTTTTTGAGCTGATTACCCTTTGCTCCCCTTCGCAATCGTATGAAATCATTATTACTTCGTCTTTTTCAGGGCGGGGCGTGCCAGACGGGTTGTAAGTTTCAATGTCAAAAGACATGGTGCGCAGGTTCCATCCGCCTTCTTTTACCTTGATTATCCTCTTTATCCGCTTTTCCTCCCTTTCATATGTTATCTCCGAGAAAGGGGCAAGCCCCTTGTCAATCATATACCTCTTCCCGAAAGGGATGTTGTTTTCGTATACGGGGTATTTTTTTGAGACTTCTGCGCTTATGTGCGGCACGTCAAAGGGCCTGCGGCAATAAACCTTCCAAATCTCCACTTCTTTCCCAAAAAGCAGCCGCTTCACCCTCTCGCATTTTGAAGGCGAAGCAAAGGCCCCTCTCGAGGGGACTTTAACCTGCATTATTTCCTTTTCTGCCTCTTTTGGCGCAACCGCATAAAAATACGGCTCGTATTCGTCGTAAAGGCGAAAGAGGCGCTTGCCCTTCAAAAGAAGGCGCACCAGCGTGCCATCCTCGCCTGCCACATAGTCTACGTCTAAAAGCACCGCCCTTCTTTTCACCATCGCCAAGTATCTCACCAGCAACATTAATTAACCAGCAGAAATGCCTGTTATTAGATTTTAAATTTAGCATTTCCAATTCCCACACCAATGGAGGTGTTTTTATGGCAGTCAAGATAGCTGTGAGCGGGTTTGGCCGGATTGGAAAGCTTGTTGTGCGCGCTGCCTTTGAGCGCGGGTTCGTGGGCAAAAAATTTGACATAGTGGCAATAAACGACACCCATGACCCAAAGCTAACCGCCCATCTTTTCAAATACGATTCTACTCAGGGCCGATTTTCAGGAAAGGTATCTGCCGACGAGAACAAGATAACCATTGATGGCTATGAGATAAAAAGGGTTTCCTCGCGAGACCCAGCAGCCCTTCCTTGGAAGGCTCTTGGCGTGGACTTGGTCCTTGAATGCACCGGGGCCTTCACCGACCGAGAAGGCGCCTCACTTCACCTAAAGGCAGGTGCAAAAAAGGTGCTTGTCTCTGCACCATGCAAGGCAGGCGGCGCTGACGCAACAGTCGTAATCGGAGTAAATGACCAAGCCTATGACAAGAAGAAGCACAATATCGTTTCAATTGGCTCATGCACTACTAATTGCCTTGCCCCAGTTGCAAAAGTGCTTGATGACAGCTTCGGGATTGAAAGCGGCTTTATGACCACCTGCCATGCCTATACCAACGACCAACTGATACTTGACGCCAATCACAAGGACTTTAGGAGGGCAAGGGCAGGGGCAATCAACATCATCCCAACCAGCACTGGCGCAGCCAAGGCAATTGGCGAGGTGCTGCCCAAGCTGAAGGGAAAGATGGATGGGTTGGCACTTCGGGTGCCAGTGCCTGTGGGCTCGGTAAATGACTTGTCAGTGGTGCTTTCAAAAGAGGCAAAAAAAGAGGAGATAAATGCTGCCTTGAAGAAGGCGGCAGAAGGCCAGATGAAGGGAATATTGGAATACACTGAAGACCCAATCGTCTCCCAAGACATAGTGCACAACCCGGCAAGCTCAATTGTAGACGGGCTTTCTACAATTGCAATAGGAAAAACAGCCAAGGTGCTCTCTTGGTATGACAATGAATGGGGCTTTTCAAACAGGATGGTTGAGATGGCCGCCAAGATGTTCTGATGCCCTCCCATCCTCGCTCTTGGTAATTCAATGGCAGGGGCATTTGAGCTGCAAAAGGAGTTCCTGCTAAGATACTTAATCCTCATTCCAATTGCAGCTTGCATCTTTTTTATATTAGAAAGCGAAGACAAGTCAGTCAGGCTTGCGGCAGTGATAGTCCTTGTGATTCTTGCCCAGGTCCGAGATTGGATGCTGGTCTCTACAATTGAAAAAATTCGCAAGAATAATAAAAGTTAGCGGCAAACTCAAAAGACATTGGGCGTTGGCGCCTGCTTGCAAGCACATGATTGTTAGAGAAGTAGGCCCGCGCAAACGCGCGGGCAAGGCGACCAGTTTTCTGTCAGAGACAGAAACAAAAGACGGGCATTTCCTCTGAAAAGAGTTTGCCCCTGCCATATATTTAAATGTTTCCATACAGACAGACACAAACAGCGACAAAGGGTAATTTTTTGGAAGAAGAGAAAAAAGCAAAGCAAAGCAGCAAGCTAAGCGCCCTCCCACCCGGCTTGCGGGAGATAGCCGATATTGGGCAGGAAGCGCCACCTGGAAGCATAGGCCCAGCGCAAGAGCAAAAGTTAATTCCAACTTCTCCACCCGCACTGCCCCTCCCTGCGCAAGGCGAGAAAAAGACGGAGAGAATAAGGGAAAAAACCCCAAAGGAGCTTGAGCTGGACTCGCTTATAGCTGCAAGGCAGCAGGTAATTGACCTTCTAAAGCAGAAAAACCCGCTTGTTGCAGAGGCGCGAAAGAAAATAGCCTCTCTTCTTCCTATTGTCCGTTCTGCTGGTGCATCTCACACTTTAAGGCTGGCTGCAGAAGCAGAAAGAATAGAATTTTCAATTGCAACATCTGCCTACACCCCTAAAAAAGAAAAAGAGCTGCTCAAGCGCCTTCGCCAAATACGCCAAGAGATTGAACGGCACAAAGACATTGACAGTGCCAGGCGGCAGATTGAAGAAGAGCGAAAAAAATTGCGCGAGCTTCTAAAAGAGGTTCGCCAGCTTGAAGGCCAGCTGGCAGACCTCCGCGCCAAGTGCGAAAAAACCTACGCCGAAGTGTTGGCAGAGCGCAAGGCAGCCTATGAGGAGCGAAAAAGAAGGAGGGAGGAGCTCCAGAAGCGCCGCATAGAGGAACTTAAAAGGAAAGTCCGCGAAGAGAAAAAAAAGCAGTATGAAGCAGAAATCCAGCCTTATTTGAAAAATTACGATGACACTGTCTCAATGAGCGAGATAGTTGAAATTGAAGAAAAGGGCAAAAAGAAGGAAAAGAAAGGAAAGGAGTAGGCAGCTCCGCCTTACCAGTTGCCGCCCAACCTTTTTTTGGCGACCTCTAATTGGAAAAAGGCCCACTCCACTGCGCTGTAAAATGGGAAATTCTCAGGGGCAGCATGCGAGAGGTCAACCTCATCGCCACTTTGGTATCTTCTCATGAAAAACTCAACAACAGCGTCCCCCAGAATTGAAAGGAGGAAGCGCCTTGCAATGTCCTTTCGCATGTCGGGAAGTATCAATTCTTTCCAGCCTTTCTCGTAGCTTCCCCTTTTTAGTATATCATCAGCAGCAAGCTTTCCGCTTAAAAGGGCGTATTTCATCCCAAACCCCATAAACGGGTCTTGAAACCCAGCCGCTTCGCCAACGTAGTATCTCCCGCCTGAAAAAATCAAGGGCGGGAAACTTGCCGCCCCCGAGCCTCCGAACTGACGCACAACCCTCTTTCCTTCAAGGAACTGGCGCAGAATCTTCCTCTCAGCAATTGCCTTCTTAGTCAGCTGCGAAAGCATAGGGACATAAGGTTGGGAAGCGCAATTTACAAACTCAATCTCGTCTTTGCCAACTGGAAAAATATAGCAATACCACCCCTTGGGCGAGTAGCGGTCATCAAACATCACAAGAAAATGGTCTCTTGGAAAGTCGCTGTCTTCAAGTATCATCCCCGCAGCTGCAAAATGGCATTCGCTTGCCCCAGTTGCAACAATATTGGCGCCTTGTTTGGCAGACAAGGCGGAAAACTCAAAGGAAACCCCCAACCTTTCAGCTTCGCGGTAAAGTGCATATTCTAGCGAATCCCTGCCGCCACGAACCACAAATGACATTTTTTTGTAATTGCCGCTTCCAAGCTCAAGGTCCCTTTTTCTTGTGCAGAAGAAAAACCTGCTAAAAGTCCTTGGCTTTACCTTGGATTCCACTCCCACCTGCATTAGGAATTTCTCCAAGGAGTCTACATATTTCATTCCCTGAAGGTTGGGGGGAAAGCGCGCACCCACCTCTTTTTGCTTTTCAAAGACAGCGACCTTTTCGCCTTGGCGTGCAAGGTTTATAGCTGCACACAGACCAGCAAGCCCAGCGCCAGCTATCCTTATCATTTCACCACGCAATTCAAGACAAAAGCAGGCGCAGATAAAAAAGCGGGGAGGTATACTCCTTTTTTGCCTTTTCATTTGCAAAGGTGCCAGCAATCGCTTCCCTTGCCCTTTCAGATGAAGCCGCCTTTGAAATCACCAAGTTCAGCAGCCACTCAATCCTCGCCAGCCTCTGCATTTTGTAGCTCAGCGACAACTCCTCCCCAATTTCCTTCCAGAGAAGCTCGCTATACTTAGAGAGGAATGCCGATGAAAAATCCCCTGCCAAAAGAGCCTCGTCAGCCACGTTGGCAGCAATCTTCCCAGAAAGCATCGCATTGCCCATCCCTTCGCCAGAAAAAGGGTCAACCAAGCCAGCAGCATCGCCAACAAGAAGGACGTTGTCAGAATGCAGTGCACGCTTTTTTGAGCCAAGCGGTATGCTCCACCCTTTCAGAGGGGAGGCAGGCTGCGCTGAGGCAAATCGGCTTTTAAAAAGCGGATTTTGTGTGATTATTTCTTGCATTGCTTTTTGCAAGTTGACATTTTTTTTCTTCATGTCCGACATGAGCATACCCAAGCCCACATTGGCAAGGCCTCCGTCAGCTGGGAAAATCCAAAAGTAGCCAGGCATTATTGACTTTACAAAGTGTATTTCTATTGTACCATTCATCTGGCTTACTCCTGAGTAGTAGGCACGGTAGGCCACGCACGTGTGGTCCGCATCAACATCGCTTCCACGGATTTCCCTTGCCACGACCGAGGAAACGCCGTCTGCCCCAATCACCAAATTGCTCTTGAAAACAAGTTCCTCGCCGCCCTTTGCCCGAGCCTTTACCCCAGCAACCTTGCCATTTTCCCGCACAAGGCCCATTACCTCAACTCCATCCCGGGCATCCACCATGTTCTTTGCAGCATTCCAAAGGAGGTTGTCATAGACCAAGCGCCGGCAGACATACCCCTTTTCAATCTCACCCTCTTTTTTCCTGAAAAATATCTCCGCCCTTTTCCCATCTGGGGAAGAAAAGGTAACTCCACAGACATCGCCGTGCTCTGCCCTTTCCAGCGCATCTTTTAGCCCAAGCTCAGCCAAGACCCCCACGGCCTTTCCAGAGATTGCATCCCCACAGGTCTTGTCGCGCGGGAACTTCTCCTTTTCAAGCAGCAGAACCTTTCTTCCCTTCATTGCAAGAAAAGAGGCAGCGCTCGTGCCGCCAGGCCCACCGCCAACAACAATAACATCATAGCTCTTCTCACTTGCCATCGCACCACCACAAACACAAGCCATCAACTTTCCATACTGCCTTTTTGAGGGTTGAATATTTACCCATCATCAATAAAAAATATGGCTTCGTAGAGCGCCTTAGGGATAGGAATGGCAAACAGCACCATCTTTTCTGGAGTCAAGATCACCCTTCTTGGCCATGCAAGCGTCCATCTTGAAGGAGACGGAGTTTCAGTCTACATTGACCCATTCATAGTGCCCAAGGGCTCCAAGGAGGCCGACATTATTCTTTATACCCATGGGCATTTTGACCACGCAGTTTCTGCACCTGCAATCACCACACCCAAAACCGTCATCGTTGGGCACAAGGTGAAGCTTCCTGTTCGCTCTATCCAGATTGGCGAGCGAGAAAAAATAATGGGCGTGGAAGTAGAGGCAGTGCATGCCTATAACCTCAACAAGCCATACCATCCTAAAGGCGAGGGAGCAGGCTTCATAGTCCGCTTTAAAGGCGCAAGCATCTATGTTGCAGGCGACACCGACTTCATCCCAGAGATGAAAGACTACAAATGTGACGTTGCAATCCTTCCCATCGGCGGGAAATACACCATGGACGCCTCGCAGGCCTCTGATGCTGCAGCTGCCATAATGCCAAAAATCGCCATCCCATACCATTACAACTATCTGGAAGACACCAAGGCGGACCCAGAGTCATTCTCAGCAATGGTTGCTCAAAAAACCAACGGAAAGGTGCTGGTTCGCATCCTCGCCCCCCTGCAAAGATAGAAATAATAAACCCTTTCAATGAAAAAATCTTATGAGGCGTGGGGAGGCGCTCTTTCTATTTTTACTTTTTCTTCAGCCTGCCTTCTCCTCATATGCAAGCAGTTGCGTACAAGTAGAGCCACTTGTTCGCTTTTGGAACGAGCCCAATTACGTCCAAGGCAACCCGTTCATAGCCAAATTCTGGGGGCTGACTTTTTACTCATTTGAGTTTGACAACGCTTCCCAGTCGCTTGGAATAACCCAGCTCACCCTTGCAGACAAAGACTACTTTAACTGGATGCTGGCGCCTGAAGCAAGAAGCGAGCTTTTAGCCTCTTCTGAGAGGCTAAAGGAAGCCTCTGAATCGCTCTTGATGGCAAAGAATGCCTCCCTAAAAGCCCATGTCTCATCAGTAAAGGCAAAAAATTCAATCAAAGAGCTGCAAGAAAAAGGCCCTGCTTATCTGGTAATTACTGCGCCTCTTCTTGAACCAACTCCAAAAATAATGGCATCTGCATTATCAGAGATTCTCAACATATATGAGGTAGCAAATTACATCTTATCCTACCATGAAAGCCTCTGGTCGGCATATTCCAACTCATTTGACACATTTGATAGGGCAAATGAGGCTCTCCTTGCCCTTGCAGACAAGGTAGATGAAAAAATGAAATGGCTCTCCGACGCAGGCGCTGGCGAGCCCCATTACACTGGCAAGGCGCAGCGGCGATTCTTTGAGGCAAAGTCACAGCTTTCGCCCACCTCGCCCATCTGCCTCCAAGCCCAGCAAGGCAGGAAAATCGCAAGCAGGGCGTCTTCAAGGCCCGACCTACCCTCATTTGAAGGCTACGGATTTTCATCCTACCTTGAAAAAATTGCAGGCAGGCAAAACTCATCTTCAATAATGCAGCTTGCTGCGATTTATTCCAGCCTTTCGCAGGCACAAAAGGAGATGAACGGAGAATATCAATCTGCGCGCCTGTCCGCCCAGGCCGCCCTCTCCTCCCTTGAAACCAAAATAAGCCTGCTAAGCGACGAGAAGCTCCACCTCATACCCGACAGCCCGGCGCAGGCAGGGAATCTGGAAGGAGGAATTGAGGTTTCCCCTGTTTCATCTGGGATATATTCTGGCTTTCTTGCTGCAAGGGAGGGCCTTGTGGAGGCCCAGGCAATATTAAGGGGCGCTGAGGCGTCATATGCAAACACTGCAGCCCCCGGCTATCTTGCAGACGCCATATCCAAGGCGCAGTCTGCTGAGAAAAAAGCCAACTACTCCCTTCTCTCAGTTGCGCTTGTCTTGAAAAATGCGCAGGAAGCGGTTTCTTTTCAAAAAGAGCTTGCCGACACTTCAATAGAAAGGGTGCAGCAAAAGATTTCCGCATATACGCCTTCAAGCATGGAAGAAGCAAAGGCAAAGAACCTTTCAAGCTCACTGCTCCAGCGCGCCATTGAAATGCGCTCCAAGGCAGCCTATCTTCCATCACTTGGTGAAAAATTCAGCGCCTATGCTGAGGCTACAAGGCTTGCCAGCCATGCCTCAGCTGCACTTCAGCAAAGCGGGCTTATTGGAATCAAAAGCGAAGCCCAAAGGCAGCTTTCAGAATTCAGCGGCCTTGTGCGAAATGCAAAAGCAGACGGGCTTGATGTTTCATATGAGGAATGGAAGCTGTCCCAATATATGCAGCTTCTTTCTTCAACAGAGCTTCCAGAGGTGGCAGATGCCATAATAGCTGCCTTGAAAGACGATGAAGAAGCCCTTCTTGAGAGGCTCTCCCAGGCTTATTCTGGCCTGCCAGCCAAATACCAAAAAACAAAGGCTATTGTTGAAAATATACGAAGCGAAAGCCCGGGCTTTTTGCCAGAATTTGACTCTCTTTCAAGCTATTTTTTGGGCGGCAGCCTCTTTGTAAAGAAAGCGGCAGGAAGGCTAAAGGAGATTGACAGCCAGCTGGACTACTACAGCGAGGTTGCCCAAAAAAGCGTGCCCAAATACCTCTCTGCAATTCTTTCTAAGAACGCCTGGGTATCACAACTGCGCAGCCCAGCAGTGCTTGGCGGAAAATCAGACTACCTTGCCACTATCTTGACTAAAAATCCCTCCACCCTCTCTTATTCTGCAGAGGTTTCATTCCAGGCAAAAACCGACCTTCCAATTCATTCTTCAGACTTTTCTTTTGGCGACCGCATAGTGGATGCCTATCCTGAAATGGAAAAAACCACCATTGTCCTTCCCGAAGTCCAAGCACAGCAGAGCTATTCATTTACATTTAGCAAGTCAGACTCCCCTGCCCAGGTAAATTCTGTTGAAGAGTGGTGCAAAGAAGCATACTCCTCTTCAGCCTACCTCACCCGCAACATCAAGTTTTTTGCTTCCCGAGACCTTGAAAGGCTGCTTATAGAGGAAAAAGCGCCGGATGGTGTTGCTGGCGGCACTGCCCGGTTCGCAGGAAGGGAAACAAAATTAAGCCCAAAAGAGGGCGCAGGCACGGGCACCGTGCTTGCAGGAGAAATAAATTCAGTCAGGCAGGGCGCAAATTCAGTTGAAGTCTCATTTGTCGTGCCCTCTCCATTCAAGCTTTCAGAAAGCGAAAGGTCCTACTTGGAAATAGGGCCTGGGAAAAGAAGGGTATCATATACCTTAGTAGCTTCAGATTTTCGTGCTGACTGTGAATACGCCAAGGTGGTTTTAGAAGAGCCGTTTTCCTCGGTTTCCGAACTCTCTGTCCAATCTATAAGCGGGGCAAGGGCAGAGCGCTTAAGGCTGGACAAGGGAGCCTCAAAGACGACCATCTCATTTTACTTTTCGCCCATGCGCCGCCACCAGTCTGCCGAGTTTCTTGTTTCATACACCATTGAAGACCTGCAGTCAGCTGTATCCGAATCTCTTGCCAATGCCGAGCTGCAAGTTGCGCTTTACAAGAAGCCACAAGACGCCAGCCTCCTTGCACAGGCAAAGCTTCTGATTGGGCAAAACCGCCTAAGCGAAGCACTTTCTATCTTGTCAAAAATCAACAGAAATTCAGCAGATTATCTTTCCTTCCAGGCAGAGCAAGAGGCATTTGCAGAAGAAAACCGCACAGCCAGTTATCTTCTTTTTGAGGCATCTTCCACCCAATCTAAGATTTCTGCCTATGGGGCTTCAGAGCGTGCCTTGAAGCTCTCCTCCCTCATCCTCAAGCTCAACAGCTCAATTGTTGAGGCACAGCAAGCGGCAAGCGAGGGAAGCCTTTCCAAGGCAGCCAGCCAGCTTCGCCGCGCCCAGTCAGAGTTTCGCGAAGCCCTCTCGTCACTCTCCTGGAAGGCAGCCTCGGATTCCTCAGCCGCCTATGCCAAGGCAAGAAAAGAGGGGGCAGAGGCAGGCGTTCTTTCAGAGGCAGCGCAGAAAATATCCGAGGCAAACTCCCTTTTTGCAGCTGGCAATTACCTTGGCGCCCTCTCAGCATCCTCTCAAGCAGAGCAGATTCTTTCTTCTTTCTTTGAAGGAGGGAAAGAAGCAGAGGCACAGGCAGCCGCAGAGCTTGAAAGGATAGATGCTGAATTTTCAAGGCTGGGCCAGGAAACCGACCAGCTGCTCTTGAAGTATTCTGCCCAATATGCCTCGCTTTCAGCGCAAGGAAAGAGGCAGCTTCCAATTTCACCTTCTGCGGCACAGCAAAGGATTGACGATGCAGAAAAGGGCCTTGCAGCTGCAAAAAAGCAAAAGCCTTCAATTGCAGGGCTGAGGCAGGCAAACAGCTCTTACCAAAAACTCGTCTCTGTAAGCGAGCTTGTCAGAAAGTCCCTTGAAAACCTCAACTCTTCTGCCCACTCCTCGCTTTCGGTTGCAAAGGCAGCCCTTGCAGAAGTAAAAAGAAAGGCATCTCCTGGAGAGGAAAAGGAAGTTTCCCAAATTGAGGCAGAAGTCAAGCGCGCAGAGGAATACCTCTCACTTTCCCTTCTTGCAGACTCCATCTTGGCATCAGAGCGGGCAATTGGCGCCTCAAGCGCCTTTCTCTCCAAAAAGGGAAGCGGGCAAGACACATCTATAATCCTTGGAGTCATTTCAATCCTATTTATTGCAGCAGCAGCTTACTACTTCATCCGAAAGCCCAGGCAAGAAAAAAAGCCCCCAAAAAAGCCAATTCCAAAAGCAGGCAGCACATAGCTAGCCTGCGTATTCACCTATGAAGATTGCTTGTGTTTCAAGAATCCTCTCTTTTGAGGTGCCGTGCTTTGCAATGAAGGCATTCTCAAAAGCCCCAGCAGTGCCGCAGAATGCAGCTATCGTCCCTGCACCTCCCGGGTGCTTTGAAAGGTAGGCAGTCACGTCATACACCTTTCCTTTGTATGCCACCCAGCAATCCTCTGCGCTTCCGTGCTCTGAAAGCTGGGCAGGGGTTATGCTCTCTTTTTTCACCTGGTTTGAAAGCACAGGCTGCTTTGCAGAATCCCCTCCATCTGAGGCAGGCTTTTTTTCTTCATATTCAGCTTGGTTGGGCTGCAGATGAGTGGCAGGCCCTTTCATTTCTTGCTGGGTGCAGCCAAGCATTGCCAGAAAAATTGCGGCCAAAAACAGCAGTTGCATCCCCATTTTTTCAACCTCGCTTTTTTGCAAGCTCGGAATCTATCATGCTTTTAAAAGTTGAAAAAGGCAAAGCCCCTTCCAGCTTGCTTTCACCTATTAAAAAAGTGGGGGTCGCCCGGACTCCCTTTTTTGCACCCTCTTCCATCTCTTTTTTTACTTCAAGCGCAGCTTCTTCAGACCCCAAGCACTCCTCAAATTTTTTCATGTCCAGCCCGATTTCATGGGCATAGCTTGTCAAGTTCTCCTTGTATAGCGCTTGCTGGTTGGAATACATCTTGTCATGCATCTTCCAAAATGCCCCCTGCCTTTCTGCGCATACTGCGGCAACCGCAGCCCCGAATGCTTCTGGGTGCAGGTTCTCCAAAGGATAGTGCCTGAACTGGAGCTGGACCTCGCCAGGGTAAGCCCGCAGGACTTCCTCAACAGTTCCCTGAACCCGCGCACAGAAAGGGCACTGGAAATCAGAGTATTCGTAGATTACTAATTTTGGCGCCGCTGCACCCCGGTACGCCTTTCCATCTGCAGTCATTCCCTCTGGCAATGGCTCGTTTTGCAAAAACCCAGTGCAGCCAAAAAGCAAGAGCATCGCCAATGCCAAGCCAGCAGGAAGCCTCATGCTTGGGCTTGGGGGAAAGCGAATTTAAAACTTTTCTACCCGCCCATTGCAGCTTCAGCGGCTGCCCTCCAAAATCGGTTTATAAATATTGGGCAAGATATGTAGGTGGTGTGGGGATGAAAGACCTTGTTTCTATCCGTGACCTTGGCAAAGCAGATGTTGAGCTCATTTTAGAGGAAGCGGCAAAGATGGAGAAGATGCTTTCAAAAAAAGCCGACGGGCTTCTTGCTGGCAAGATAGTCTCCACCATGTTCTTTGAGCCTTCCACGCGGACAAACATGTCCTTTCAAGCGGCAGCGAAGAGGCTCGGGGCAAAGCTGATGACATTCTACCCTTCAATCTCATCAACCGCGAAAGGGGAAAGCCTTGGCGACACAATCAGGATGATTGACGGCTATGTCGATGTCATTGTTCTGCGCCACCCTTATGAGGGGGCTGCGCGCTTTGCAGCAGATGTAGCAGAGCACCCCGTGATAAATGCCGGTGATGGTGCAAACCAGCACCCCACACAGACACTGCTGGACCTATACACCATCAAAAAAATCAAGAAGAAAATACGCGGGCTGAAGGTTTCGCTTATGGGAGACTTGAAGCATGCCCGCACCATGCGTTCTCTTCTCTTTGGCTTAGGCATGTTTGGTGCAGAGATAACTCTCATTTCCCCAATCCAGCTGCGCATGGACGAGGACATAATTGAAGAAACGCAGGAGAAATTCGGGGCAACAATACACCAGACATCTGAAATTGACCTGCGCGAGGCAGATGTGCTTTACGTCTGCCGAATCCAAAAGGAAAGGTTCTCAGACCAATATGAGGCTGAAAAAATGCAAAAAGAGTTTCGCGTTGACCTTGCAATGCTGAAAGACGCCAACCCCGACCTTGCAATACTCCACCCATTGCCCAAGGTGGATGAGATACCGCCTGAAGTGGACTCTGACCCGCGTGCAAAGTATTTTGAGCAGGCAAAGAACGGCGTGCCGGTGCGAATGGCAGTTCTTTACCTGGCAGCAAAAGGTAGATAGACATGCCGCTGAAAGTTGAAAAGATAGCCGAAGGAACGGTGATTGACCACATAAAGGCAGGGACAGGCACACGGGTGCTTGCCCTCCTTTCCAATACCTACCCGCTTTCAAAGATGGTTGCACTGATAATAAACGCAGAGTCAAAAAAGCTCGGGCGAAAAGACATCTTGAAAATAGAAGGCGTCTTTCTTGATGAAAAGACCACAAACAGGGTTTCGCTCATCTCCCCGCATGCAACAATAAACATAATCAAAGAGGGCAAAGTGGTAGAAAAGCGGGCGGTTGAAACCCCAAAGTCGCTTTCAGGAGTAGTAAAATGCCCCAACCCAAAATGCATTACCAACACCGAGCGCGCGGAAACCACTTTCATGTCAGCAGGCAAGGAAAGATTCCGCTGCCGACACTGTGAGCGGCTGTTTTCGCCGGAAGAGCTTGCCTAAAAGGAGTTTATGATGAAAAGGCTGTTTGTAAAAATCAAGCCAGCAAGCGTCCTTCTGCTGCTAAAAGACACCCAGCAGCAGTGGTATCCTTCAAAGCTTGCCCGCTCTTCAAATTCTTCATATGTCCATACAGTCAACCTCCTTTCAAAGCTAAGGAAGGGAGGCATTGTCCTTCTGGAAAAGAAAGGCAAGCAAAACTACTACCGGCTTACTGACAAGGGAGCCCAGCTTGCGATTCTTTTGGAAGACTTCGTAAAAAAGTGCGACGCCATTGAGCAGGAGCAAAAGGCTTCCCGCCAAGAAGCAGAAAAGCAGCCTTCATCACAGGCGCAGCCTCCTGCACAGCAAGCCCCCACCAAGCCGGCGGAGCCAGAAAAAAAGGCAGCGTGACGCATAGAAATATATAAGTGAAATGGTGAGTTGGTTTGGTGATTGTTTTGTCTGCCCACAAGCAGCAGGTGCATGCTCCAGGAGACAAAGAAGGCGAGGAGCACTCCCTTTTGTCTTTTGTGCCAAAGGGGAAAATCCGCAGCGCAGCCGAATACTCAGTTGCACTATTGCCAGGGGCAATACTTCTATTTTCGTTTTTTGTGGCTGCCCAAACCCTTGTATTCTTTCTCCCAGGAGGCGACATAATCTCAGCAGTCTTCCTTCCAGTAATCTGCATAATGCCAGTCCTTTCAGGGGTGGTCAGCGCCCTGACTCTTGAAAAAATCCGCTCAAAGCAGCTGAGTTTGGCGAGGGGGGCATTGGTCGGGGCAGCCGCAGCCTTTATAGGCTCTTTGTTTTCAGTTGCCATGCTGGCAGCAGTTGCATTACTTTCAGACAAGCCTGCCTTTGGCTCTGCCCTGTCAGGGTGGCTTTTCTACCTTTCGCTTCCAGTCATCCTTTTCATTGAGGCTGCCTTGGGCTCACTTGGTGGCGCGATTGCAGCCCATTTCATAAAATAGCCTTGCGTTTATGTCACTCTTATCTGAGTTTGCCAGCCAGCAAGCAGGCTACGAGTTGGCGATAGTAGCAGCCACAATCTCCATTCTTATAGGCGGAATACTCTATGGGGTTGGGCTTGGCTTTTCAGCAAGGCGCCTGAGGATTTTCGGGGCAGAGGAAATAGGGCAGGGAATAATTTCTGCGGCAATGGTAGGGGCACTTGCCACTTTTACCGCCCTATTGGATACCAGTGTTTCAGCCCTTGTCCCTCAGTCTTCCCTTCCAAGCTGCCCAGGAGTCCCCAACCCACAAGGCTCGCCATATTCGTTTTATGAGTGCAACCTGCAGGCAATTTCCACCTCATTTTCCAACCTCTCCTCGCAGCTCTCAAGAAGCGCAGACATCGTCGGGTTTGCAAGCTCCCTGAAAGTCTCAGTGGGGGTAGTCTCTGCCCAGCCATTCTTCGCGCTTGAGTCTGCCTCAAAGCAGCTCTCAGAGGCGTCTCAAAAGGCGGCAGAGCGCTCAGCGCTTTCGTTTTTTGAGCTTGAATTTGCAGAGGCAGTCCGCACCTCCGCGCTTGTTGTCTTCCTGCCAGCAGGCCTCCTCCTTCGCACTTTTTTTGCAACTCGCAGGCTGGGGGCAGCAGCAATGGCAATTGCAATATCTGCCTATGTCATCTATCCACTGATTTTCTTGCATACCTTTACCACCAGCAAGACTGCCTCGGCAGCCTCGCAGGCTTCTGAGGCAGCAGCGCAGTTCAACGCACAATTTGCCTCAATTCCGCTTATGGACTTGGATGAGACAGGGGCTGTCCGAAATGCCATCTATGAGATGTCTGAAGGCGATTTTGGGGGCAAGGTGCAGCCTCTCTTTCCACTTTCATTCAGGGCGATTGCGCTTTCAGATGCCGACCTTATAATCTACCCGCTGATCTCCCTTGCAATCTCTGCAGTTGCAGCCCTTGAGCTTTATGCCCTTCTTTCCTCGCCCGTCTTCCTGCCTTATTTTGACCGCATATGAGCCTAAAACGTTTTTTCAAGAAGTGCAATGGCCTTTTTTATGTTTTCAAAGGCAGCCTCCTCTTTTTTGCGGTAGGTGTGCAAAAGCGCAACTGCCAAGTCGTCATTTTCCTGCATGGGCGCAAGCACAAAGCGGTATTTCCTCTTTTTAGACTCAATTATTCCCTGCTTTTTAAGCTGGAGGAGGTGATACCTGATTGCCTTTGGGTTGGGCTCCCCTTTTTTTATCTCGCCGACTTTTGCAATTATTTCATGGATGGTGGGGTCGTCCTGCAGCCCTTTCTTTTGAAAATGGAAAAAGAAAAGGGCTTCAAGGACGTCCAAAAGCCCAGTCCTGGACTCTTTCGGGGTTATCAGCCCCAGTGAGAGGGCAAGCCAGCGAACCAGCCCCCTGCGCGTGAGCTTGACCTCTTCGCCCAGCTGCATCTCCCTCAGTGTCATCTCGCTGCGAATGAACTTGGCCTCAGGCATCTCCATAAAACCAAAAGTTTGTTGGCACGCAAAGTTAAAAAGTCCAGCAGCAGTATTCATGGACGGTGCGACAATGCTCAACCCATCAACACAGTTTTCTCCAATAAGGCTGGCCGCATATATCCGCAACGAAGTGGAGATGGAAGTGGTGGTGCGAAACGAGGGAAGCGAGCCGCGCTGGGTAGAGTGCGATGTCTCGGTCCCAGAGGCAATTTCCCTTGCCCCTGACAGGTCGCTTTCCAAAGGCAGGATGCGAATCGGGATAGCCTTGCCCAAAGAGAAAATTTCCAAAAAAGTAAAAATCTATGGCGGGGCGTCTTCCTATCCTGACACCTATGTAATCCGCCTTACTATATACGGCTATGGAAAGGACGGCACAATAGCCGAGAGATATGACATGCGCTCAGACCTCAGGTGCGAGCGCCCAGGGGCATAGCCGTCATGAAAAGAGCGCTTTTTTTGTTAGAATGGGCTCAACTTGCAGCAGCACCTCGGCAAATATCTCCTGGGGCTGCTTTTCGCCTTTCAGCACCACATAGCGGCAGGCAAGGAAATTCTCCCTTGCCATCCTAAGGTAATTCTCCCTTACCTTCTTTAAAAATCCAATATCGCTTTCAAACCTGTCTGGCTTTTTTTGCAAAGACTTCCTTTTTGCCCCGAGCATCGGGTCAATATCTAAAATAAAAACCACATCGGGGACAGGGGCGCCATAGCCCTCCAGTTCTTTTTTAAGCCTCAAGTATCCCAGGCCCACCCCTTGGTATGCCAGGGTAGATTGCAAATAGCGGTCGCATATGACTACCAAGCCGCCCTCAACTTCCTTTGAAATTTTCCTGCTTTCGCGCAGGATGTCTTTGGCAAATGCCCTTGCGAGCTCTTCGTCAGAAACAGTCCTTTTTCCAGAGAGGTGGGCAAAGACTTCCCTTGCCTTTCGCGAAGGGAACTTATACAGCCGGTGCCTTATCTTGCTGCGCCTTAAAAAAGAAACCAGCTTTTTGACCTGCGTGTTTTTGCCCGACCCGTCAATCCCTTCAAATACAATAAGCATGCTTTTCTGTTTGCCTGCTGTAAATTTAAACAATTGCGCCCATGCTATATCCATGCCCCTCGTGCTGATTACTGGCGCGACCGGCAGGCTCGGCTCGGCCCTTGTCGAGCGCCTCCTTGCGCGCAAGGACAAGATACGCGCAGTTGTCCGAAAAGGAAGCAGGCACAAGCTTCCTCCTGGCGTCGAGGCCTTTGAGGCAGACCTTTCATCTGGCCCGCTTCCAAAAGAGGCATTTGCAGGCGTGCAGCAAGTGGTTCACCTTGCCGGCTTGGTCGGCGAGCACCCTTATAATGAACTTATGCTGCACAATGCCTTTGCCACAAAAAACCTGCTTGCCAACTGCCCCAGCTTCGTGCACCGGGTAGTGATTGCAAGTTCCATATCAGTCTATGGAGAGCACAAAGGGCAGCTGGTAAGCGAGTCATTCGAGCTGAATGCCAACTCGCCTTATGGGAAAAGCAAGCTCATGGCAGAGGTATTCGCAAGGGAGTAT
Organism: Microcaldota archaeon; assembly: GCA_026413805.1. GTDB lineage: Archaea > Micrarchaeota > Micrarchaeia > Anstonellales > Anstonellaceae > UBA10161. Next base: position 24,912 of record JAOAKE010000001.1, on the reverse strand, counting down.
TGTGAAAACCTGCCAATTGTTTTCCTTCGCTTTGGCATGATTTATGGCCCTGGATTTGAGGAGGGGTATTTCGAGGTTCTGCGCAGGCTGAAAGAGGGAAAGATGGCAATAATAGGTGATGGGAGCAACAGGGTTCCCCTCCTGCACGTCAGCGATGCAGTGCAGGCAATACTGCTTGCCCTTGACTCTAAAATAGAGCCGTGCCGCGAATACAACATAGTGGGCAGCGAGGCGATGACTCAAAAAGAGCTTCTCTTGCTTGCAGCCTCAGAGCTGGGGGTTCCTGCACCTGCCAAAACAGTCCCACTTTCCCTTGCGCTTGCGGTTGCAAAGGTAAAGTTCCTTCTCGGCGACCACAAGCTCTCCCCTGAAAACATCCTCCAGCTTTCCCTCGACCGGGCCTATGACACCCGCAGGGCAAAAGAGGAACTGGGCTTTGAGGCAAGGGTTAAAATAAAAGAGGGCATCAAAGAGGTAGTAGGCCTTTACCTGAAAAGCGAAGGGCAAGCGAGGTAATTTTTATGGCAGCCGGAAAGGTTGAAAAGTACATCAACGATGAGATAGCCAAAAAAGGGGGGTTGCTTTTTGCTCTAATTGACCCAGTAGATTACAAGACTCCCTCTGAGGCGATCTTGGCAGGAGTGGCGTCTTGCGAGGGAGGGGCCGACGTGATATTGATAGGCGGAAGCATCGGGGCACAAGGGGAGCTTTTGGACACTGTTGCAGCAGGGATAAAAGAAAAAATAAACATCCCGCTAGTCCTCTTTCCAGGAAACATCGCAACCCTCACCAAGCACGCTGACGCAGTTTATTTCATGTCCCTTCTGAATTCGCGCAACCCATACTGGATTTCACAGGCGCAGATGCTTGCAGCCCCGCTTGTAAAAAAGCTAAAAATTGAGGCGCTGCCTGTTGGCTATATCGTGGTTGCGCCAGGAGGCACAGTGGGCTTTGTCGGCGATGCAAACCTTGTCCCGCGCGACAAGCCCCAGATAGCAGCTGCCCTTGCCTCTGCCTCTGAGCTTTCAGGCCAGCGCTTCATAATAACTGACTGCGGCAGCAACCCAAAAGATGGCCACGCCCCACTTGAAATGGTGCGCGCAGTTGCAAATTCCGTTTCAATCCCCTACATAGTGGCAGGCGGAATCCGCACCCCACAGCAAGCAGCCTCAATAATTTCTGCAGGCGCTTGCGCAGTCCATGTTGGCACTGCCCTTGAAGCAGGGGGAGACAGAAAGGGGCGAGTGGCGCAGATGGTAAAGGCAATCCGTGAAGCAGGAAAGAAAAAAATATGAGGCGGTCTAATGGAAAATAGCAGCGAGCCTGCCCAAGCAAGCCAAGGGCAACCACAGGCTCAAACCCCCCAAAAGAAGGAGTATTTGCCAGTTCTACTCATCTTACTCGTCCACTATCTTATTTCAGCAGGGATAGTTGCAATAGGCCAGCGCATGAAAAACAAAAAGGAATTTTACGGAGGGATTCTCCTTATTTTAATCATACTCGGGCTCGGCATCTACAGCCTGTCTCTTATACACATCTCCGAG
>JAOAKE010000001.1:0-23358 GCA_026413805.1 Microcaldota archaeon | reverse complement strand
TCAGATGTGCATAAGAGACAGCAGCTATACCGAGCCGTGCGTGCGGCTTTGCCTGTTATACAGGGAGAAACCCTACATCCTTTACCAAGAAACAGAAGAGTTAATCTGCAACAATTGCCCAGCCATGGCGCTCTACACGCTCAGCGGGCTGCTTTCCCTTCTTTCATGGGTCTACGTATTTGTGAGGCTCTACCTAATACACAAAAACAACATAATGGAGCTTAGGCTAATCTAAACTGCCTGCTGGCCTGTGTGTGGTGAAAATGGCACTGCATTTCGGCGCACTTCAAATAGAGCTCTTGCCAACTGTTTATGAGCCAGCGGAAGACTCGTTTTTGCTTGCCACTTATGCCTCTTCCCTGTCTGGCAAAATCTTGGACATGGGGACAGGAAGCGGAATTGCCGCCCTCTCAGCAGCGCAGGCAAGCCCAAAAAACGAAGTAGTGGGGGTTGACATAAACAAAAAAGCAGTGGAGTGCGCAAGGAAAAACGCAGTTCTCAACAAAATCAAAAATGTGCGATTCTTCCTCTCAGATTTGTTCTCCAATATATCTGGAAGGTTTGATGCAATTCTTTTCAATCCCCCCTACCTCCCAACAAAGCTCAGCGAGAGGCTAAAGATAGCAGAAGAAAATGCGGCATACGATGGTGGCAGGTCAGGGCTTGAAGTGTTCTATAGGTTTGCAGACCAGGCCGGCAATTTTATTGTGCCAGGTGGAAGGGTTGCAGTGATTGCCACCTCTTTGAATGACGGGATTAGGAAGGCTGCCTTGGTGCTTGAGAAAAAAATCGGGCGGGCGTCTGTTCTTGCACAGGAGAGTTTCTTTTTTGAGAGGATCGCGCTTTTAGAGGCAGTGATGGAATGAAGCCTGAAAGGTTCAAAGTGGTGTTGGTTGAGCCTGAATACGAAGTGAATGTCGGCTCGGTTGCAAGGGCAATGGCAAACTTTGGCTTTTCTGACCTTGCCTTTGTGCGCCCAAGGTGCAATCCCACAGGGCCTGAGGCAGTGAAATACTCCAAGCACGCAAAGGGCATCCTTCTCTGTGCAAAAAGCTACCCTTCCTTGCCTGCTGCAACAAAAAATTGCCGGATTGTAGTCGGCACGACAGGGGTCCTTTACCGCCACTGGGACCGGACCTTTCGCACTCCAATAGCCCTGCAGCAATTGAAACCCAAGCTTCGGAAGGCAAAAGAAGGCAAAATCGCCTTGGTTTTCGGGAATGAAGGCATCGGGCTGTCAGAAAAAGACATCTCAAGCTGCGACTTTCTAACCACCATTCCTGCTTCTGAGTCCTACCCAGTGCTGAACCTTTCACATGCCGTTGCAGTCTGCCTCTACGAGCTCTCTTCGGAAAACCGACCTTTTTATGCGCCTGCTGGAAAGAAGGAAAAGGAAGCCTTAATCTCTGCATTTTTGAGGCTTGTGGCAAGATATTCTGCTTCTATGCGGAATCCCAGAAAAGCAGGGGTTGCATTCAGGCGAATGGTGGGCAGGGCAATGCTTGCCGAGAAAGAATGCGCCGCCATCCTCGGAGTGGTGCGCCGCTGCCTCCGAGAGCTTGAAGAAAGGGGAAAATAAGCGCCCTATCTCTTCCTGCTTTTGATTATCTTAACCTTGCTTGGAGTCAGGAGCAGCTTGTCATTGTCAATCCTTGCAATGTCGCCGTTTATTTTCGTGACGAACATCTTTATGTTGTCTACTGTCTGCCTAAGCTTGTTTGGCTGCTTGCTCATAGGCGAAATGTTGAGGAGGATTATGTTTTTTGCTTTCAGCTCCTCCTGTATCACCGAGACGTCGCTTTCGCTTTCAAGCGATATGGGCTTGACGTAAAAGTCAGCAGCCTCGTGGAGCACGTCTACATTCTCCATCTCCACAGCATTCATGTATTCCTCAAGGTTTATTTCCTTGGACAGACCTATGCTTTTGGTAATCTTTTCGAATATGCCCATCTTCTCACCCCAGTAGCAAAACATTTCTCGTGCGGATATTCGGAGTATATCTTAATAAATAATGCTGATTGTTTTTGCCTTTGCAGGCGCCCAGCAGGTGCAAGGAAATGGGGGCAACCCTTTTAACCCTTATTTTTCCCAACAGAAATCCGCGAGGTGCAAGGGAGGATTATATGCCCTCTTTTTCAGAGATACTAAACAGGCCGACAATTTTCCTTGACCGCAATGTGCTCTCCCCACACTACATCCCAGAGACCCTTCCTTTCAGGGAGAAGGAGATTGAGTGGATAATGAATGGGCTCTCGCCTGCCTTGCGAAATGAGAGGCCCCGCAATATGTTTGTTTATGGAAAGACTGGGACAGGGAAGACCTGCTCAGTCAAGCATGTGATGGGCAAGCTCGCACAGCACAAGGAAAATTCAAATGCGCATTCCTGCTATGTAAATTGCCGAATGTATAACTCCCGCTACAGGGTAATCCAGAAGATAACAAAGGAGCTTCTCCCCTCTGTGGATTCAATGGGCTTTGGGCTTGCCCTCCTCTATGAAAAGATGATGGAAGAGGTGCGCTCTTCTGGAAGGCAGCTGATTGTAGTGCTGGACGAGGTGGACATGGTTAAAGATTTAGATGACCTGCTATATACCCTGACACGCGCAAACGACGAGCTTCAAAAGGGAAGCATTACCTTGATTGGAATTTCAAACAAGCTTTCCTTCAAAGAGCAGCTTGACCCTCGTTCGCGTTCTTCCCTGTGTGAGAATGAAACAGTCTTTGCCCCCTATACTGCAACCCAGCTGCAAGCGATAATCTCCCAGCGGGCTGCCATGGGGTTCAAGCCAAACAGCGTGGACGAGTCTGCCATCAACCTTGCAGCCGCCATCTGCGCAAGCGAGAGCGGCGATGCGCGCTACGCCCTCAAGTTGCTTATAAAGGCCGGGGAAATAGCTGACTATAAAGGGGCCAGCAGGATAACTGACAAAGAGGTTGATGAGGCGCGCCGCTCAGTAGACATTGACGTTGCCTTTGAAGCAATATCTACTCTCCCCGACCACCAGCAGCTTGTCCTTCTTTCAATTGCCAACCTTGCCCTTGACAAGGGCAAAAACACCCGCCTTACAACTGGAAAGCCAGAAGAGGAAGACTCTTTCCTTACTTCAGGAGAGGTCTATGAGGAATATTGCAAGAACTCGCGAAGGCATCGCAAGCCGCGCCGCTCAGCCCGCTGGTATAGGGAATACTTAAATGAGCTTGAAATGCTTGGCCTGATTACCACTATTGAAAGCGGCCACGGGATGCGGGGAAGAACCCGCCTTATCAGGATAGGCTACCCACCCTCAGACGTAAAGAAAATAATAGAGCAGAACCTCTCCATAATAGAAAGCGCATAGGACGGCAAGGTGCAAAGATGCCTTCGCTTGAAAAGACCTTTTTGCTCCTTCAAGAGGCGCTCTCACTTAAAAATTTGCCCCGCAGCGGCTGGCAAGCTGCAAAAGCCAAGCAGGAGTCTGTGGCAGAGCATTCATTTGGCGTTGCGATAATCCTGCTTGCCCTTGCAAGAATGGAAAGGCTAAGCAAAAAAGACGAGGCATTAGCCCTCAGGCTTGCCATCCTCCATGATTTGCACGAGGCAAGGACAGGCGACTTAACGCCACGGCAAAAAATTTCAAAAAAGCCAAATCTTGCCAAAGTGGAGCGACAAATGCTGTCTGGCACCCACCTGCAAAAAGAAATAGCCCTGCTTAAAAACAAGCGGCTGGCTTCTCTTTTGCGCGATGCTGACAGGCTGGACATGCTCTTTCGGGCGCTTGAAAATCTGCAAAAAGGAAACAAGAATATGGGCAGGTTTATCCGCTCTGCCCTTTTGCAATTGAGGTCAGAATCAGCAAAAAAGCTCGCCAGGCTGGCCCTTCTTCGTTCGGGAAAATCACTGGTCCATCAGTTCAAGTGCCTTCTTGACTGACATTCCCTCCCGTATCCCAAGGTCGTCTGCCCAAGTAGTAAAGGAGCGTATCTTTGCCTTGAAAAAATCGTCAAAGGTCTTTACCCCGCTTACAAAGGCAGCAACATCCCCGAATTTTTCTGCCGCCTCCTTTGATATGTAGCTGCATGCAACATAGCCCTTTTTCGCCTTCACAATTAGCAGCGGCACATTTCCAAGAGGAAAGCTGATGCCTATGTAGGTCCGGCCCTCAAAAGTCAAGGTTTGCTCCATAGCATCCCCCCGAAATCCCAGGCAGGGCTACCACCTTTGCCCTGAGTTCCACCTCTCTGAGCGCTGCCTTCGCCCAAAGCGGTCCTCCCTTGAAGCCTGCCTAATTGCCCGTTCCTTCAATTTTTCAAATATGCGGCGGTGCTTTGCGCATGAGATGCAATAGTGGCTTTCAATGAAGGTGGTCGTTTTTACATCATCGCCTGAGCGAAGCTCAGTTGAGTAGACATTCGTTTTGCTGTAGGTAATGCTTTTGTCTCGCGGTATGCTCCTGCCACATGCGTCGCACCTAACCAGCCTTTCCCTCCCTCTCGTCCTGCTTGCCATCTTCATCCCCTTCATTTTTGCTGGAGCTTTATTGCATATTTTCCAGGCACCTTTGCATCAATTTTTTTCCCTATCTCTGACTTTTCAGGGTCAAGGACAACCAGCTGCCCTATGAATTTCTCAGTAAGGTTCTGCGAATGGCAGTTTGGGCATTCGGAAGCTTCATTCACTATTAACCTGCACTGCATGCATGCTTTCATAGAGAACCTCAAGAGGCATTTTCTTTGCCCTTTGCCTTCTCCTTTTTCTCAGCAGGCCTTTTCTTTTCGCCTTCTCCTTCTACTGGCTTCTTTGCAGCCAGCCACTCGTCCTTTCCAAGGCCTTCTGGCCTCATCGTCAGGCCTATCTTAGTCTCAGGAATTGAGCTCTTCATTGAAACAGTCGATATTTTCGCAAATACATGGTCCCCTTTTTTGAGCGATTTTTTGCTTTCTCTTCCCACAAAAGAGGCGGTTTTTTTGTTGTAGTTGAGAAAATCGTTTGCTATCTGGGAGAGGTGCACCAGCCCCTCAATCGGGCCCAGCTGCAAGAAAGCCCCAAACTCAACTATTTCTGACACTTCGCTTTCAACAATCTCATTTACCATTGGGTGATATGCCAAAACATCAAATGAAACCTGATAATAAACGGCGTTGTCCCCAGGTATGACTACTCCGTCGCCTTCTGGCTTGACATTCCACAGGGCAAGCACCAACCCAGCGTCCTTGTCAATCCTGCGCTCGTATTTTTCGCGCAGTATTTGGGCAAGCGCATCCTCCAGCTTCATGGAGAAGTACTGGGCAGGCAGCCTCACCTTATCCTTGCAAGACAATACAAAATACATCCAAACACCAAGCGAAAGAGCCTCCCCTATAAGGAGTTTCCTATTTTTTTTATTCCCAAAGCTTAAAAAGCCAACCAGCTGCCCATAAAGCCAAAAGGAATGCGTTTTCCAAACCAGCACCTTTTTATACTTTTTAACATTCTCTTTAGGGGGGAGAAGGTGGCAGATATTTTTGAATCTGGCTGCTGCTTAACGTTCGGGTTGCCAATTGCTATTTTGATTGTTACCTCCTCACTGCGCATAATCTACCAATACCAGCGTGGAGTGGTCTTTACCCTTGGAAGGTATTCCTGCGTGCTGGAGCCTGGCTTAAGGGTGGTAATCCCAATAATCCAAAGGTGTGCCATAGTAGACATGCGGCTTAGGGTAGTTGACGTCCCGCCCCAAGATGCAATAACTAAAGACAATGTGTCAGTAAAGGTGAATGCGGTCCTCTACTACAAGATTTTTGACGCAGCAGCCTCTGTAATAAAGGTCACCAATTTCTTCCAGGCAACCTCGCAGCTTGCCCAGACCACCATGCGGAACGTGGTCGGAGAGGTTGAGCTCGACGAGCTTTTATCCAACCGAGACGAAGTTTCCAAAAGGATAAGCAAGATTGTGGATGCCGCAACAGACCCATGGGGCATAAAAGTCCAGGCGGTGGAGCTCAAGCACATTGAGCTGCCAGACGATATGAAAAGGGTAATGGCAAAGGAAGCTGAGGCTGAAAGGCTCAAAAGGGCAATTATCATTCGCTCACAAGGAGATGCAGAGGCAGCGGCAAGGGTAAGGGAGGCGGCCAGGATGCTCAGCGAAGTGGAAGGCGCCCTCCACCTTCGGACGCTGCAGAGCCTCAACGACATTGCCTCTGACCCTTCAAACATTGTCCATTTCGTCGTGCCATTAGAGGTTTTGGAGGCATACAAGCGCCAAGGAGAAAATAAGGGGGCAAAAGCCCGGCATTAAAGGTGAAAGATTTGGTTTTTGAATTAATGCTTTGCAGCTGGGTTGCAGTAATAGCATTAGTAGCATTCATTTTACTGTCTGTCCGCATAGTAAATGAATATGAACGTGGCGTGCTTTTTACTTTCGGGAAGTTTTCTGGAATAATGGGCCCTGGCATTCACATTGTCATCCCCATAATCCAGTCTTGGGAAAGGGTAGACATACGCGTAAATGTAATAGATGTCCCGAAGCAGGACACCATGACCAAGGACAACGTCTCAGTTGTCATAAACGCAGTCATTTACTTCCGCATTGCAGACCCCAAGGCAAGCGTAATTGAAGTTGAGAACATTTATTCTGCAACCTCGCAGCTTGCCCAGACTACCATGCGGAACGTGGTCGGGGAAATAACCCTTGACGAGCTGTTGACAAAGAGGGACGAGACTGCCAAAAAAATCCGCAAGATTGTGGATGATGCAACTGACGCCTGGGGAGTAAAGGTTGAGGCAGTTGAACTAAAAGACATAGAGCTTCCTCCAGACTTAGTCAGGGTAATTGCCAAAGAGGCAGAAGCCGAGCGCGAGAAGAGGGCAATAATCATCAAGGCTGAAGGAGAAGTCCAGGCTGCAAAGAGCTTTGTCAAGGCTGCAAAAGAGCTTTCAAAGATTGACGGCGCGCTGCACATCCGCACCTTGCAGACCATAAACAACCTTGGAAACGAGAAGAGCATCACCAAGGTATATGCCCTCCCCTATGAGCTTCTGAGGGACTTGGAGTCATTTTTGAAGAATTTCAAAAAATAAGAGCCAAACCGCTTACCTAATTTTGTTGGCTAGCCTCAAGTAATCCTCCTGCATTTTTAGTGCGTCTTCTTCAAGAAGCGGGGATTCGCAGACAACCACCCCTTCCCAGCCATTTTCTGCCAGGGCTTCCAAAAAGGGCAGTGCAGGAGGCGAACCGCTCTCAATGGGCAGGTGGTTCTTTTCGCCCTTCTCTCCAAAGGCTATCCCAGAGAAATGGCAGTGAAAATTCTTGGAAGCCTTTGCCCCCAGCCTCTTTTCAATAAAAGAAAGTATGGCAGCATAGTCCTCCTTTTTTTCAAGCCGCTTCTCCCTTGCGTGGTAATGCGCATAATCAACAACTGGCACAAGCCTGCCAATCCCGAAGTGCTCTGACAAGTCCACTATTTCTTCTAGCGAGCCATAGGCGGATTTTTTGCCTGTTAATTCAGCCCCAAGCGCCACTCCCTTTATTCTCAAAGAGTCCATAATCTCAAAGCAGCGCCTATAAGTTTCATAAACAATCTTTTTGCATTCAGGCGGCGCCCTACCCATATAATGCCCAGTGTGAATGACAACAGGCGACGCGCCAAGAAGCTGCGCTGCCCTTGCACTTGAAACAATGTGCTGAATGCTTCTTTCAATCTTTTTTTCTTCTTTTGCGCAGCAGTTTATGTAATAAGGGGCGTGGCAAGAAAGCCTTACTCCAAGCTCCTTTGCAATCCCACCTGCCTTTTGCGCAGCTTCGTTTCCAATGCCTACCCCGTGGACAAACTCTACTTCCATAGCCCCCAGCCCTATCTGCCGGCAGTAAGAAATTCCTCCTGCTGTGCTGGGCTCAGGAGAGCCGATGGGTATCCCTGCAGGGCCAAACCTGACCTCGCTCATCAGACCAACCCATCCTCTTTTTCAGGGTTTTTTCCAAGGTGCCTGTAAATGGCAAGCTTCAGCACTTTGAGTGGAAGAAGTGCGCATTTGAGCCTCACAGGCCCAGGGTCAATTCCCAGGAGGGAAAGAAGGCGCTCCTTTGAGAAGCCTTTTGCCTCTTCCAGCCCCTTTCCTTTCACTTCCTCAGTAAGCATAGAAGCTGCGGCAATGCAGATTGCGCAAGCCGAGCCATCAAACTTTAAGTCCACTATTTTTTTGTTTTCCACCCTAATCCCAATTGATATTTCGTCCCCGCACAATGGGTTGGAATCTTGTGCCTCTGCATCTGCCTGGGCAATCTTGCCTTTATTTCGCGGATGCTTGTAATGGTCAAGTATGTTTTCCCTGTAGATGTCCTCTGCTGCCATGCCTTCACCCAAGCGCCTTGGCTGCCCTGCTTACTGCGCTTGCCAGCCGATCTACCTCTTCTTTGTCGTTATAGACATAGAAGCTCGCCCTGCAAGAAGCGGCAATCCCAAGGGCATTCATAAGTGGCTGGGCGCAGTGATGTCCGCTCCTTATTGCCACCGCTTCCTTGTCTGCAAAGTGTGCAACATCGTGCGGGTGTATGTTTCCGACATTGAATGAAACAATCCCTGCTCCCTTGACTGGGCCGTAAAGCTGGGCGCCAATCCCTTCAAGTTCTTTTCGGCAGTAGGCAGCAAGACCTTGGCAGTGCCTTTCCACATTTTCCATTCCAATGCCCATCAAGTAATCTATTGCTGCTGCGAGGCCCACAGCCCCTTGAAGGTTGGGGGTTCCTGGCTCAAACTTGTGCGGCGGGTCGTTCCAGCTTGCACCTCCAAGCGAGACCTTCTTTATCATCTCCCCTCCTCCAAAAAGAGGCTCAAATTCCTCCTGCAACTCCTTTTTCATATAAAGAACGCCTATGCCTGCAGGCCCGAGCATCTTATGGCCAGAAAAAGCAAGAAAGTCGCAATTTAGCTTTTGCACATCTACACTCATATGTGGCACAGACTGAGCAGCATCAATGCAGGCAAGCGAGCCATTCTCATGTGCAAGCTGGCTTAGCTGCTTGGCATTATTTACTGTCCCAAGCACATTTGAGACATGCACAAATGAGAAAACTAATGGAGACATCCCTGCCTTTTTTTCCAGGTCTTCTCTGCAGAGATGCCCATCGCTTTTTACTTTTACATAACTTATGCGGTGCCCCCATCTTTTTGCAGCAAGCTGCCAAGACACCAAGTTAGAGTGGTGTTCCATTTCCGTCAGCAAAATTGTTGAACCCCTCTTTCTGCTGGCGCAGACTAAGTTGGCAGCGATATTGAGAGAATCGGTGGCATTCCTTGTAAATATCACTTCCTCAGGCTCAGCGCCTATAAAATCAGCCACCTTTTCCCTTGCTCTTTCGTAGGCTTCGGTAGCTTCAACAGCCAATGCATAAGCCCCACGGTACGGGTTGGCATTGCGTGCCACATACGCCTCTTGCATGGCATCCAGCACTTGCCTTGGCTTTTGGGTGGTTGCTGCATTGTCTAAATACGCAAGAGGCTTTCCCTTGAGCTTCTGCTTGAAGAACGGAAAGTCTGCTCTTATTTTTTTTGCATTAAGCATCAAGACCACCACGAAGCGCCAACCCCACTTCCTTGAAAATCTCACGCCTTGCCAATTCTGATGCACGGCTGCCTTCCCCAAATTTTTTGAGCACTTCTTCTAAAAACCCAGAAACCAGCATCTGCTGGCTTTCAAGTTCTGTCAGGCCCCTGGAGGAAAGATAAAACGCCTCCTCTTCGTCTGGCTGCGTTATTGCCGAGCCATGCCCTGCAGTTACGTTGTGGTTGTGCACAAACAGCCTTGGCACCAGCCTGCAAAAAGATTTTTTGGATACAAGGAGGCTTTTTGCAAGAAGGTGGGTGTCTGCGCCCTCTGCCTCATTCTCAATTGCAACGCTTCCTTCAACATCTATGCTCCCGCCTTCCAAGACGACATAGCTGAAGAGAGAGCGCGAATATGTTTTCGGAGAAAGGTGGGCATGCCTTGAGCGCTTTAGCAGCCGGTTCTTCTCAGTAGACAAGGTGGCTTCGTAGTGCTCACAGCGGCTGCCCTCCCCTTCTTGGGCTATTGAAAATATCGCCTCGCCATCCTGGTTTCCTAAGTTTGAGCTGAGAAGCTTCAGGCTCGCTTTTTTTCCCACCAACGCTGCCAAAGCCAAGCGAGAGTGCGAGCCAGCGCCTTTTTGCACCAAGCACAAGTCCAAGGCAGATTCGCCTTCCAAGACCACCGCAAAAAAATGGGAATAATCGCCTGATAGCGCTGTCTTGAAAAAGATGCTGCTGCGCGAGCCTCTTTTGGCGAGTATTATGGTTAAGAAATTTCCATCCGCCTCGCCGCTTAGCACCATCTCAGGATGGCTCTCTTCTTCACCATCAAGCACAAAGAAGCTGCCGTTCTTTAACCCAGAAAGCCTTAAGCCGCCCCAACTTTCAAAAGGAGCCCTTGCCTCCAGCACCAACTTTTCAATTTCTGCAAATTTTGGCAGCATAACAGCTTCGCTTAGCGGCAAGTGGCGCACCTTTCCGCTACATTCAAGCTGCATCTTCATCCCACCGAGCCCTCCATCTCCATTTCTATAAGTCGGTTCATTTCCACCGCATATTCAAGTGGCAGCTCCTTTACTATGGGTTCAATGAACCCGCGCACTATCATTGAAACTGCCTCTTCGCTGTCAATTCCCCTGCTCATCAAATAGAAAAGCTGCTCTTCAGAAATCCTGCCAACAGAGGCCTCGTGCCCAATGGTTGCTGCCCCTCCTTTCACCTCTATGGTGGGCAGGGTTTCGGCAATAGAGCTGGAATCTGCAATTAATGAGTCGCAGCGTACATTCGCCTTTGCCCCTTCGCACTGCGGACCAACAAACAGCATCCCTCTATACCTGACCGCCCCACCTTCCTTGCATATTGATTTTGAGACGACCTTAGAGCAGGTGCTTGGCGCCATGTGAAGTATCTTTGCGCCAGTGTCTTTCACCTGTCCCTTGCCAGCAAGCGCAATTGACAAATGCTCTGCCCTTGCGCCTTTTCCAAGAAGGACGCTGCATGGATAAAGCATGGTGGTCCCAGAGCCAAGTGTCCCGCTAACCCATTCCATCACTGCCCCTTCATGCACGAGCGCCCTTTTAGTATTCAAGTTATAGACATTCTTGCTCCAGTTCTGTATAGAGGTATACCGCACCCTGCTGTTCTTATGCGCAAATATCTCAACTACCGCAGAGTGGAGGGAATTTTTTGTATAATGCGGGGCAGAGCAGCCTTCAATATAGTGCACCTGGCTTCCTTCCTCCGCAATGATGAGGGTGTGTTCAAACTGCCCAAAGCCAGGGTAGTTCATCATAAAGTAAATTTGCAAGGGCTGTTGGACCTTCACTCCTTTGGGAACATAAACAAACGAGCCCCCTGACCAAAATGCCCCGTGAAGGGCAGCAAACTTGTTGTCATTGGGAGGGACGCACTTTGTCATGAAATGCGGCTTTACAATTTCAGGATATTCTTTTACTGCGCTGTCCATGTCAGTAAAGATAACCCCCAGCTCTGATATGCTCTTGCGAATTGATTTGTAGAGCACCTCGGAGTCATACTGCGCCCCTACTCCTGCCAAGAACTTCCGCTCAGCTTCAGGTATGCCCAGCCTTTCAAATGTCTCTTTTATCTCTGCAGGGACCTCTTCCCAGCTGTTTGGCTGCTGCTCACTGCCTTTTGGCCGCACAAAGCCGACAATAGAGCCAAAGTCAAGGCCTGAAAGGTCTGGCCCCCAAGATGGCATGGGCTTTTTTTCAAATATCTCAAATGAGCGAATCCTAAATTCGCGCATCCAATCCGGCTCGCCTTTCAAGTCCGAAATTTCCTTGACGATGCTTTTTGTCAGCCCTGCCTCCCTTGCTTTTTTTGAAATCACTTTGCTAAGAGCGCTTGCGCTTGGCTCTTCTGAAAGTTCAGCATCCTTTCCATAAAACCTCGCGATTTCCCCTGCCATCAAAACCACTCAGAGCGCTTCATCTATCCACGAATAGCCTTCGTCCTCTATTTTTTGGGCAAGCCTTCCGTCTCCGCTTGCCACAATTTGCCCGCCTTTCATTACATAAACCCGGTCTATCCTTATGCTTCGCAGCACCCTTGCATAATGAGTCACCATCAAAAGCGCAGTTTCTTTCTGCCGTGCCGCAGAAAGCATGCCCACAATCTTTCCAAGGGAATCTACGTCTACTCCTGAGTCAGGCTCATCCAGCATTGCCAGTCGGGGCTGCAGCACCGCCAGCTGCAATATTTCGCTTCTTTTTTTTTCACCCCCTGAGAAGCCTTCATTTAGCCCTCTTAGCGCAAAAGAAGGGTCCATGGCCAAAAGCCGCATCCTTTCTTGCAATATTTTTTCAAATTCAGAAACTGATATTTCCTTTCCAAACCTTGCACAATACGCCCTTCTTAAAAAATTGGAAATTGAAACACCAGCTACTTCGTGCGGCTGCTGGAATGCCAAAAAAAGCCCTCGGCGAGCTCTCTCATGTGGCTTTAAAGAAAGCAGGTTCTCGCCATCAAACAATGCCTTTCCTTCTGCCTTGAAGCGCGGATGCCCAGCCAATGCATTAAGGAGGCTGCTTTTGCCAGCGCCGTTCTGCCCCATTATTAAATGGACTTCGCCAGCATTTATCTGGAGCGATATTCCTTTTACTACCTCTTTTTCAGCAACAAAAACCCTCAGGTTTTCCAATTCCAAAAGCGCCATCCACCACACCATTTAGCCAAGTGGAGCTGCACAGATTCTGCAAGGAGCTGCTCCGCCATTGCGCGAGATTTTTTCAATCGCAACTATCCTCGCCATTTCAATATCTATTTTTTCCTTTTCCACCTTCCCGGAAGCTATCTTGCCTGCCAGCTTTTTGCATTCTTTTTTTGCCCTTGCACTCAACCTTCCCCCTCCTCTCCTTCCAGAGATATATTGTGAGACGGCAGCAGGGGTGGAGCCGATAAGCATTGCTATTTTTGTCTGCGCCATGCCCTTTTTTCGCATGCACAAGGCAAGCTCTCGGCAAACAGCAGGCAATATTTTCCAATGCACCTCTGCGCATGGGAGCACCAAACCACCACTTAACAATTGTTAAACAATTAGTGGGCAAAAATATTAATATCTCCCTACCAGCCCTTTCAAGCCCATCAAGGCTTTTGTTTTTGCACCTTTGCCTTCCCTTTCTTTTCAGGAGGCTTTTTGGGCATAGGCTCTTCTTTTTGCACTTCTTCATATGAAGGAGCGTATTCCAGCCCTGCAATCTCTGCCCTCAGCCGAGGCGGGAGCTCATGAAAAAGGTTGAGAGCCTCGCTTCCACGAATCGCCTCTTGTGAAGGGCTTTTTGACGGGTCTTTTGCAGGGCTGAAAGAAATAAGCAGGTTCCCTTCAGCATCCCTTTTTGGGCCAAGAGATATTAGCCTCGGGTTTTTCATCACTACGCCCAGCACATAGTCAATTCCTATCCCGTGCCTTTTTGCCACCTCTGAGGTGTCAATAATCCCCTGCAGAGCAGCTATTGCCTCCTTGCTTATTTTTGAGCCGGGCAGCTTTCTTTTGACAAGGACTTCAGCTGCTTTTCTTGCCCTCTCCTCTCCCATCTGCGGAGCATACCTTACTATTTCTGCAGCTTTTCTGTCAATTTCATCCATCAGCGCCTTGTGCGAAAAAAAGTAGTACGCCCCGCCGCTTCCAAGCGCCAGTGCAGCAGCAGTTCCCCAAACAACCAATTTCTTTTTAAGGCTCCATGGCGGCTTCTCCGCCCCAAACATATGCCCCTTTATTTTGCTCTCCATAACTCTCCCCTATATTTATCTCCACAACACTTTTAATAAGTTGTCGTCAGATTCCGAAATTAGTGTAAATATAAAAGCAAAAAACCATGGCACTACCCATTTCAGGCTGGCAAAGGCAAAATTTCAAAATAGCCTTACTTGAAAATAAACCCTGTCTCTTCTGACCAGAAAAACAGGTCAAGGTGCGCCATCGGAATCCTATTTCTTTTGCAAAAAAGTGCCATTTTCTTCTCAATTTGCAAGTAATTGCGCCTTGTCATGGACCTTGGAATCTTTCTTATCGCCCCCCATCTATTTAGGTTTTTCATGACATGCCGGTCAAGTATTGCCAGGCTGCTTCCTCGCCCAACATTTCGCAGGTAATGGCTCGCTTCCTTCAGCCCCAAGCCTTTTATTTTGTTAATCAGCCTTTCCCTTGCCTCTATTTCGCTTCCTGAAAAAGTAAGCCGCTTTAAAGCCTCAAATCCATCTTCTTCAAACTGCTTTCTTGCAAGCAATATGTACCTCGCTTTCTTTTTGTGAAACCTCGCCTTTCCTTTTAGCGCCCTCTCGATTTGCTTGGCAGACCCTGCAAAAAGCAGCCCGCTTTTTTTCAAGTCACAGACTGCCTCATGGCAGGAAAGCGCCTTGCTCTGAGGGGTAAGAAGGCAAAAGGCCAGTTCTTCAAACAATTCCCTCCCAGAAGCCTGCCTTTTCTTTGAGAATTCCCCAACCCGTTTCTCTATCTCTTCCCTTTTCTCCTTGTATCTCTTTAGAAATTCAAAATTTTTTTCATTGCCGCTCATTCTTTCAGCTCCAACTCCCCATGCCCGGGGCAGAGAAGCCTATATTCCATTTTTTCAATCATTCCCAGGCTTTTTTTAAGCTCATCCTCATTTCCGCCAAGGTCCGTCCTCCCAACTTCGCCATCTGCAAATTTGGTGTCTCCTGAGAAAAGGCATCCTGTCTTTCTGTCAAGGATGCAGATGCTTCCGGGCGTATGGCCTGGCGTATGCAAAAATTCCAGTTGGTGCGAGCCGAATCCCAGCGTTTTCAGGTGCAGCGGCCTTGCATTGGCTGGAATGTGCACATAAAGACCTTCAAAGCCGAACTCAGCAGGATGCAAAAGCACAGAAGGCCAATCCTTCCTTACTCCCTGTGTGTGGTCAAAATGCCCGTGCGTGAGTATGCAGACGTCTGGCACAAAGCCCAGCTTTAGCCTTCCATCTCCCGAGTCAACAACAAGGCGCTTGCCATCCTCCTCAATCAGGTAAACAGTGCCGCAAACCCGCTCATCCACGCGAAGCATGAAGGTGTGCTGCGCGATTCTTTGGAATCCACTTGCCATCAACTTCTCTCCTTAATTGAAAACTTCCCAGATGGCAGGGCAAGCAGGATTTCATCCACGCTGGCCGAAATCGCCTTTGCCATGGCCTTTGCAGCTTCTCCCTTTTCAGTCACCCCTGGGAAAAGGGAAAATCGCATCTTTTGCGAGTCATCATGGCAAAGCGGAAGGCATACTACAACCCCTTCCTTTTTGCCCAATGCCAGCCCCAACGGAGTTGCGCGGAACCACTCTCGCTCGCCTGAAATGGCAAACCCGCCAGCCCCGACATAGCCGCCTTGTGCGTGCTTAGAAAGCTGCCTCTTCTCAACAGCATAAACATCAACCGCAGCTGCGCCGGCTTTCCAAGCTGACGAGTGCGAAGCTGCAAACTGGGCAGCTTCTTGCTTTTCTTTCTGCGAAGCCCACTTGCCTCCAATCAATATAGTAGCAGGCGCCCCTTGGATATCTGCATGAAAAAACAGGTCTGAATCTCCCATGACCTTTGCCACCAGCAAGTCGTTTTGCTTCGCATCCCTTCCTGCAACCACCAGCCTTCTGCCAGAGGTGAAAAACCAGCGATAGCGCTCATACCACTCTCTCTTCCTTTTCATAATGGGCCCTTTTTTCTCTTTTAAGGCACTTGCCTGCTCAGCAGCAACCCTTCCAAGCTCTTCTTCAGCTTTTTGCAGTGCTGCAAGCGCCCCCTTCTGCTTTAAGGCAAGCTCTTTTGCCTGCCTGTAAAGCTCTGAAGCATTCTCTTTTGCAGACTTTCTCCAGTCAAGTTTAATTTCCACGTTTCTCTTCCAAAGTTGTAGTTTTTTAAACTGTTGTTGAACATTTATGTTCGGTGCAAAAATGAGTAGAATGAGGCTTGCATATATTTTGTTTGCATTCACCCTCCTTGCCAGCATTTCTTTTGCACAGCCAACCTCCCAGCTTCAGCAGGCATTGGAGGAGCTTTGCGGAGGGCTTCGCGGCCTTGTGCCAGTAGCAGCAATGCTGATGGTCCTTCTTGCCTCAGTGATATATGCAGTTGGGCAGATGATGGGCGCTGAGACTCGTGCAAGGGCAAATGTCT
Source organism: Microcaldota archaeon (assembly GCA_026413805.1). Taxonomy (GTDB): domain Archaea; phylum Micrarchaeota; class Micrarchaeia; order Anstonellales; family Anstonellaceae; genus UBA10161. Next base: position 7,219 of record JAOAKE010000001.1, on the reverse strand, counting down.
GGGCAACCTCTTGCCTTACAGGAGCGATAATAGGGCTTCTTATTGCCAGCATTGCCCCTGAAATACTAAACATCCTCATGTCAGGAGTTTCTACAGCTTGCTAGCCCACTTCTTTTTCAAGTTGCCTGTAAGTTGCCTATTTATTTGTGTGCCTCTAATTTCAGCCTATGGATGCCCCTCTGGCAGTAGGCATTTCCGTAACGGTAATCATGCTGTTTGCGCTATTTTTTGACAGGTTTAGGCTCCCTACTATCCTAGGGGTTCTTCTTGCAGGAATTATAATTGGTCCATCAAGCCCACTTGCAGGGGCAGAAGTCCTCGGCATTCGCCTTAACAACATAATGATCTCTGACCCATCGCTGGTTTCCCTTTTTGCCCTTATAGGCTCAGCACTAATATTGTTCGGGATAGGGCTTGAATTTTCGGCTATAAAACTTGTCCAGCTTGGGCTTTTTACCTTTCTTTCGGCAATATTGAAGGTCCTGCTAGTTTATCTTTCATTTTTCGCATTCTTTTCGCTGCTGGGAATGGATGCCCCTGCAGCAGCTTTAGTAAGCATCGCACTTTCATTTTCTTCCACTCCCATCGTGGTAAAGCTTCTTGAAGCATCAGGCAAGTCCAAGCGGCAGGAATCTTCATTTATCATCTCAATATTGATAATTGAGGACCTGCTGGTGGTTTTCTTTCTTGGCCTGATTGCCAACCCGCCAATCAGCTTCACAGATTACTCCTTCGTCATCTCACTGGTTCGCGTGCTCCTTACCTTTGTCTTTGCCTATTTTGTGCTTTCCAAGGTAATCTCGCGCTTTCTCTCTCTCATCTCCCATTCAGATGAGCTTCTAATACTGGCATCAGTCAGCCTCGCCTTATTGATCGGCTATTTTTCAGAGTGGATAGGCCTCTCTTTTTCAGTTGGGGCATTTCTTGCAGGAAGCACAATTGCAGGCTCGGCTGAAGCACGCAGAATAGAGGAAAAAATAAGGCCTTTCAGCTACCTTTTTGCCGCCTTCTTTTTCTTTTCAATAGGTCTTGCGGTAAACGTGCATGCAGTTGCACGGGACGTTGGCTTTCTTGCCATTTTTGTAGTGCTTGGGCTGGTGGTTCGGTTTTTTGCAGCGGGCATTCCTTCCTATCTTTCAGGGTATAATGGGAGAAGCGCAGCCTTCTGTGCGATTTACCTGCTTCCAATGTCTGAGCTTTCCCTCCTTCTTCTCAGCCAAGGAGTCTCAGCAGGCTTGGTTTCAGAAGGGTTCCTTGGAAACTTCGCTTTTGCAATAATCCTCTCCTCGTTTGTTTCCGCTTGGCTGAGTGGAAAAGAGAACGAAGCGTACAAGTTGGTTATCCAGGGAGTCCCCTTGTTTTTCATTAAGAACCTCCGGCTTGTCCGCTCTACAGCAATTGGGATTCGGCGTGCGATTTCTGAAAGCTACCGCTATTACCATATTATAGAGCGCCTTCCGCCTGTATTTAACCACAGCGAGCAGCTTTCTGCAAGGGAACAGATGTCACTTGCAGGCAAAAACTCAGTCCTTTTTGCAGCCGCTTCCGCAGTGTCATTCTTCTTCATATTTTTAAGCCAGTTCCAAGAGTGGAAATTCATAGACCAGCTTTTCTTTTTCTTCTTTCTTCTCTTTTTCGCTTCCTCCGCCCTCTTCCTTGTGAACTTGCATTCTGCAGTTATATCTACAATAAAGATGCTCCTGCGGGGGAGAAGAGGGGAAGAATACTCCACAGTCCTTTACTTTCTGGGAGGCGTCTCCTTTATCTTTCTTGCAGTGCTCTACTGCCTTGCATATTTTTCGGCGCCTTTGGCCCTCTCTCCAATCCTTGCCCTTCCAGCATTGGCGTTTGCAGCCAAGTGCCTTGCCTCTGCAGCCCGTTCTTTGCACTACAAAGAAGGACTTTAGCTCCCTGCCTGTACTAACTTCTTGAGGGCGAAGAAGCCAGCTGGATTCTTGGCGGGACAATCGGTGGAGTTAGGTTTATCGCCCTAACTACCAATACTCCATTTGTGCTGCAAGCATAATTTATGGCATTGAGGACCATTTCAGCAAGGGAATCCGGAAGCCGCTTTTCCTTTTCCCACCTTTCAGCAGTTTCCTTGCATACGCGCGCATCTTCCTTTGTGCTTAAGCTGCCTGACATTTTCAGCTCCCCAACCCCTTCAAGGTAGCTGACAACATAATTGAAGCTTATGCCTATTTCGTTTCCCTTGATGGATACATCCTCAACAGTTATATTTACATTCAGCCCAGTCACTTCCTCATCCTTTTTCTTAACCGCCTCTATCTTGTTTATCTTAATCCCAGTTATCATCTATACACCTCCTTCTATACATCTAAATTCGCATTTCCTGCCCAATTTTCAGGACCACGCCTTTAGTTCTTTCCCCAAGGTCAAGAATAAATTCGTTTGGGTCCTGCCTATTTTTTTCAGTTGTGTTATAGCCCATAGGGATGGCTACCTTTGGCCTCATCTCCTTTACAGCGATGTTGGCTGCGAATGGGTCCATCACCGAGCCGCCGCCTATTGGCACTATTGCAACATCGCACATTATCTTTCCCATGTCAGTGAAAGAATAAGTGTCGCCTGCATGATAAACTGCCAGCCCCTCGCCTTTTATCAAGTAGCCCACAGGGTACTGCGCCTGTGGGTGCACTGCCTTTATTACCTCCACATCAATTCCTTTGACTGAAAACCTGTCTCCAATCCTTACATCTACTTTGAAGCGGTCGGCAACATCGATTTTTGCAAGGGCAGGCTTGGGCGCAACCACCTTTGCAAAGGTCCTTTCGTTTATCTCCTTCACAGTTTCAGGTTCGCAGTTGCCTGCCTCCTCATTTGACAAAAATATAAGGTCGCATTCGCGCACCGCCTTGGCGTTAAGACCGGACTTTTGCAGCCTAGCCGCACCGCCTATAGAGTCGGAAACTACAGGGTTGAATAAGCATACTATCTGCCCCAGCCTTACCTCAAAGCAGTTATGGCCAAGGTATTTTATAGACCTCATGATCCACTTTTTGCTCCTCAGCTTTAAATATATGTCGGCCGAAAGAAAAATCATGGGAGCGACGCAGCGCATAGCCGCTGAAAGGCTGCTTATTTTTGCCATTCTCTTTTCCAGCTTGCCGGCCGCAGACTTTTCCATGCGCTCCTTGGTGGTTTCAATCAACATAAATGAAGATGGCAGCGCCCATGTTGAAGAAAGGCTGGATTTGTTGATAAGCGGTTCCCAGTCAAGAGAGCTTTATGAAACCACCAGATCGGTTTACAATGACCTTGCAACCTGGAAGGAAAGGACCAACCTTGCAGAGATGAGGCACCACATAAGCCGCGCAAATGCCGAGATAACAAACCTGCGAGTTATCCCAGAGTCAGTTCATACCTGCAACTCATTTATAGACACCTGCCTTGCAACAGTCAGGATAGACTATTCAGTCGTTGCATCTTCTAATGGCTCAGGTCTTGTCAAGGTAGAAAGGTACAAGCCTCGCACAAGCGCCTACTCCCTTGTTCGCGAAGTCCTGTCCTTTGAGCAGACAAAGACAGGCGATTTGGTCCTCCCCAAAGGGACAAAAATATCCATTTCTATCCCACAGGCCGCAGAAAAGATATATTTCTCCACAGTGCCGCAAAACCTTAAAGATGAAACAGACAACTTCCGCTATGACAAAGCCGCAGGCCTGCCGTATTATATTGGAAAAAAAAGGGTATTTGAGTGGGAGGGCGACACCTTGTCAGAATTTAGGTTCAGCTACGAGATAGAATTCCCCCTTGAAACCGAGGTGCTTGAGTTTTTCTCCACCCTTCAGCGGGCAGTTGTAAAGTTCTTTAGCGGCGAACAGGGAATTGCCGCAATAATCCTCATCGTGGTCGCAGTTGCTTCTATTTTGAGCTTCAACAAGATAAAGCCTTAAGGGGACAAAAATGAGCCTCCACCAAGTTGAATCAAAAATCCTGTCAGTATTGTCTGGTAAGATGACCTCAGAGGAGATAGCCCAAAAGGCAGGCCTGCCACATTCCTCCGTGGTCTCTTTTGCAGAGTCTCTTCGCCAAAAAGGGCTCGTGTTAGTTTCTCATGAAAAAAGAAAGGGCACCATCATCACAGAGGAAGGGCTTCGCTTTTTGTCTGAGGGCTTTCCAGAGGAGAAGGTGGCGCAGAAGGCGATGCCCACTTGCCCGCTTTCTTCTCTTTCACAGGAGGAAAGGTCAGTCGGGATACCTTGGGCATTAAAAAATGGCTGGGTAAAAGTTGAGGCAGGGGAAGTGCGTGCGATTTGCAGGCCCGAGGGCTATGGCCTGCGCCTTGCACTTCAAAAGGCCCTTGCAAATGAAGAAATAGAGCCGCAAGCAGAAGAAATCTTGGCAAAGCGAAAGCTCCTCCGCCATTCTGCTGCAACAACAATTTTTATTGAGCCTGCATCTGCCCAGCTGCCAACAGAGTCTGAAAGCGGGCAGACAAACATCCTAACTCGCCAGATGCTGCTTTCAGGCGCTTGGAGGGAGGCGCGCCTGAGAAAATACGACATTTCAGCGCCAGTTGAAATTCCGTTTGTTGCAAAAAGGCACGCCATCATGCGAATGCGCGAAAAGATAGCCGAAATATTTTCAGAAATGGGATTTGAGGAGATGGAAGGGGAAGAGGTCCAGTCCTCTTTTTGGAATTTCGATGCCCTTTTCCAGCCTCAAGACCACCCTGCGCGAGACCTCGCAGACACCTTCTATTTAAAAGGCACAGCTTGCCTACCAGCAGATGCCGCCCTTGTCGAGAGGGTCAAAAGGGTGCATGAAAAATGGTGGGGCGGAAAGTGGATGCCCGAAAATGCCTCAAGGCCCGTCCTAAGGACTCACACCACTGCTGTTTCAGCCTTTTATCTTTACAATTTCTGCCAAGGCAGAGCGCCAAAAAAATACTTCTCAATAGGAAAGGTCTATCGGAATGAAGCAACAGACTACAAGCACCTTGCAGAGTTTTTCCAGGTTGAAGGCATAGTGGTTTGGGAAGGGGCAACCTTTCGCCATCTTTTAGGCTGCCTCAAGGAGTTCTACCGAAAGCTCGGCTTTCCAAAAATTCGCTTTGAGCCTTCTTATTTTCCATATACAGAACCTTCGTTGCAGGTCATGGCGTATTTTGAGAAAAAGAGGCAGTGGATAGAGTTAGGCGGCGCAGGCATCTTCCGCCCAGAGGTCTCAATCACCCTCTGCGACCGCTATCCCGTCCTTGCATGGGGGCTTTCACTTGAGCGCCCCATCATGCTCCTCAGTGAAGCAGAGGACATACGCGACTTTTATAAAAGCAATATCGGGTGGCTCAGGAAGCAAAAAATAGCTTCGCTGCCCAACCGAGCCTAAAGCAAAATATCTTGGCGTTTTGCAGCTTTGGCAAATCTTCCCAGAAAGCCACTGCCTTAAATTTTCTTCTCTCCATATTCCACCTGAAGAAAAACGCAGGGGTGGCGGAGCTTGGTTAACGCGCCAGACTCAAGATCTAGCCAAGCGCAAAGGCTCGCCTTGCCTTTCACAAATGAGTGATGGGCAATCTGGTGGCTTAGGCCGTCGCAGGTTCAAATGAATCCATGTGCAATCAACAACGGTTTGGTGAAAATCCTGCCCCCTGCACTTTATTTTCTTGCAGACAAGAAGCGCCTTTCTACTTCCTTCCAATTTACTACGTTCCACCAGCCGTCCACATAAGCTGCGCGGTTGTTTTGGTATTTTAGGTAATAGGCATGCTCCCAAACGTCAAGGACAAGCAGGGGGGTGCTTCCCTGAAAGGTCAGCTTCTGGTGGTTTTCAGCTTGAAGCACAATCAGCCTGTCCCCAAGAGGCTCATATGCCAGCACAGCCCAGCCATTTCCTTCAACTGCCTTTGCGGCTTCTGAAAATTGCTTCTTGAAGCCTTCAAAAGATCCAAAGCTCTCCACTATTTTCTCATAGAGCTTGCCCTGTTTTGGTTCCTTGCTCTCCTTTGCGGGGCACATTATCTCCCAGAAAATGCAGTGCATTATGTGGCCTGAGCCATGAAACGCCAGCTGGCCTGAAAGAGCACGTATTGCTGAGAAGTCTCCCTTTTCCCTTGCTTCCTCCAGCTTCTTGATTGCGGCGTTCAGCCCGTTCACATATGCAAGGTGGTGCTTGTCATGGTGCAGGCGCATGGTAGCCTCGTCTATATACGGCTCAAGGGCATTGTACGGATATGGCAAATCAGGTAGCTTGTATTCTTTCATAACATCACCTCTATTTTATCTTCCTAGCCACCCTTAACAATTATATCAACTCAAAAATGAGTAGCCGCTACCCATACATCGGGCCCAGGCTTACCTCGTCTTGTGCTTTTTTGTAGTCGCTGTGGGCGCTTTTTGCCTTGTTCATTATCTTCTTTACCTTCTCGTCAATAAGCTTCGCTTCGTCTTCAAGGGCAGTGGTGTCTATGCTTATGTTCAAAAGCTCAGACAAGACTTTCAGCACCATGGACGCAGCCTTTGGGTCCATGTATCCCTCCTGCGATTCTGCAAGAAGGGAGACTACAGGATAGCCCTCAATTGCGCCCTTTGCCAAAAGCATGCCAGTCACTCCTGTGGTTGCCCCTTCTTTGATAAGCTCAACTCCTTTTATGTGTGCCAGCCTTTCTGAAACCTTCGGGCTTGAAGAAATCGCATAAACAGTGTCCTGCTCTCCCTTGATAGTTATGCCTCCAAGTGAAATTATCTTCTGCACCTTGTTCTTTTGGGCAAATTCATATATCTTGTCTGCAAGCTCATTTACTGCCCCAATCGGTATCACAAACTCAGAAACAAAGACTACCATGTCGTATTTTGAGGACCAATACATCCTAGCAGGGAAAAGCGGCCTGTGGTTGTGCACTGCTGCAATTGGCGGGAACTGGTCGCTTGTTATATAGCCTAATGGCTCCATCTTGAGCTTTTCTATAAGGTAGCTTGCCGAGATGGTCCCGACCAGCCCAAGCCCAGGGAATCCCTCAATAAGAACGGGTCTTTTCATTTTGGGTTTTGAGGTAAAATGAAATTCAATTGCCATGTTTTGTGCTGCTCGCAGAATGCTTTTAATAGCTGCTGCCATTTCGCCATTTCATAGAAAAAGAAAATTAAAAAACAAAAAGAGGGAAAAATATCATTCCAGTTGGGCTTAGTTTGATTTAGCAAGATATAGTCCCCGAGCCGCTCATCAGCTGCCCTAATATGGGCGGCGCAACTGCAAA
>JAOAKE010000019.1 GCA_026413805.1 Microcaldota archaeon | reverse complement strand
AGATGTGTATAAGAGACAGGGTTAGAGAGGGCAAGGGCGATATTGAGGAATGCTTGCAGGTTATGGCATATAGCGGAGCTGAAAATGAGCTGCGTTTTAGGGCTGGGCTGCAGCTGGAGGCCCTCTTGCGGGCTGATATACAGAAGCTTTTGCAAGGCCAGGACAGTTTCTACTCCCTTTCAGACTGGGAGCGCCTACTTCCCATCCTGCAAAGGAACTCTAAGTTCATCTCATGCGAGGGCATGGCTTTATTGAAGAGCGCAGTAGATTCAATTCGGATGACAATGTACGGCCAGCAGACTTTCAAATTCATCAAAAACATTTCTCAAAGTGGGACGCTGGGCAGCTTTGTTGGAGGGGCACTTGCCAATTACCTTAGCGTAGAAGAAATGAGCTTTGGTCTTCCTCTCGGCATCCGCTCGCATGGCTGGAATTTGCCAATGACGGTAGTCGACACGGTGGCAGGGTGGTTCGAAGGCATAGGTCGGTTTGAGAAAACAAAGGAGTCTAACGGGTTTTTTGGGAAAATGTTCGGGTTTTTACAAGACGTGGTCGGAGATGTGCTCTCCGTGCCTTCCAAGATGATCTCTAGCATCAGCCCCATTTACAGGAGGAGCGATGCCCGAAACAAAGAAGCATTTCAAAATGTGAGGGAAGCAATAAGCCTAAGTGAGCGTCTTTTGTCTTCTAATTCGCCTATAAGTAGTGAGGACGCGAAGACGCTCTATTCTAATCTAACCTATTTGCACCAGATCCGACCAGTGCTTGAACAGAATGGAGAAAAGGAGCTTGCAGACAGAATAAAGAAACACTTTTCAAAATATGAGATTTTTTACGAATTGCTTTCCAGTACTTTTAGCAGGACAGAGATAACAGCCATCCTTGCAGATATCAAAGCAGGAAAATACCGTTCAGGTGCTGAAAAAGAAAAAGTGGAGGGGCTCCTATCCTACAAGCTTGCCCAGCTCGTAGAGTCTTATGTTTATCTAATGAGTTTAGACCCGAAAAATGTAAAAGAGAAAATTCGCGGCCCAGTAGAAACAGAAAAAAATAGGATTGCGAATATCTTCGTGCAGATAGAAGGCGAAGCTAACCTGAGTTCTAACGTCAAGTCATATATCAATGAAAGCAACCGCCTTTTAGATGTGATTGGAAAGCTCAGGGGTCAGCAATTCTCGAGCGATTGGAAAACGGTCCTTGCTATTGCCAATGAAGAATCTGATTTCTCCAAACTTTCTGAAGAGTCGTCCAGCGCGCTGAAAAGCGTGGGGGAAGTGCTGTTTTTTTCGCAGCGCTATGCTACCATCAAAGGCTATCTTTCTGAATGGTTAGAAAAGCAGGATAAAAAAGAGGTTTCTTCTGCGATCACCAAGCTCTCTGAAAGGCTGGCAGGCGGAGTAGCCGAAGTGGTTGATGGCAAGAAAGAACTGGAAAAGCTTTCCGCGGACTTCTACTTGCTAAGCACTATAACATTCATCTTTCCTGAGGTTGCCGCCAAGCACAAGCCGCCGGAGAGCGTTCAAAAATCAATTGAAAAGCTATATAAAGAGCTGGATGTTGGCTTAGGCGACTTGAAGACAGAAGAGAAAAAGGCCGCCTTCTTTGACAATTTTACAATTTTTTCTAGACTTTTGATAATGGCATGGGGCACCCCCACCATTCTGCCTCAGGACAAACTGCAGGAATGGTTGAGTGGTAAGCTGCCAAAGGCTACTAAAACGCTTTTTGACCTTACTAAGTCGCTTGCTACCAAGCATACGAAAAAAAACATAACCCCAACTGAGGATACGCTCTACCAGCAACTGCAATCTTTCTGGAAAGACCTATATTCAAATTTCGGCGAAGCCGTGCTGGCTAGCCTTTCCACAAAGGAAAAAGACTACATATACAGCATAATTGAGGGCAAGGATTCTTCCGACCAGCGGGCTTAGTGTCATATTTTAAACCTTGCTTTCGTAATTGCACACGCGACCAGCATGGAAATTGCCCAGAAAATTCCTGCGCAGATTCAGGCACCGCCAGCCCGAAGGCAGCGCTTTTCGCCTAAGCTTTTGGAAGATGAGCGCTTCATTGACCCTGCAAAAGAGGCAGCCGTGATATTGCCAAAGCAGGAAATGCTCTCCACCATTTCAGTGGAGTTGCAATCCCCTGCCTTGCAGGTGGAGAAAAGGCAACTTGCCCAACCCTCGCTTTTTGCCATCCTCTACGAGCAAATCCTTTCATGGTTGAATTGGCTGAGGGCCAAGTTCAAAGGAAGCAAAAAAGAGCGCGCAAGGCTTACAAGGGCAGGAAAGCGAGCCTTGGAGCAGCTCCGCTACCTCGCCCTTTTATGCGAAGCAACTGAAATTCGCACCCCGGACGAAGCCCTTGCGGCGGACTCTGCCTTCGGCGAGGCATACTACGAGATAATGCGCCTGAGCGCCAACCTGACTTCAATGAAGGAGCAGGAAAGGGAGCACCACCACGAGCAGTATTGCAGGTACATGCGCAGGCTCCTGCGGGCAAGCGAATGAGGCAGATGGGCTTGGACTGGAAGTCCCACATGCTCGCTGGGTTTTTGTTTGGGGCAGCAGTGGCGCACTTTGCTTTCCAGCTCCAGCCCACGAAGCTTCTGGCATTTTCTTTGGTTTCTGCCTCGGCCTCCCTGCTGCCTGACTTAGACGCCAAAAACAGCAAGATATCTTCATTATTGCGCATCATTGCATTCGGCGGGTCGGTGCTGCTTGCCATTTGGCTTTCCTATTTGCAAGGCTTGGCACTCCCAGGCTTTCTTTGGCTTTTGGCAATTTTTCTTGCTGCCCTTTTTGCTTTCGGCCTTTTCTTTCGCCTTCGGCACCGCGGAATAACCCACTCCCTTTTTTTCTTGTTCCTTGCCGCAGGAGCCTCATGGCTCATTTTAGGCGAGGTGCTGGCAGTTGCAGTGGCAGCAGGCATCTTCTCCCACTTCTTACTTGACCTGTGCTTAAAGCTGGCATGATTGCGCTGGAAGGCATGGAAAAAATCCATAACAATTAATTAATTTGCCAAAGAACATTTTACCCATGGAGCCTTTTGATTCTGCTGAGCTAATCGCATCCCTCCTGCTTTTGAAGGCAGTGCTTGCCATCTTGGCATCCTTCCTTTTCTTTTACTACTGGCATCACTGGAAAAAGGCAAAGAAATACCTTGCAGTGCACTTTTTCTATGCAAAGTGGAGAAGCGTTGGGCATGCTGCCCTTGTGGGGCTTTCAGCCATTTCCTTTGCGGTAGGCTTTTCGCTTGAGCTTTTCGGCACTTCGCTTGGGCTTTCTGCCAATGCTGCCCGCGCCCTTTCCTCTTTGCTTGAGGCAGGCGCGCTGCTCTTCCTCTTGTTTATGTTTTTCCAGCTCTCGCTTGCAGATGTCCCGCACTTTCAGCACATATTCCAGTCGGCGCATCAGCGCCACCACCACGCAAGGCATGCTTCAGGAGAGGCAAAAGGCCTGCAGCATGAGGGCAGGAAGGTAAAAAGAAAGAAAGGTTAAGGTGATTTGCATGGGATTTCTTGAAGAGCTTTTTGGAAAAGGCAAAGAAGAGCCGACCAAGCCGGGCTTGCCTTTCAAGATTTCAACCAGCCTTCGCCCGGTGAGGCTGAGCGCAAGGAAGGAAAGCTCGCTTGAGCTTCTAGTGTCAATAAAAAATGTGAGCGACTCTCCTGTGCTTACTTCTGTCCTGGCAGAGGTTCCCAAGTCCTTGGGGTTTGAAAACGTCGGAATGGCAAAGATAAAGGAAATCCGCATCGGCGAGCTTCCTCCATCCAAGGAAAAGACGGTAAGCTTCTCCATATGCTCCAATTTCCAGACTCCTCCGGGCACCTACTCAGTGGTAGTCACAGTCAACCAGCACTACCGCGACTATTCGCATATACAAAACTATGCCAAAAAGTCCGTTGAGATACGAGCGGTTTAGCCGGTCGTTTTCATGAAAGTCTTTAACACCCTTTCAGGCAAGTTGGAGCAGCTTGCCCCGCATGAAAACAACAAGATAAGGATGTATGTCTGCGGCATAACCCCTTATGACAAGTCGCACCTTGGCCACGCAAGGACAATAGTCGCATTTGACATAATCCGCCGCTACCTCATTTTCCGAGGCTACAGCGTCACCTATGTGCAGAACATAACGGACATAGACGACAAAATCATAAAGCGCGCCCATGAGCGGCACGTTTTGCCCTTGGAGCTTGCAAAAAAATACGCCGAGGAGTCTGAAAAGGAGTTCGAGGCCCTCGGAGTCATGAAGCCCGACGCGGCTCCGAGGGTGAGCGAATCCATGCCGCAAATAATAAGCCTAATAAAGAGGATTGAAAAGTCAGGCTATGCCTACAAGACAGAATCCGGCGTTTACTTTGACGTCCTTAAATTCAAAAAATACGGGCTGCTTTCCCGCCAGTCCCTGCAGCAGATAAAGGCAGGGGCGCGGGTTGAAGTGGATGAGAAAAAGAAAAACCCGCAGGACTTCTGCCTGTGGAAGCTTGGCGAAGAGCCAGGGGCAACCTTTGACTCTCCATGGGGGCGGGGCAGGCCTGGCTGGCACATTGAGTGCTCTGCAATGTCCATAAGCAGGCTCGGAGAAACAATAGACATACACGGAGGGGCGCGCGACCTGATTTTCCCCCACCATGAAAACGAGATTGCCCAGTCAGAGGCAGCCACAGGCAAGCCCTTTGTCCGATTTTGGATGCATACAGGGTTCCTCACTGTGAATGGCGAGAAGATGGCAAAGTCGCTTGGGAACTTCATCACGATTGAAGAGGCCTTGAAAAAATACTCCCCGCAGCAAATCCGCCTCTTTTTTGCCCTCTCGCACTACCGCTCGCCCATTGACTTTTCAGAAAGTGCAATCTCATCTGCCGGGAATTCCCTTGCCACGCTGCACTCTGCAATCCACGCGGCAGAAGCCTATTCCTCCAATTCAAAAGGCAAATCAGGGCTTCTCAAAGAGGCAGAAAAAGCGCGGCAGGAGTTCATCTCCCACATGGACAATGATTTTGACACCCCTCGCGCGATGGCAGTGCTTTTCGGGCTTGCAAAGCGCATTTCAGCTGCCTGCTCAGAGGGAAGCGTGCCTGAGGGAGAGGCAAAAGAGTCAGCAGCCACTCTTGAAAAACTGCTTGCAGTGTGCGGGCTGGCGCCTGAAAAGAAGAAACCCGAAATCAGCGAAAAGGAAATAGCGCAGCTGATTGAAAAAAGGAACGAGGCAAGAAGGAAAAAAGACTTTGCCCTTGCAGACAAAATAAGGGAGCAGCTTGCACTTGCAGGGGTGGTGCTGGAGGACAGGAAGGACGGCACAACTGCATGGAGAAGAAAATAGGTGGTTAGGATGTTGTTGTTCCAAGTAGAATCCCAACAGGAATCCAAAAAAGTGGTTCCAGAGGAAATATCAAAGCAATCGGTCCTCATCTCCGAGAAGATAAGGGATTCCCCGCGCACTTCTTGGAGCGCAAAGGGCTTTTCATTTGACAAGGATTCGGCGATTGACAAGAAAAAGGCAGAGGCAAGGCAAGAAAAAGTCCTCAGCTACATGAAGGAAATGGGCTTTCTTTCCTCAGATTGGAAAAAAGAAGATGGGCTGAGCGAAAACGAGTTCAAGCTCTTCCAGTGCATTTTTGCGATGTGGACAGTGCGTGAAGAAAAATATACGCGGAAGTTTTTTGAGCCAGCGCGGGATCTTTCAGCTGAGGATGCCCTTTTGAAGATGGATGAGCTTATCCAGTCGGACAAGTCAATCGGGGCAAAAAGCAAGGTTTATTGGTCTCGCATAATGCACGAGATAATAGGGGAGGTCAAGCAAGAGGAAGAGACAGCTCCCCCTCAAAAAGAGCGAAAAGTGGAACTAAAGCTTCACCCCGAATCTTTCAATAAAGTCAAGTGGGTTGAGGGAATCGCAAATGACCCCGATAAAACCAAGCAGTTCTTTGATGGGCTCAAAAAGAGATTTGAGGGCATAGGGGTGCAAGCAACTGATGAAGAATTGAGGAGCTTTGCCAAGGCAGTGGAATCGGTATTTTCTGATAAAGGGCCAGTTTACTCCCCATCTGACCCGAATAAGCCCTTGGTTCCGCTCAACCTTGCCATTGGAAGGGCTGCGAATAATTTGAAGCTGGAGCAGAGAACCCCTGAAGGGCTGTTGGAATTCTTGTTTAATGGGGAATTTTCAAGCGCTCCAATCGGGTTAGAGCAATCAAACGCCGAAAATTTCAGGGTAATTGACGTGGTAGTGGAGAAGCTGAGCAGAGACGAGGTTGGGCAGCAGCTTATCAATAAGGTATTTCAGGCAAAGAATCAGGAATCTTCTTCCTTGCAAAATGATGACGAGCAACCTTCTAACGAGCAAGGGCAACCGGGAAAGCAAAATAGCCAATAGCCACAAGCCATTTTGCAAGCTGCAATCTGAAAGAGCAGAAAGTGGTTAAAGCCTAACATAGATAAAAGTCAATATGCGAAGGTGGGTGGGGGTTGCGCTGCTAATAGGCGCCGCTTTGCTCTTGGCACTAATCTTTCACCTGCCCGAAAAAGAAAAAGGGCAGGCGCAGGAAAGCCAGGGAGGCAACCTCTCAGCCTCTTCCCCTGTGGTCTTTGGGCTTCATTCTGCTTGGCTGGCAGACAGCAAAGATGAAAAGGTCGCAGTCTTGCATCTTTACCTTTCTTCGCCTGAAAATGGCAGTGTTCTTGCCTTTTGCTCGCCCAAGCCAATACAAAAAAACATAGTTGTCTTGGACCATCCTGCAGCGCCAGGGGTTAGCCCAGGGCTTTCCTCTTTGATATCAAAGCAGCTTTCGCGCTGCGGCTTTTCTTCCCGCCTTGCCCCTCTTGGCGAAGCCCTGAGCCTGAAAGACTCTGTTGTTATCGCGCCAACAGGGGCAATCCCGCAGGCCTTTTTTAATTCAAGCGGGCAGCTTGCAGAAAAAAACACCCGCCTCATAGTAATAGGGTCGCTGCCTGGCAGGGCAATAAACGAGCAGGGCGAGCTTTACCTATCTTCAGCAAAGCACAATGCAACCTTGGTGGCGCTTGAGCCGGGCAAGGAAGAGGAGGCTGCAAGAAAGGCAGCACAAGCCGCAATATTTTCGCTTTTCCAAGGCATGGAATTTCCTGCAAAATCAGCAAACATGACAGTGCCAGTCCCAGTAGAAGGCAACCTATCCTACTGCCGTGCAGTTTATCTTTCGCAAAACAACTGCAGGTTTGCTGACAGCGGGCCAATCAGCGCACTTGCAGGCAGGATAAAAGGGCCTTCCGAGGTGATAGCTGGCAGCCAGCATGCCTTTGAGTTCTCCATTAGCGACAAGGAAGAAGAGGACCGATTTCTCCGCTTTTTTGCAGTTGTGCATCGCGGAAGGGAGCAGGTGGCAAAGCAAGAGATTGCAGGTGGGAAGATAAAAGGCGATTGGGCATCCCGCTTTTCCTTTTCTGCTACGTCTGGCGGGGATTACCTTCTGCAGGTAGTTGACCAATTTGGAAGGCTGCACGCAGTTGCCTATGTTCGGGCGCTTGGCCTGGAAATAGAGCCAAAGTCTGCCGAGGGAAACCGGCTTGAATTTTCTGCATATTTTGGGGATCGGCCAGTCTCTGGCGCTGTCCAAGTCTGGCTGGATTCTGGAGAGAAAAAAGAATATTATGCATCAAACGGCACCTTGGTAGTCTGGGCAGCCCCATCCCCTGGAAGGCACCGCCTAAATTTTGCATATTCCGGCGCGCAGGCAAGCTACGAATTCTCTTTTGAGGGAGGAAGCCCACTGGATGCATATATTAGGCTGGGAATCCCTGCCATAATTTTGCTGGTTGCAATGCATTTTCTCCTTCGCGCACGGAGAAAAGAGCGCTACATAATAAAATTTCCCGATTTGGCAGAGGGCGAGCGAAGAAAGCTTTCCATAACTGCCAAGCAGCTGCAGGAGGCATACATTGAGGCAGACCGGCGGCTCGGCGGGCATCTGCTTCCTCTCTCCCCTGAAGAAATAAGCCCCTCCTTGGCAGGCGTGCTTAAGCTGAAAAAGGACGAGGAAGCAGACATAGGCAGCCTTGTCTTTGCCCTTCGCCAGCTTTCAAAGCAGGGAGAGTTTATTGAGTGCGAAGGAAAGTTCATTCCTAAAAAATGCGCTGGCAATTTTTCAGCAGAAGAGCTTTCTGCCCTTCGGCTTCTCCACGACCTGCTGCTTGAAAGGGGCATTTTGTTCAGGCGCAGCCATGTCATACCTATTGAAAAGGGCAAGGCAAAGATTGTGCTTTTTAGGGAGGGCCAGCGCACAGTGGACCTGAAAGGAAAAGAAAAAGTAGTGCTTCTCTTCTTGTCAGAGTGGCAGCGCAGGGAATTTGAAAAGGCGCTAAGCCAACCCACCGCTGAAAACACCCTCCTAAAGCTTGCAATGTCCAATGGAAAGCTGGTGCTGGCTCTGGCTTCTAAAAAAGAAATTGAGCGCATTCTGATGTAAAAAATGCATGGGCAGAAAGCACCCAGCATTCTGCCCAGCGATTATTTTTGGGCTTACATCAAGCGCGAGAACTTGTCCTTGTTCTTTTTTGCCACCTCGCTTACAACATCTTTCAGCCCAAGCCCAATTGCTATGGCGCCTCCCAAGCCGAGCGCCAGCCCAAATGCGCCCAGCACTATCAGGAAAGAGTATATCAAAAGCGAGGGGTCGGCTGCGGGAAGAAGGAGGGGCATGGCAATTACCAATGCATTGTAGGCAATGAAAACCTCTATGAGTATTGCAAGGGTGTTTGCAAATGGAATCTTCCTACTCTCTTTTATCTTGTCAGTTATGTAGTCTCCTGCCACCAGCGCAGCAAGCAATATGGCAAGCCCCTGGATTAGCATCGGGAAATATGCGCTTGCCTGAAGGGCAAGGGATACCAAGAAAGGAAGCCGCACTACCTCGGCAGCTATCCCTAAGAATGCCAAGACGATATACACCTTGAGGACTACTACAAGTATGCTGCTAAATGAAAAGCCAACAAATGAGTCGTGTATTCCGTGCTCCTCCAAAAATTTCTCAAGCTTTATCCCCCTGAGGAACTTTCTTGCAAGGTCGCCAATCCAGGTGGCAACATAGAAGCCTACCCAGATAATGGCAAGAAAAATGGCTAATGCGAAGAAGCCATCGATTATGTTCCGCATAAAATTCGAAGTGCTCAACACAAACTGCTCCAATAGGCCGCTGTATTCCATCCAAAACACCTCCCAGAAGGGCTTCTCGCCGTTTGTATATAAATTTTTCGGCAAAACTGCCCTCCCATCGCATTTTTATATCCTTAAAACAAAAAGCACCTGCAGGGCCCGTAGTCGAATGCTCTGCCTTCTGCGGCAGCAGAACTTGCCGGCAGAGCCGACAATGGTTAAGACGTCGCTCTTACACAGCGAAGATTCGGGGTTCGATTCCTCGCGGGCCCACAGGTGCGCATTTATGATAGTGGTGCATACCACCTTCCCTTCTTGCAAGCAGGCAGAGAAGGCAGCAAGACTCCTTGTCCAACAGCGGCTTGCAGCCTGCGCTTCAGTATATCCTTGCAAGTCATTTTTCTTTTGGGAAGGGAGGCTGCAAGAGGAAAGGGAGTTTGTGCTCGAGCTTAAAACCCAGGAATGGCGCTATCCAGCACTTGAGCGGGCTATTTTGAAAATCCACCCATACTCCTTGCCGCAGGTCTTTGCATTCAAGGTGCACCGCTCTGCTCCTGCTTACCGCAACTGGGTGAAAAGCTGCACTGGTCAGCGCCCTGCCGGCAGCTCTGCTGGAAGGAGGAATTCACGGTAGTCGACTTCATATGCTATCTCTTTTAGGTATTCCACGCGAGTGGTTCCATCAGCCAATACATACTCGTCATAAGCAAGGACATTCCGGTCAGTGCAACATATTTTCCTGTATTTTGCAGGGGTGGGCGCCATGGGCAAAAGGTAGCATCGCCCCTCAGTCCCGCCAATGTCCACCCGCTCAACCTCCTCTGCACCCTGAATGTTTTTGCACAGGTAGACCTCATCAGGCTTCATTCCAGCAGCAGAGGAGGTTATCTCAAAGCATTTAACCTTGCCAGTAATTTCCGAGCAAGAATATGCTCTGTCTGAAAGAAAGTAGACTGCCAGCCCGCTGATCACGACTTTCATGTTTCTTCCTGCTGCCACTACCTTTTTTTCTACCTCCACCCCTCCTTCGTTGACTGCATAGATCGCAGTATATTCTGCGGGGCTTTCAGGAAAAAGAAAGGAAGAAGAGTAAGCTGGCGGCTGCCCAGCAGATTGGATTTCTTGGCGGGCTCCGCAGCCTGCCAAAAGCAGGATGGCAGCCAATGCAAATAAGCTTACCCTGTCCACAGCCTTGCTTTTGCCAACCTATTTTTATTATACTATGCAGTATTAGTGGCATGTACCTAAAGAGGCATTCCTCCCCAGCAGGCGAAGTGGTGGCAATCTGCGATGAGGAGCTTTTAGGGAGGGTTCTCCAAGAGGGAAAAATTAGGATTGACCTTGAAAGGTATTCTGCCTTTTACAAAGGGGAAAAGGTCTCGCACTCTCAAGCAGTGGCAGTGCTGCGAGAGGCAAAAAATGCCAACATAGTAGGCGAAAAGGCGCTCAGGGCAGCTGGAGAGGCAGGCCTTGATACCTCAGGGGCAAGAAGGGTGGGCGGCGTCCCCCACCTTCAGGTTTATCAAGTATAAAGACAGAGATAAGGAAAGATAGGGTGGCATTTGTCCATCTGCCTTATTTCCAGATTCTACAACCTAAATAGGCATCAAATATAAGTTTTTCAGTTGCATTTAAAAGCGGGAGGCAAATGAAGCAATTAACAATAGTGGCTGACGACAAGGTAGGGCTGCTTGCTGACATTTCCTATATACTTGGGAAGGCAAGGATAAACATAGAGGCGCTTTCAACCGAGGTGCACGGCGGCAAGGCAGTAATCAACATCAGCGTGAAAGACGACAAAAAAGCCATCCGGCTTTTGGAAGCCAACAACTATAAGGTGCTGCAATCCGAGGTCATAATAATAAAGCTGAAAGACGAGCCAGGCGAGCTTGCAAAGGTCTCTGAAATGCTGCGCAGCGGCGGGGTAAAGACAAACAGCGTCTACCTGCTTGCAAGGGGGGATGGCATCTCCCTTGACGTTCTTACAGTGGACAAGCCAAAGAAAGCAAAGGAGCTTCTGAAGGCATATATTGTAAAAGGCGAGTGAAATGGAAGAGCTGACCATAGTTGTGGATGACAAGGTCGGGACGCTTGCAGACATTACCTACATACTTGGAAAGTCAAAAATCAACATTGAGTCCATCAGCGCGGCATCCATCGGCGGCAAGGCGGTCCTTGTCCTGCTGGTAAAGGATGCTGCCAAGGCAGGCTCGCTGCTTGAAAAGAACGGCTTTAAGGTCTTGGAGTCTAAGGTGCTGATCGTTCGCCTGAAAGACGAGCCAGGCCAGATGGCAATGATGACTGGCAAGCTTGCAAAGGCAGGCATCAACATCCTGTCGCTTTATTACGTCGCCAAGGAAAAGGGAGTGGCCTTGGTGGCAGTGCATACTGACAAGCCAGCCAAGGCAAAGCGCCTCCTCGCCCCTCTTTTGAAGCTGGAAGGGGAATGAGGCACTCACAAGCTTTAAAGCTCCACAAAAAGGTCCCTTTCTTTTACCCTCGCCCTTTTTGGAGCCAGCCGCTCGTTTATCTGCGCGTCGCTCATCCCTGCCTTTTTCATCTTTCTTACCTCTTCAAGCAGGCTTTCCACCTGCTCAAAGTTGGCATAAATCAAGTCAGCAGCAGACTTCAATTTTTCCCTCTTTGCAGAAATCTCTTCTGCAGCTTTCTTCTGCGCAGCAATCCTTTCTAATATCTTTGCCTTCCTTTCTTCAAGCGCCTTCTCTGCCTCGCTTTGCTCAGGCTGGTTGGCGTAGTAAAAGTCAAGCGCTTCGCTGAGGCTGTCAAATTTTTTCCCTTCTCCTCCCCCCTCGCCTATTGAGAATGAAACAGGCAGCCCATCCTTTAGCTGCACCCAAAAGGACAATTTTTCCGGTGCCTTTATACAAAACCCGCTTGGCTTGGGGCAGGCATACGTTTCCCCTTTTGAAATCTTCCTTCCCCCCGCTTCATCTTGGTAGAGGCAAGCCATTATTTTCCCGTCCTCGCCAACTGCTATGAGGTTGCCTTTTCGGAAAAGCTCAAAGACCAGCCTCTCCTTGCTTTTTGTGGTTATTTCAACTATCCTTTCGTTTGGGACCTGGGCTATCTGCGCAGCGGTCTTTCCCTCAAAATGCTTGCGCAAAAAGGAGACAAAGCCGTCTGGCCTCTCAGTGGCGGCAAAGGCCTGCCAAGTCAAGTGAAGCCTGATTCCTGGCTGGAACAAAACCTCCTCGCTGCCTATTTTGAACAGGAAAATCCCGCCCTCAGTCTTCCTTATCCGGGATATCCTCTTTCCTTGCAGGTGGGCAAGCTCTGAAACTGCAACCGACAGGTCCAGCCCAGACATCCTTTGCATATTAGTGGTTTGCAAGGAGGCTGCTTAATATATTTTTGCAGTGCAGAGGTTTGCGGTCGGTCCTATGCCCAAAATAAAAGACCATTTGCTTGCCCCAGAAGGAGAGGCGGAGCTGGAATGGGCTCGCCTAAACATGCCTGTCCTTGCCCAAATCCGCCAGCGATTTGAAAGGGAAAAGCCATTTTCAGGGCTTACTGTCTCGGTCGCCCTTCACCTTGAGAAAAAGACAGGGGTGCTGCTTGAAACCCTTGCAGCAGGGGGTGCGCGCATTTTTGCAGCTTCATGCAACCCAACAACAACTGACGACCGGGTTGCTGCCGCCCTTTCTTCTAAGATGGAGGTTTTTGCCTGGGCAGGCCAAAGCAAAAGCGAATATTACTCGTGCCTTAACGCTGTGCTTGATGGCAGGCCGCACATAGTAATAGATGATGGCTGCGACCTGATAAACCTTCTCCATGCTTCCCGAAGGGATGCCATTGCGCAGGTAAAGGGGGCATGCGAGGAAACGACAACCGGAGTAAACCGCCTTCGCGCAATGCAGAAGGCAGGGAAGCTCTCCTTTCCAGTCTTTGCGGTGAACGATGCCTACTCAAAATTCCTGCTTGACAACCAGTTCGGCACTGCACAATCCACAGTCGCGGGGATAATGCAGGCGACAAACAAGCTGGTTGGGGGAAAGACAGTAGTGGTCGCAGGCTATGGATGGTGTGGGCGGGGGATAGCCTCGCGGATGAAAGGGCTTGGAGCAAACGTAATTGTAGTTGAGGTGGATTCTTCATTTGGGAGGAAAGAGTCGGGCCTGCATCGCGCCCTTTCAGCGCTCTACGATGGCTTTCGCGTCATGGGAATGGATGAGGCTGCTCCCATTGGCGACATTTTCATAACTGCCACAGGCAACAAAAACGTAATAGATGCCCCGCACTTTTCAAAAATGAAAGATGGGGCGTTGCTTGCAAATGCCGGGCATTTCAATATTGAGATAAACGAGCCTGCCTTGCGCAAGATGAGCAAAAAAGTGGAGAAGATAAAGGAGAACATAGACGCATATAGGCTAAAGGGCGGCAAAACCATCTACCTCCTTTCTGAGGGCAGGCTGGTCAACCTTGCCCGCCCGTCTGGGCAGGGCCATCCAATTGAGATAATGGACGGCTCGTTTGCGCTGCAGGCCCTCTGCTGCGAATTGCTGGCAAAAGGGAAAAGGCTTCCTGCTGCAGTCCATCCAGTCCCGCAGGAAATTGACGAAGAGGTGGCCCGCCTCCTTCTAAAATCACAGGGAATAACCCTGCCCAAGCCAACCCAACAGCAGAAAAAATACGCCGAAAGCTTTGAGGAAGGGACATAAAAGAGCATCCGAACCCAGCGTAACCTATTAATATCTTTTGCATTTTAACACTCAAACGCTCATAAGCGCTAATTGTGGGAGATGATAAAATGGACAAAGACAGCCAAGCGAAGGTGAAGATAAGCGAGCTTAAGGCAGGAATAGGGAATGTAAATGTAACCGGGGAAATAGTAAGCAAGGAAGAGCCCCGCGAGGTAATAACTAAATTTGGCAAAAAGCTGCGCGTGGCGAACGCCACCCTGAAAGACGACTCCGGCGAAATAGCCCTCTCTTTGTGGGGAGATGACGCTGACAAGTTCTCGCAGGGGGATACCATCCAGATAGAAAATGGGTGGGTGTCAGAGTTCAAGGGCAACCCCCAGCTTTCTGCAGGCAAATACGGCAAAATAACCAAGCTTTAAGGCAGAAGGCAAATGCCCAAGCAAGGAAGCTCAAAATATTTGCGAGGTGTTATTATGGCAAAAGTGGAAGGGCAGCAGATAATGGTGCTTCCAGAGGGAAGCCACAGGGTGATTGGGCGCGATGCCCAGAGGGTAAATATCGCAATTGCATATGCAGTTGCCAACATAGTGCGCACCACCCTTGGGCCAAAGGGAATGGACAAGATGCTGGTTTCAGAGCTTGGCGACATAGTGATAACAAACGATGGCGCCACCATACTTGAAGAGATGAATGTTGAGCACCCAGCAGCAAAGATAATGGTGGAGATTGCCAAGACTCAGGACAAGGAGGTAGGAGATGGCACCACCACCTCAGTAATGCTTGCAGGAATGCTTCTCAAGAAGGC
>JAOAKE010000018.1 GCA_026413805.1 Microcaldota archaeon | reverse complement strand
ATCCCAGAAGCAGCCAGCCCCATGCAGATTTGAATGCCTGCTGTGCCTGCCTTGCAGGCAAACTCCAAGTCAGCAGCAGTAAGCTCAGGCGTTGCGCCTATTGCCTCTGCAACTATTGTGGCAGTGGGCTTGACAGCATATGGGTGGGACTCTGAGCCCACATAAACAGCGCCTATTTTTTGCGGGTCAATCCCTGCCATGGCAAGTGCATTTCGCGACGCCTCTACTGCCAGGGTGGCAGCATCCTCGTCAATGTCTGGCACAGATTTTTCAAATACCCCGAGGCCCTTTTTTATCCTCTCGCCCTCCTCTCCCCAAACACGCGCTATTTCCTCTACCTTTATCCTGTATTTTGGCACACAGGCGCCATACCCGACAATTCCTACTGAATGCAGCATGGGAAAAACCTGCAAAACTGCAAAATCATAACTTATTGAGAGACTCGCGTATCTTGCCCAAGTCCATGCTGGTGGTAAGCACAGGAATTTGCTCGCGCTCTGCAATCTTTATGGCAAGCGGGTCAACCTCTTTTATTCCGTGCAGCACCACCACCGAGGGCTTCATGGGAGTGACTCGGATAACTACCATTGGCGATCGGCCTGTTGAAACCTGGGTGAAGATGAATGCCCGCTCAGACATTGAGCCGTAGAGCTTCGGGAATTGGTTGAATGGCATTTCAAGGATTATTTTCAGGCTCTCCATGAGAGTGTAGCCGTAGAGCTTCTTTGTTTTCATAAGCTCCTCATTTGTCACCACCACCCCCCCTACCATCTTTTGAAAGTCAAGGGCAGATATTGAGGTGGCAAACTCGTGCAGCTCAAAGTATTGGTCGGTCTTTTCCACTCCCTGCTGGAGCTTGGAGAGGATTGGGCTGCCGCGCTCGGTGTCAATTTGTATAAGGGCATTCACAAATCGCTTTATTACCCCTGAGCCTGGCGATTTTCGCCTGTTGCCCTCATAATCTGAGATGGTTGATGGTGAAATTTTCAGCACGCTTGCAAGCTCGGCCTGGGTGATTGCAAATATCTCGCGCCATTTTTTCATGGTTGAGCCTGGCGTGGGGCTTAGGGTTATCTCTCCGGCTATTTCGTTTTTTATCTTCTCCACCTTAAATCCCCTTGGATTTAATTAAGTGCAGAATGCTTTTAAAGCTGCCTTTGTGCCGAACTTTCATTAGACACATAACGAAAAGCCTAGAGAAAAAAGTTATATCATTTGCCTTTGAGTTTTGAGGCATGGCATTGTCAGACAGGGACATCAAAAAGGCAATAAAGAGCGGAAAGCTCCGCTTTGAGCCGCCCATTTCTGATAGCCAAATAGGGCCTGCCTCAGTAGACCTGACGCTGGATGGAAGGTTTTGGGTTTTCAAAAAGCATCTTGTTGGGAAAAAGGCTGTGGATTTGGCAAGGGTGGGCTTTGCCAGTGCGATGAGGGAAGTGCGAGCAAAGAAAATTACCCTTCCTTCAGGCGGGATGTGCCTTGGGATAACAAAGGAGAAGATATTCATGCCTGATGGCATGATTGGGACGTTGGAGGGGCGCAGCCGATATGCGAGGATGGGGCTGGCAGTGCATGTTACCTCTGCCCTTGTCCAGCCAGGCTCGCAAAACCACCAAGTGCTTGAAATTGTGAATTTTGCGCCCTTTCCTGTAACCATCCATGAAGGGATGAGGATTTCGCAGATTGTCTTTGAGAAGCTTGAAAGCGCAACAAGCCAGCCATATTTCAAATTCGGGAAAGTGGCAGCCAAGCAATAGCGGGCTTAATGCACTGCCCTTTGGGCTGGTCTGTCAAAGCGCGGAGGGTTTCCCCTTAAAAACTGCTGGTTTCTTTGGACCTGGCGAACTTGCGATTCCATCCTTTTCTGCGCCTCAGACAGGCGCACCCTTCTTGCAAATTCCTCTATTGCAAGAAGCTCTTTTCGGATTTGGTCCAGGCTTTTGCCATTCTGGAGCACATAGTTATAGAACTGCTGCGAGTAGCTGTGGGCATATACAGCAGTAAGGGCTTCAATCCCCATTCGGCCTATTGCAGCGCTGCATGCGCACTTTGCAAGCTCGTCTGTGTCATCAAATACCCTGTAAAAAAGGCTTATTGCTGCCCCGGGCGTGCCGATCCTTTCAAGCGCCCCGACCAGTTCAAGGGCAAATGGAAGGTTTTGGCGGTTAAGCCACAGCATGGTTGAAAGGGCTTCAACTGCTGCGCTGCATTTCTTAAATCCAAGCAGCCTTGCGGCAGCCAGCCTTTCAATCTCACTGCCCTTCTTTAATTTTTTGATTAGCTCCTCATCGCTGAGTTGCAAATTCTTGAAGCGGACCACTTCCCGAAAAACTGCCTCCCTCTGCTCTTCAATTTTCATGAAAAGCCGGGCTATTTTTTCATCTTCTTCGCTTGCTTCGCTTTCGCCTGCCATTCATCCACCTCCCTGCAGCTGAGCCTGTGTGTTTTTGCTATATTGGTTTTTTATCTGTTATTGCAAGAGTTTCTTCAAGAAGGCTTTTTTCAGGTTGAGTGAGGCTCTCGCTGCACGATGAGAGCAGCTGCTCTGCCTCTTTTCTTGTTATGAAAACTGCAAGGACATCTTCCTCCTTGAAGGATTTCCCGCACACAGCCCCTTCCACTGATATGGCAAGCTGCTCGCCTGCCTTCGCCTCAGCAACAGGCTTGCCTTCTTTTTGCATCTCCCGGATTTCGCCTATTTCTTCGCCTGAAAGTGAAATCAGCCGCACGCCTTTTTTTAGCCTGCCGCCCAGCACCTCCACCCCGAAAATTGCAGGCTTGCTGGCACGGAAGAAGCACTTTGGAAGAACCTTGATTTTCGCAGGCAGTGGCAGCTTTTCAATCGCCTCTTCTGCTGCCTTTTTCTTCCTCTCGCCAACCCACTGCAAGTAATCATCGCACAGCGAATAGATGACCTTTGAGGAAAAAATATTGACGTTGAGGCGGGAAGCCTCTTCCTCTGCCTCCTGCGCCACCTCGACGTTAAAGGAAAGGACAACTCCTTTGTAAGGGTCGGACTGCGCCACGACAGAGGCATCCACCACGTCTTTTTTCACTACCTTGCCGATTGATGCCCTCTTGATTTCCACTCCTTGTGAGGAAAGGAGCTTTTCAAGCGCTTCAAGGGAGCCCAATGTGTCTGCCTTCACTATCACGCCCACCTTGTCCGACTCAAACATAATGGAGTTGAGCATGTCATTTATCTCTTTGAGCTGGTCGGTTGCAGGGTTGCCGTCATCCACCATGATGGGAGAGCCGCAAAGAGCCCCTTCCAAATCAGGAGCATATATTTTTACCCCTGCAGCGGCGTGCACCTCATCAACATAGTCAAACCTGTCTCCCTCGCTGCCCGGCTTGAGCTTTGGCTTGAGCAGCCCGCGGACGCGCACCCTTCTTGGCCCATTGATGGTGCCGAATATTATTTCGTCGTTCTTGCGAAGCACCCCGTCATACAAGATGACATCTATGGTGGTGCCGAGCCCTTTCTCCTCCTTCACCTCAAGTATTGAGCCTTTGCCCGGGCCTTCAACCTCGGTGCGAAGCTCCTTTTCCAAGAACTTTTGAGAAAGCCCTGCCACCGAAAGCAAAAGCTCAGGCAGCCCCTCGCCGCTTTTTGCCGAGACAGGGATTATTGCAACCTGGCGGGTGAAGTCGCTTATCCGGTCAAATCGCTCTGAGTCCATCCCAAGCTCGTGCAGCTTTCCGACCAGGGAGTAGACAAGTTCTTCCAGGCGAGCCTGCACCTCTGGGCGCTGCATGGAGGCATTTGAAATTATGCTGCAGGCTTCAGGCAACTGGGGAGGCGGGCTCTTCCATCCTTCTATCAAGTCCACCTTGTTCGCTGCCACAACAAATGGCGTTTTGAACTCGCGGAGTATTTTGATGCTCTCAATGGTTTGGGGCTGGAAGCCTTGCATTATGTCCACTACCAAGATGGCAATGTCTGCTATTGAGCCTCCACGCTCGCGCAGGTGGGTAAAGGACTCATGCCCTGGAGTGTCTATGAAGAGGAGCCCTGGGATAGAAAAGGATATCTTGCGGCTTGCAAGCACTCCTGCGCAGGTTTCCTTTATGGAGTCAAGAGGGACTTCTGATGCCCCGATGTGCTGGGTAATTGCCCCTGCCTCTTTTTTTGCTACAGAAGTCTTGCGAATGGCATCAAGCAGAGAGGTCTTGCCATGGTCCACATGGCCCATCACCACAACTATTGGCTGTCGCAGTGGCATAATAAACACCGCAAGTTCAAAAGCTCTGCAGGAGTTGTCAGTGGCTTTTTCTTTTGGCAAATCGCTTGGCGGCAATCCTACCTGTTCTCCCCTTTATATTTTCCATCATACCCTTTTTCTGCCTTTTCCTCCAGCCTGAAGAAAACCAGCTGCATCACTTTTGCATTTTGGTGCAGCACTATGCCAGAGGGGTTGTGCACCACAAGGAGCGACTCGCTTCTTCCATGGTAGCCTGGGTCCCACACCGCGCAGCGGACATCAGCCCCGCAGCGCAAAAGCGAGGACCGTGGAAAGCCAAGGGCAGCGCAGCCAAGCGGGACTTTCACGTATTCGTTGTATATTATTTTGTAGCAGCCGTTGGTGAGAAACACCCTGCCCTTTTCAAATTCCAGCTTTTTTGTCGGAGAAACCCTTCTTTTGCTGTTGTCAAAGTCTATTTCGCCCTCGCCTTGGAAGAGATGGACTTCTCTCAGGGTCAGGTCTATGCCAGCAGGCTGGGCTTGCGAGGGGGCTGCAAGCCCCTCGACATATCCTTTGAGGGCTGCCTTTTGGCCAGGGACAATCATGAAAATCACGCACAAAAAGTATGGCGCTGTTATTAAAAGGCAATGCCTGAAAGCAGCCTGAAAGCCACCACGCAAACCAAAGCGACTATGAGGTTGTCATCAACATTTGATTCAAGCGATTCGGCAAGCGCTGCCATGGTAGCCACCAGCAAAGAAATTGCCCCTGCAAAATAAACTGCAGGAAGGGAAAAAAGGACAAATGCTGCTGTCCCGCCAAATGTTTTGTCCCTGCTCCACGGCAGCTTTTTCTTGCTTCGCAGCCCGACCAAGGTGCTGCCTGCATCGCCAAGCCCCAAGATAACCAGCGAAGCAAGGACATGGGAGGCATCTTCAAGAAGGGTGATTATTGCTAAGCTGCCTGCTGCCATCGTAAGCGCGCCATAGCCTGGGGTAACCCCTGGCCTCTCAAACCTGTGGAGAAAGGGCTCAAGCGGCCCGAGGCTTTTGCCAGAGAGCTTGAGATGGACCAGCACCAGCCCTGCAAGAACGACTGCTGACATGGCATAGGCTGCGTAAATTCTCCCAAGGGCAAGCGTCGCTGCAAGCCCAAAAAGGCCAAGCAAGATATGCACAAGCTGCCTTTCATCTTCTTTCAAGCCAATCACCAACCTTGCTGGAAGAACCTGGAGGAAGCCTTCCAAGGCCGTGGCGAAGCAGGACTGACGGGGGAATCTCCAACCCGCAATGCTTGAACAAAAGCTCTGCGAGCACACAGGAAAAAAAAGAGAGGGCCAGCCCTGCTGCAACCTCAACCGAAGTATGCACGCCTAAGTATATTCTGGAAAAGGCGACAAACAAGGCAAAGAGGAGGTAGAAAGGAAAGGAGCGCGTTCCTACTGCAACCAAGGCTATTGTGAAGGCAACCAAGGAGTGCATTGAAGGAAGCGAGTAGTCCTGCGGGCAGGGAATTTTGCCCTCTGCCACGAGGCAGGGGCGGGTTTCCTGAAAAAATTGCTTGGATGAAAAGCCAAGCAGGAGGGCAATTGCAACGGCGCTTGCAAGGAAGGGCAGCCTCTTTTGCTCCTTGAAAAAAACAGAGGTGGCAAGCACAAGTGCAAGGGCAGAAAGAAAAAACCAAGCAGGATGATGAAGGAAGGAGGAGGTGGAGATTAAGGCCGGCCTAATAAATGAAAGCGCCTGTGAAAGCTCCATGCAATCTTTGGCGCAACTTATTCCTTATATTTCTTACCATCGTATTTTGCAAGGAGTTTTATGGTGCCAGAGAAGGGCAAGCCGAAAGCAAGGCAGGCAAGCCTAACCGAGCCTGTTGAGGAAAAGCCTGACGCCATTGACAGGCTGGTGGCGCAGGCATTTGACTCTGACCCAAAAGTCAGGCTGAAGGTGGCAGAGGAGCTGGGAAAAAGCGACGACCCGCGCGCAATTTTTGCCTTGATTGAGCTTTCTTCAGACAAGGAAGAGGCGGTAAAGGAGGCTGCACTGCGATCGCTTGACAAGTTCAAAAAGGAGGAGGGAGAGGCAATAGTTTCCCTTGAAAAGCTCTTTGCAGAAAGAAGGGAGACCAAAAAGCCTGAAGAAGTGCCGCAAGTCCAGCAAAAGATGCTGCCCACCATTGAAAAGCTCTTCTCGCATTATGACCCCAAAAAGCGCGAGAGCGTCAAAAGGAAGCTCCTGCCCTCTTTGGAAAAGCTCTTTGGAATCCGGCAGCTCCCACACTCTCCTGACCCCCTGCATGGGGTTGAAAGCATCTCCCACCCAGAAGAAAAAAGCGAAGAAGCTGCCCCGCCGCAGGAGAGCGCGCCAAAAAATGCGACCAACTTCCCATTTGGGCAGGAAGACGATGATGAGGCTGAAAAGGTGCCTCAAAAATCGCACCTGCTTGAGATAGAACAGGAAGAAGAAGCGGAGGGAGAAGAAAAAGAAGAAGGCAATGAGATGGCTGCAAACAAGTATTACCAGCTTGCCTATCGCATTGCCACTACGCCTGGCATGGGCAAGGCAGAGCTAAAGCGCGAGCAGAACAGGATAATTTCCAACTTCAAAAAAGAAGTGGGCATGGCGTTCAAGATGGCTGAGGAGAGGGCAAAGGAAGAAGGGCTTGCCTCATTCTCCAACCTCAAGCCAGGCATGAAAAACCTCTCATTTTCTGAGATGCAAGTGGTGGGCATAAGCGACATAGGCTATGGCGCAAGGAAGAAACCATTTGCAAAAATAAGGCTCAGCGACGGAAAGAAGGAGGTTTCCCTGCTTGTCCCTCATGAGCGGGCAGGCGGGATAAGCGCTTCTGACAAAATAGCCTTGAAGGGAGTTTCTGTTGACTTCCTTGTGGAAAGCAACGAAGTGGTGCTTGTAGCAAAGCCGAAAAGCAAGATAATAATTGTGAAGTGATCACTTCTTCTTTGAAATTTCAAGCTTCAAAAAAGGCGAAATCCAGCCATAGAAATTTCCAGAGACAACGGCAAGCTTGCCCCTCTCTTTCTTTACAACAAATCCGAGCCTGAGGAGGACTATCTCATCTACCTTGTCGCCGATTACAAATGGAACGCCGCTTTTTAAAACCCCGCCACGGGCGTCAAAAAGCCCTGCAAAATATGAAGCTGAAAACTCGTTTAGGTATTTGAGCCTCTCGTCGCGTTTTTTTAATTCCTCGCCAAGCCATGCCCGCACTGCGCTGTTGTAAAAGTAGCACTTGAAGGGGCTGCCCTCTTCAAACTTGACTTTGTTTGCAGCTGCCAGGCGCTCTTCAAGGCAAGTGCGCAAGAAGGCCTCGCAAAGCTCCCTGTGCCCTTCTACCCCAACTCCTTCTTTTGTGCGGCGGCTTTTCCACAAGGCAAGAAGATATGCGCGGGCAGGGCTCATGGTGAATTTCATGTGTGTGATTGGGGCAAAACCAAATAAAAAGATGGCTGGTTTTCTCAATCGCCTTTCTCTGCCCCTAAAATCTCCTCAAGCTTGGCTATCCTCTTTTCTATCAAGGGATGGGTAGAATATTTTTCCAATTTTTCCGCATCAGGCAGTTTTGGCGATTCTGCCTGAATCCTCTTTAGAAGATCTAGCAGCCCTTTGCCATGGCCGAGCTGCGCAGCAAATGCATCTGCAAGGTATTCTCCCTTTCTTGAAATCCTTAGGTTTTCAAATAGCAGATTGGAGAGGACATCGAGCCTGATGCATTGGAAAAGCCCCACGGCCAAAAGCTTGATTGCCCTGAAAATTGAAATGGAGCCATAGAACATATAGGACATGATGGCAATGGAGGTGCCTTCCAGCTCGCTTTTCATCTTTGCAAACCTTTGAAAAAAGCTGTTTGAGAGGTGCCCTATCTCGTGTGCAATCCCGCCTAAAATCTCCTCTGTTGGCAGCTGTTCCAATGCCTCCCAACGAACCAAGACCCATTTTTTTTCATTTACTGAAAAAGAGTATTTTTGCCTCCCAGTAGACTCGTAGAATATGACTTTAAGTTGGTTCACTCCTGCCTTCTGGCACATGTCTGAAACCCCTCTCTCGATTTCATCTATTTTGCTTAGGGGAATGTGCGAAAACCTTGATGGCAAATAGACAGTGTTAGCCGGCAGTTGGTTGCCTGGAACTTGGCTTCTGCCATTGTTTTTCTGGAAGGATTGCATATGCATAGTTAGGCACTAAGTTTTTTTAAATGTTTCTAAAAGTGGAACAATAGGGTTTTATTAACTTCCGAATTTTGGGCCGCGCATGAACCTTTTTGTTGCAGGCTCTGTGTGAATCAACACCTCTTTTACCTCAGGGAATTTTTTCAAAAGCAGCTGCTTTACTTTTTCTGAGACAGCATGCGAGCGGCTCAATGGCATCTGCCTGTCAAGCTGAATGTGCAGGTCTACCTTTACCTCCCCTCCAACCGACCTTGCGCGAAGCTTGTGGAATGACCTTACTCCCTGCACTGAAAGGACTGCAGAGGCATATTTGTCCAGACGGCTTTGAGAGGGGCTTTGGTCAGTCAGCTCGCCGAGCGTATTGCTGCCTACATTCCAGACAACCCTGAGCATAAGGGCAGACACTACCACTGCTGCAATGGGGTCGGCAATATAAAGGCCGCTCATTGCAGAGAATAGGCCGACTACAACAAGGGAATTTTGCAGTATGTCAGAAGTATAATTCCCAATGCTCGCTTGAATTGCGGTGCTTTTGGCATCAGCATAGTTGCGAAGATAGAAAACAATGAGGACATCAACGACCAAGGTGACTGCCATCATTGCAAGCTCAGCATACCCTATTTTCAGGGGCACTGGGGCAATCACCCTGCGCACAGCCTCCACAAGTATAAGCAGCGCCACCACGCTTATCAGCAAAAGCTGGGCAAGGGAGGATAAAGACTCATACTTGCGATGGCCGTAGTGGTGGTCAGTGTCAGGCGGCTCCCTGCCCTTTCGCACCCCGAAGTAAGCAAAAAGGGAGCCTGCAAAGTCAAAGATGGAATCTGCCAATACTGCCACTACGGCAATGCTGCCTGTTATGATTGCCACAGCAAGCTTTACTGCTATAAGGAAGATGTTTGCAAATACCACAAGCTGTGTGGCGCGAAGGTTAGCCTGGCTCACGGCAAGGGTTGAAATGCCAAACCTTAATAAATTGTTGCTGAAGCCTCAGACCAAAAGGGTTCGGCCGCCTTTTACCTGGAGCACGATTCCATTTTCAGAGACGTGCGAGATTGACACCTGCGCATTCTTGCGAGACTTCTCGTGCGAAACTGAGCTGTGTATTTTCTTTACGCCCTCCTTGCTCACCTTAAAGGCTGTCCAGCGCTTGTGCTTGCCTTTTTCTGGCGTGCAGTCCACTGTCTCTTCCAGCACAAAAACGCCGTATTTTGCGTCCTTGCTCAGCGCTGCCTGGGTTATGCAAAACTCATACATGGGCGCTATTGCCTCAATGAGCTGCAGCGCCTTTTTGTTTGCAGCAGCGCCTTTCCTTAGCTCGTTCTCATAGTGCTTTTCCAAGAAGGCGAGGGTGCGCGAGGAGTCAAGCACCTCATCCACTCCCAATGCTTCAAGAGCGTCATAGAGCCGCTCTGTCTGTGCCTGGTCCAGGTCGCCTATTTTCATGGTCTTTAGGTTTTCAGGAAATGCCATCAGACCACCATCAGAGGGGAAAGACTCTTTTAAAGTATATAATATTTGCGCTCTGTGGCCCACGGGTTATTCAATTACAAGCTGGACTTCCCGCTCCATCAACGAGCGCAGAGCGCTTTCAAGGGTGGGCAGGTCAATTGGAAGATGGGCCATGCCTGCCTTGGAGATGCGCACCTTTGTTATCTCTTTGCCTTGGTGGAAAACTTGGTTTATCCCAAGCAGCTTGGCAGGCGCAATTATGTCCGCTATTGATTTTTTCAAATCCCCTCGCATCTCTGCAATCCGCACCTTTTTGCCCAATGCTGATGAAAGCTCGGCCACGACCTTGCCCTGCTTTCCTATGAGCACCCCTGCCTCGCCTTTCGTCAATATAAGAATAGCCCTCCCAAGGTCAATTGCCTTGGAAAATTCGGCAGCAGATATGTTGTAGCGCTCGTTTATTTTGTATAGGATTTGGGCTACCTCTAAATCCAGCTTGCTTATTTTGCCTTCCTCAATTTTTCTTTTTGTTTCTTGCGAGAGGACCCCTGACCTTATCTCCTCTTCTGGTATTGGAGTTTTCATCCAAGGCACCTGCGCAGGCGGAATTGGAAGAAAACTACTTTACCAGCTTTATCTCTATCACTGAAACCTTTGATTTTGAGCCGTCTTCAGAGTCTAGCTCCTCCGTGTTGATGAGTATGTTCCCGACCTTCACGTTTGGGAGAAAGCGGTTCCGCACTATCTCGGCAACGTCAACTGCACGCGAGATTGCCTTTCCGCGCGCCTTTATGAATACCTCTGGCGAACCGCCGTTAAACTGCGTCACCACTGCCAGAACGTAACCCATCACTGACTTTTTGCCGATGTAGATTACGTTCGGGTCTTTCCTTTCAGCCGAAGGGGCTGGGTGCTTTTGAGATGTGCCTGTGCTTTCGTTCATAGATATCCCTCGTTTGCTATTTGTCCAACATCAGAGTTGCTTTCTTCCTTTCCGGTATTCCGCCACTATTTTCTCAAGGTCAAGATTTGGGAGCCTCAAATTATTTAACTTATCGCCCGATTCTGCCTCTTGGAGCTTATTGCTGCTTGGATCTCCTGCCTTGCGCTTTTCGCCCCTTTTTCTTAAAGCCTGCTCCAGGCTAAACCTAAGCTGCCTTATTTGTGCGTCCTTCAGCAAGGAGCGGCGCACCCCATTCTCAAGCAGGCGGATCTTTTCTTGCAGGCGGGCGCGCTCGCCCTCAAGCCGCTCTATATGAAGGCGGAGGTTGGCATTCTCTCGCGCAAGCTCTGCAATCCTTTTACGAAGCTCTTCTTCGGACTTTTGCCTTTGCGGCTTTAAAGCAACCTGCTGCGCCCCTGCTTCGCCCCCCTTAGGCTGCGGCCCTCCCAGAACTAAAAAGGCATCTTTTAGCCGGTATCCTTTCAAAAGGAGGTGCTTGAGCCTTTCTTTTTCTTCCTGCGAGAGCTCTTGGAGGGCGTCAATTTGGCGCAGCTTGTTTTGAAATGAGCGGTAGGCAAACACTGCTGCGCAATAGGCATCGCGCTCGTGGTTGTTCCTTGCGCCTGCACTGCTGGCAATTGATTTTTTTTCTTCTTCCCTTATTTCGCGGGGAGGGGAAAAAAGGCGGCATGAAAAATAAGAGGCAATCTTCTGCACTGACTCAGGCGGCGGGGAAACGTCACAGGCAATAAGGGAGGGCGTGCCTGAGCGCTCAATTATTTTCACTGCATCAGAAGAGCCTCCTTCAGTAGAGCGGAGGGCAACCTTCCTGCCATCAAGCGAAAGAATTGCAATGCCGTATGTGTTGCCTGGGTCAATCCCTGCAATCAGGTAGGAAGACACGCAGCCACCGGAATTTTGCTTGCTTCATTTTTTTGGGGCAAAAAGCCTGCCAAGGAAGGTAATGAAGAGCCCCTCAACAAACACAACTATGGCATTGAATATGATGCCTTGAGGCTGGGGCTGGAAGGAAGAATACGGAAAATACAGGTCAATCAATATGCTTGGGGCCTGTATTGCCAACACTATTAATATTGCCAAGGCAGAGGCTGCAAAGGTTTCTTGCAGGCCCATTTTCCTTTTTTTGCTTTGCCGACCGATTTCAAAGTAAAGCCATGCCCTCGCAAGCCACAAGGGAATGCCCAAAAAAGGTATTGGAAGGTACATAAGAAGGGATGTGAGCGAGATGGCTGCTATTTCTTTTTTGTTTTTTGAAAAGGCCTCTTTAATGCACACTCTCTCCCTCCAGCTTCTTTTTTGTTATTGCCTGGTGCAAAACAACATGCGTCCTGCGCTCAACATTTTCCTTCACTACCACGCCGGCATCAATCCAGCAGCCGTCGCCTATCATCTTGCCAGGCATCACTGCTGAAAGCACGCCCATCTTGACATTGTCGCCGATTATTGCTCCAAGCTTTGTCCTTTTTGTGTCTATTGTAACGTCATTTACTACTGCGTGGATGTGCCCAGCGTCAAAGCGAAAGTTGGCAATCTGGGTGGCTGCACCGAAGTTGCAGTTGCTTCCGACAATTGAGTCGCCTATGTAAGTTAAGTGCTTGGCGTTCACATGGTCAAATATTATGCTGTTTTTCACGGTGGTTGAGTCCCCTATTCCGCACTTTCTGCCTATTGAGGTGGTCCCGCGTATGTAGGCATGCGGGCCAACATAGCTGCCCTCGCCGATATAGACATTTCCTTCAATCACTGAGTCGTGCACTTCCACGTTTTTTTCCATTACAAGCTTCCCCCTTATTGTTGTATTTTCTACCTTGTCTGTGCTCGTCGGCGGAAGCTTTGAAAGCAAAAACTCGTTTGCTGAGAAAAGCTGCCAGGGAAGCCCCATGTCCAGCCAGTATTCTTCTATCTGCACGGCAGTTGCCCCTTTGAGCACATCAGTAATTTCGTATTCCCCGCGGCTGGATTTTTTCAGGTGCTTTAGCCTGCGGAAAATCGAAGGCTCAAAGACATACAGGGAGCAGTTTGCAAGGTTGCTCTTTGGCCTTTCTGCCTTTTCCTCAAAGGAAACGATTTTGCCTTCCCTTACTACTGCCGTGCCGTATTCTCGCGCGTCATCTACTGCATGCAGCGCAGCAGTCACCTCGCCTTCTGCAGCCTCACCAAGTTTTTTCAGCGCTGATGCCTCGGTTATTATGTCTCCTGCCACACCAAAAAATGTCTCTGTTGCAAACGATTCGGCATATCCGAATGCCGCCGCAGTTCCGTATTTTTCTCCCTGCTCAATGAAGGTTAGCTTGAGCCCTTCAATCGGGTTGGCATTAAAGTAGTCAGTTATTGCTTCCTTTTTGTATTTCACGACTACTGCTGCCTCGCACACTCCCGCGCTTTTGAGGTTTTCAAGAACATGCTGCAAAATCGGTTTTCCTGCAAGCTGAATCATGCACTTTGGGCGGGTGTAGGTGAGAGGGCGGAGCCTTTTTCCCTCGCCAGCTGCAAGGACCACTGCCTTTTTTATTGCCATGAAGCTGTTAGAGCAAGTGAGTTTATTAAGTTTGTTTGCCTCAGAAGTAGCGGTGGTGCAATGGCAAACGTAGATGTCGTCAAGACTATCAAGGAATCTTTTTACCTGATACAGCAGCATTACCAGGAGGTTGCACTGCCACTTATTATATTGGTGATTCTTGCCACAGGAGGCAATCTCGGCAGCTCTTTGTTTTCTGACGGGGATTCTGGCTCGGGGCTATCTGACAGAAAAGGCGGCTCTTTAGCAGCAGGCAGCCTGATAGCAAATGCAATGAGCAGCAACGAGCTTCTTGCCCTTGGCGGGCTTTTTGTGGGAGTAATCGTCTTAGTGCTGCTATTTTTCTTCGCAATCATGATACTGAACCAGGCACTTTATCTTTATGTTTATGAGCACTTTTATGCGATCATGAGAAAAATGAAGATAACTGAGAGCTGGAAGCAGAGGATGAAGCGGCTTTCAGTCAAGGCCTTCTTTCTTGAAATATTCTGGCTTTTGTTATTTATTGCAATTTTCGCATTGCCTTTCTTGCAGCTTTTGAATTCGATAGGAATGCTGAAAGAAGCCGG
Source organism: Microcaldota archaeon (assembly GCA_026413805.1). GTDB lineage: Archaea > Micrarchaeota > Micrarchaeia > Anstonellales > Anstonellaceae > UBA10161. The sequence goes on along the minus strand of JAOAKE010000018.1, from coordinate 1,089 downwards.
TCGATCAGAAGTCATTTCGGCTCTCTACCTCACCTTTCTTTTGATTTTGCTGGCGGTTTTGGTGTCCATTACAGTGAGCTTTTTCCTTTCCCCTCTATGGGTATTCTATGCAATGGATGGCATGGGCTTCTTTGAGTCTATTTCGCGCTCAGTGGGAATGGTTGCAAGCAACCTCATGACTTTCCTTTTATTCGCAGTTATTTTCGCCGCACTGCAAATAGCTGGGTTTATTGTTTCCGTTGTAAGCTGCTGCTTTTCTTACATTGTTTCGCCAATAATCTTTGTCTTCCTCGCTCTTTTATATGGCGTGAGCCTGATGAACATCAAGCTGCAAATTGAAGGGGCTGGGGCAAAAGCAGGCTAGCCTCTGGCAAGGATGTTGTAGATGTCAAAGCCCAGCCTTCCGTCTTTTTCAAGCTGCGGCACTATCTTGTCAAGAAGCTGGGCTTTTAGCTGAAGGTATTTTTCTTTGCCCACCTCCACATTCCCGATTGCATAGCGCTTGCCCATTGTGGAGCTTGCGCAGAAAATAGGGCTGAGCGCCACTGCAACAAAATGCAGGTTGGAAAACTTGAAGAAAAAAGGGGTTATTCTTGGATTTCGCACGAAGATATCCTTCCCAAAAGTTGGGCTCTATTGGTACAAGGTAGAATTCAGGCTGGAAGACAACCGCGCAAAGGAGGAGATGCTTGCTTATTTCAAGGCGCACCCAAATATTGTATGGGCTTATGAGAGCATTGGCGGTGGGACCGAGCTTGAAATGGAAATGGAAGTGGAATCGCACAAGAAATTCAGGGAGATAACCGACTCCGTAAGGGAAAAATTTAAGGAGGCAGTCAGGACATACAATTACTATTTATGGTCGGCAGAACACAAGATAGCCTTCTTCCCGCCAGAGGAATTCTTTGAACGGTAACCTGCTGCCTACTTTTTCACTTCTTTTGGTGGGCTTGCCGCGCCCTGGAGCTTCAGGTTGCCCAAAGCAATGTCAATTCCCACGCCAACAAGGGCAATGACGATGCCGATTGCTGCCTGCATTGCTGCTGCCATTGGGGCAAGCGAGCTTACATCCTGCTCCAAGGCCTGTAT
>JAOAKE010000017.1 GCA_026413805.1 Microcaldota archaeon | reverse complement strand
TCCATGGTTTCCAGCTTGTTCTTTATCGCAGGGATATTTTGGAAAAAAACCAGGGCTTCCTCCACACTCATGCAAAGGACATCATGGATGTTTTTTCCCTTATACTTTATTTGCAAGGTTTCAGAGTCATATCTCTTGCCCCCGCATTCTTCGCATGTCACATAGACATCTGGCAAGAAGTTCATCTCAATTCGCTGTACTCCCTCGCCTTCACAGGCCTGGCACCTGCCTTTCTGCACGTTGAAGGAAAACTGGCCGGGGTCATAGCCTCGCGCCCTTGCCTCTGGGACTGCAGCAAAAAGCTCGCGGATGGGGGTAAATGCCCCGATGTAAGTAGCTGGGTTGGAACGCGGAGTCCTGCCAATGGGCGACTGGTCAATCGCAATTACATCAGTTATGTTTTCCACTCCTTCCAATCTGTCATGCTTGCCCGGCTCATCCTTTGAGCGGTGGAAGTGCTTCATGAGCGCCTTGTAAAGGATTTCATTTACAAGGGTGGATTTTCCAGAGCCGGAAACTCCAGTTATGCATACCAACACGCCGAGCGGAATCTTCACATCTATCTTTTTGAGGTTGTTTTCCCTTGCCCCCCTTATTACTAGCCATCCGCTCGGCTTTCTCCTTATCTTAGGAGTTGGAATGAACCTTTCCCCTCGCAGGTAAGCCCCAGTTAAAGATTCCTTGCACTTTTCAATTTCTTTTGGGGTGCCGGCTGCGATAACCCTCCCCCCATGCACGCCTGCCCCTGGCCCCAAATCCACCATGAAGTCGGCATTTCTCATTGTTTCTTCATCGTGCTCTACAACAATCAGGGTATTCCCCAAGTCCCGCAATGACTTGAGGGTTGAGATGAGCTTAGCATTGTCGCGCTGGTGCAGGCCAATGGAAGGCTCGTCCAAAACATAAAGCACTCCTGTCAAGTTTGAGCCTATTTGCGTGGCAAGGCGAATGCGCTGCGCCTCGCCGCCTGAAAGTGTTCCCGTAATGCGCGAAAGCGACAGGTAGCCCACGCCTACATTTAGCAAGAAGTCCAATCGGGCGAGTATCTCACGAAGGATGGGCTTTGCAATCTCTTCCTCGCTTTTGCTGAGCTTAAGAGAAGTGAAGAACCCATATGCCGAGTCAATTGAAAGCTCGGTTGCCTCAATTATGCTTTTGCCACCCACTTTCACAGAGAGGACTTCGGGAACCAGCCGTTTTCCCTTGCAGGATGGGCAGGGAAGCTCTCGCATGAATTTTTCAAGCTCCTGCCTGCGGTATTCCGATTTTGTCTGTCGATACAGCCTCTCTAAATTAGGTATTACTCCTTCAAAGGCTGAGCTGCCTTCCCATACAGAGTCGCCATATTTTGACTCAACCCTGTAGCTTATCCTCTCCTGAGAGCCATAAAGAATCGCCTTCTTTGCTTCCTGTGAAAGCACATTCCACTGGGTGTTTAGGGAAAACCCGTATTTTTCTCCCAGGCCTGCCAAAAGCTGCATATAGTAGCTGCTCATAACAGTATTTTTCCATGGCGCTATTGCCCCTTCCCCAAGCGTTTTTCTTTTGTCAGGGATTATCAGCTCTTCATCAAACTCAATTTTTACCCCCAAGCCGTGGCATTCTTGGCAAGCCCCATAAGGAGAATTGAACGAAAACATCCTCGGCTGCAGTTCTCCGACAGATATGCCGCACTCTGGGCAGGAGTTCTTCTGAGAAAATAGCATTTCCTTCTTTTCAATCTGCACAACTACGATTCCCTCGCCGCTTTCGCGGATAGCCGTTTTTAGGGCTTCAAGAAGCCTCTGCCTGCCTTGGTTGGTAGCAGTGAATCGGTCAACCACCACTTCAATAGTGTGCCTTTTGTTCTTGTCCAGCTTTGGTATGTAGCTGCCAAGCTCCATCACATTTCCATTTACCCTGACCTTTGAGTAGCCCTTTTGCCTAAGCTCGTCAAAGAGCTTTTCATAAGTGCCCTTCTTTCCTCTTATAACTGGCGAGATTACTTGCACCGCCTTTCCTTCTGCCTGCTGCAAAATGGCATTTGCTATCTGGTCAGTGGTTTGCGAGGTGATTTGGCGCCCGCATTTTGGGCAGTGCGGAACTCCAATTCTTGCCCAAAGCAGGCGCATGTAATCGTATATCTCAGTGGTAGTGCCAACGGTGGAGCGAGGGTTTCTGCTGGTGGTTTTCTGCTCAATGGATATTGCTGGTGAGAGCCCCTCAATGGAATCCACATCGGGCTTGCCCATCACCCCCAAAAACTGCCGCGCATATGCTGAAAGGGATTCCACATAGCGCCTCTGCCCTTCTGCATAAATAGTGTTAAATGCCAAAGTGGACTTTCCAGAGCCAGAAATCCCCGTGATAACCGTGAGCGTGTTGCGCGGAATCTCCAGGTCTATGTTTTTCAAGTTGTGCTGGCGCGCGCCCTTTATTATTATTTTGTCTTGCATGCTTTCATCTCGTTCCGTTTGGCTCGCCAAGTTATGCATTAAAAGATTTATATGCGTGGCTACAGCAAAAAGACAGACAGCTACCTGCCTTTGCCTTGGCGCACCTGTGCTTTTTTGCTTCCCCTTATTTTCCTTCTTATCTCCAAAAGCCGGTCCCTCAGCTCTATCGCGCGCTCAAAGTCCAACTCCTCTGCCGCTTTTTGCATCTCCATTTCCAAATTGATGGCAAGGGCGCGCAAATCTGCCCCTCTCTTTTCTTTTTCAGCCTTCAGCTCTTCAAGTTGTGGCGCGCCAACTCTTTTCTCAATTGTTTTGGGCGTTATGCCGTGCCTTTTGTTGAATTCCTCCTGCACTTTTCTTCTTCGGTTGGTCTCTGCGACTGCTGCTTTTATTGCCTCTGTTTGCTTGTCGCAATAAAGGATGACCGCCCCATTAATGTTTCGCGCAGCCCTGCCAATTGTCTGGATAAGCGAGGTTTCATTTCGCAAAAAGCCCTCTTTGTCAGCGTCAAGTATTGCAACAAGGGAAACCTCGGGGATGTCCAGCCCCTCGCGCAGCAGGTTGATTCCAACAAGGCAGTCAAACTCGCCCAGCCGAAGCCTGCGGATTATTTCAGTCCTCTCTATCGTCTCAATTTCAGAGTGAAGGTAGCGCGCCCGCAAGCCTTTTTGCACCAAGTAGTCGGTCAAGTCCTCTGCCATTCTCTTTGTAAGGGTGGTGACCAGCGTCCTTTCATTCCTAGCCGCCCTGTGCTTTATCTCTTTCATCAAGTCCTCAACCTGCCCTTTTGTGCCCCTGATGAAGACTTGGGGGTCCAACAAGCCAGTTGGCCTGACAAGCTGCTCTACGATTTGGAAGGAATGCTCGCGCTCATATTCAGCCGGCGTGGCAGAAACAAAAATCACATTATTGAGGTATTTTTCAAACTCCTCAAATTTCAAGGGGCGGTTGTCATATGCTGATGGAAGGCGAAAGCCGTATTCCACCAAGTTCTTTTTGCGAGTGTAATCGCCATTATACATCCCATGAAGCTGCGGAATGGTGACATGAGATTCATCAATTACAATAAGGGCATCTTTTGGAAGGAAGTCCATCAAGGTATAGGGTGGCTGGCCTGGGGAGCGGCCGTCAAAATGCCGTGAATAGTTTTCAATTCCCTTGCAATAGCCCAGCTCTTCAATGAGTTCCAAGTCGTAGTTTGTGCGTGTCTTTAGCCTCTGGGCTTCAAGAGGGGGAAGCTCCGGCAAGCGCTGTTCCAATTCAATCCTTATGTCCCTTATTGCCCTCTCGCGCTCGCTTGGCGGAACGATGTAGTGCTTGGCAGGAAATATCCTAACATAATCCAGCTCTTCAATCAATTTGGCAGAGACAGGCTCCAGCCGCTGTATCTTTGCCACCACATCCTCATCCAGTATAATGCGCACTATTTCCTGCTCATATCCAAGAAAAACATCTATTGTATTTCCCTTTACCCTGAAAGCCCCATTTTTTATCTCGTAGTCATTCCGTTCATACTGGATTGAAATTAGCGAGGCAAGAAGCGAGGAGCGGGCTACGACCGCCCCTTTTTGTATCGCAACTGACTGTTCCATCCACTCCTTTGGCGAGCCAAGCCCATATATGCAAGAAACAGTCGCAACAATTATTGACGGGCCTGGCGAAAAGAGATAAGCAGTTGACTGGAGCCGAAGCCTTTCAATCTTTTCGTTTATTCGGGCATCTTTTTCAATGTAGGTGTCTGTCTGGGGGATGTAGCTTTCAGGCTGGTAGTAGTCATAATATGAAACAAAATACCCGACTTTGTTTTTTGGGAAAAACTGCCTAAACTCAGAGTAAAGCTGCGCCGCCAGCGTCTTGTTGTGCGAAATTACCAGCGCGGTTCTCCCTGTTTTTGCAATGACATTGGCAATAGTGAAGGTCTTTCCTGAGCCAGTCACTCCCAGGAGGGTTTGTTTTCCCCCTCTGTTAACCCCTGCAGCCAGCTTTTCAATTGCCTCTGGCTGGTCTCCTGAAGGCGAAAATGGGGCGTCAAGCCTGTAAGAGAGCATATCGCATCTTAGGGCTTGACTCTGCTTTTTAATCTTATAGTATGAAATTCGCTTATACAAAATTGCGGGTTGTTTAAATGCGCTTGCTCACACCTGGTCCTGTGGCCCTTGCAGAGCCAATCCGCCTGGCGCAGAGCCAAGAGATGATATACCACCGCGGGCCTGAGATAAAGGCCCTTATCAGCAATATTGTTTCTCGCCTCAAATCCGACTTTAATTGCGAGAATGTCTTTCTTGTTACTGGCTCAGGCACAGCTGGGCTGGAGATGGCATTTGCCTCGCTTACAAAGCCTACCGATAGGGCGCTTGTGCTCACGAATGGGGTTTTTGGAGACAAGCTTGGGCAGATGGCAAGGATATACTGCAATGCCCAGGTGGAAAAGCTTCCCCTTGGGAAAGGCTGGTCTTTGGAAAGGGCAAAGGAAATAATTGACGCATCAGGGGCAGAAGTCTTTGCAATGGTTTATAATGAAACCTCGACTGGCGTGTTGAATGATGCAAAGGGGATTTGCCAATATGCAAAGGGCAAGGGCATGTTCACTATATTGGACGCCATCTCTGCCTGGGCAGCTGCCCCACTTGACCTAAAGGAGTTCGGAGTTGATTTTGCTGCAACAGGCTCCCAAAAGGCGCTTGGGGCTGCGCCAGGCATTGCAATTGTCGCATGCAATGAAGAAGCTGTGAAACGTGCAGATGGCATATCCCCGCGAACCTTTTACCTTGACATAAAGAAATACAAAAAAGAGGCGGAGAACAGCCAAACTCCGTATACCCCTGCAGTCTCAGTGCTCTTTTCTGTCAAGGCAGCCCTGGATTACATAGACAGCAGGGGAGGGCTGGGTGCACATCGGCTTCGCCACCAGCAGGCAGCTGAAAAGGCAAGGGAGTTTGTAAAGAGCATTGGCTACGAAGTATTTGCCGAGCCCGGCTTTTATTCCCCGACAATAACAGGCTTCCTTCTTGAAAATGCCGATGAAATACGCAAGAGGCTGAGGGAAGAATACAAGCTGGTTACTGCACGGGACTTTGGCGAGCTGCAAGGAAGGTTTTTTAGAATCTGCCACATTGGAAATTTTGATGATGAGCATCTTGAAGCCTCTTTTGATGCTATAAGGAAGGTGCTTGGGAAATGAAAGGCGAAATAAAGATAGTTGTAGCTGAAAACATGGAAAAGGAAGTGGTCGCCCAATTAGAAAAGCTGGGCAAGGTATCCTTCCTGCCAAAAGACATTTTTAGCGAGGTAAAAGACGCGGATGTCCTCATCGTGCGAAGCGGCATCAAGGTAGATGAGTCCCTTCTTTCTAAAGCACACAAGCTAAAGATTGTGGCTCGCGCAGGAGTGGGGCTTGACAACATAGATGCAGAGGCCTGCAAAAGGCACGGAATACGGATAATAAATACTCCCGCTGCCTCTTCTAACGCCGTTGCCGAGCTTGCGCTTGGGCTTATGCTTGCAGTAAGCAGGAAGATTGCAAAGGCAGACTATTCAATGAAAAGGAAGACTTGGATAAAAAAAGAGCTGGTTGGAACTGAGCTTGAGGGCAAGACTCTTGGGATAGTCGGGCTTGGCAGGATTGGAACCATTCTTGCGATAAAAGCCAAGGCGCTTGGGATGAAGGTGGTCTATTCAGATCCAAAGTCTTATTCTGCCATAGGGGAAAGGCTCAACCTGCACGACCTTCTTGCAGTTTCAGACTACGTTTCGCTCCACCTTCCGCTTACTCCTGAAACCCGCGAGCTTATCAACCCCGCTGCAATCGCCAAGATGAAAAAAACAGCGGTACTGATAAACACGGCGCGGGGGGCGCTTGTGGATGAAGAGGCGCTTTATCAAGCCCTCAAAGAGGGAAAGATAGCCGGCGCAGCCCTTGATGTTTATCCTGAAGAGCCATACGCTGGCAAGCTGTGTGAGCTTGACAATGTTGTCCTAACCCCTCACATTGGCGGCAGCACAAAGGAAGCCCAGCTCAGGATTGGCAGCGAGCTTGTTGAAAAGCTAAAAGAGGAGTTGAAAGCATGCTTTCGCTGAAATTGATAAGGGCCAACCCTTCTTTGCTTTCTGATGCCCTCCAAAAAAGAGGGCAAGACGCAGCTCCAGCAGAGCAAATTTTAGAGCTGGACAAGGAGTGGCGTGCATTAAAGCAGGAAGCGGACAGGCTGAAAAACATTCGAAACGAGGAGTCTTTGAAAATTGCCGAGGCAAAAAAAGAGGGCAAAGACGCTTCTTCCCATCTTGAAAGGACACGCAAGCTGGCAAGTGAGATTGCGCAGCTGGACGCAAAGGCAGACCAGCTAGAAATGAAAATGAATGAAATACTCCTGAATGTCCCCAATATCCCGCACGAAAGCGTCCCATTCGGAAAAGATGAAAATGACAACCGCGAAGTCCGAAGATGGGGCGTGCCAAAAAAAAGCAGCAAGGATGCCAGGCCGCACTATGAAGTGGCTGACAAGCGGCTTATTGACTTTGAAAGGGGGGCAAAGCTGGCAGGCCATCGCTTTGTTGTCCTGCGCGGCCTTGCAGCAAGGCTGGAACGGGCGCTCATCAACTTCATGCTTGACTTGCAGGCGATGAACGGCTATACTGAGATGCTTCCTCCTTTTCTTGTCAATTCCAAGACAATGACAGGCACTGGGCAGCTTCCAAAATTTAGCGAGGAGCTTTACCATTGCGAAAAGGATGACTTATGGCTTATTCCAACTGCTGAAGTTCCGCTTACCAACCTCTTTGCAGGAGAAATACTTGACGAAGCGCAGCTTCCAATAAAGGTCTGCGCCTATACTCCTTGCTTTCGCAGGGAGGCTGGAAGCTACCAAAAAGACATAAAAGGGATACTCAGGCAGCACCAGTTTGACAAGGTAGAGCTTGTAAAATTTGCCACTCCTGAGGAGTCGTTCAATGAGCTTGAGACTATGACTAAAGATGCCGAGTCTGTCTTGCAAAAGCTTGAGCTTCCCTATCGCGTAGTGGAGCTTTGTACCGCTGACTTGGGGTTTGCCTCTGCAAAGACATACGACCTTGAAGTCTGGATTCCTTCGCAGGACAGGTATCGCGAAATATCCTCCTGCTCAAACTGCACAGACTTTCAGGCAAGAAGGGCAAACATCAGGTTTAGGAGGGGAAGCAAATTGGAATTTGTCCATACACTAAACGGCAGCGGGATAGCAGTAGGCAGGACCATGATTGCAATAATGGAAAATTACCAAGATGAAAGCGGCTTTGCCATCCCAAAAGCCCTGCGTGATTATATGCGTGCAGACAGGGTAGAGTTTTAGACGCCCTGCTGCTTCTTTTCAATCCTTTCTTTTATGCTTGGCAGGGCAGTGCCATCAAGAAGCTGGGAAAACAGCCTTTCAGGGTCGCCAAGTGAATATGCGGTTCCCTGCAATTTCTGGCAGAGGATTTGCATGGCAAGTTCCTTTGGGCTTTTTTTCTGCTCCCGCGATTGCTTTATTTGCTGGATTTTTTCCTTTAGGCTCTCAAAATTAATTGCATTGTCCAAAAATACATTTTCCCCAAATTCAGGCAAGTGGAGGTCTGAAGGCTGAAAGCCATTTGCAAGGGTTCCCTTTACAGAAATCCTGACAATGGCAGAAGGCGAAGCCAAGACAATCGCCTTTATTTCATCCTCAACTTTCTTTTTTATCTCATCGGGCTTTGCAGCAGAAAATTCAAGGGCCTTATAGACAAATGGGCGGGTTTTTATAGGCTTGAACTCGGCTTTCTTTAGCTGGGTGTCATAGAGCAGCCAGCCTCTTTGCCCTGCTTCTTCTGGGCGCAGCTGGGTTACAACAGTGCTGCCTGGGTTTAGCACCTTGCCGGAGAGCACTGGCTTGTGCCTGTGCCCGCACAAATACAAGTCAAAGCCCGCAGGCAAGTCATCAAAGGTGAGGTATTTTTCGCTAAAGGCCCCTTCAAGCTCCTGAAAAGACTGGTGCAGCACAAACACGTTAAAGGCATTTTCAACCGGCTTGCAGCCTGCCTCCTTAATGGCCTCGTGCACAAAGTCGTCAGGTATGTTGCCCAGGCCGCAAACCGATACCTTTTCTTCTCCGAGCGCGTAGATTTCAGCCTTGTTGTGTATATTTTTGAGAAACCCGCCGCGAGCTAGCAGCTCGGTTGGGTTCACATAGCCCTTTGCCCGCCTGTCATGGTTCCCGTGTATTGCGAAAATTGGGACTCCGCGGATTCCGCGGGAATGAAATATTTCAAGCGCTTCGCGAAGGAGCTGCATGACTGAGGCAAGGGTTTCCATCTTTGGAAACGGGCTGTCAAAATTGTCTCCTCCAAGTATGAGCAGGTCTGCCTCTTTTGCTGCCGACAAGATTGCTTCCTTACCTTGCAAAAGCGCGTCTTCTTCAAAACGGCGGTAGCCAAAGTGAGTGTCGGTGACGAAGGCAATTTTCATGCTTAAAGTTCGTGGTGAAAAGCTTAAATAGATTGGAATGCAAAAAGCTGCCCATGGCAGAAAGGCTGTTATTCACGGCTTTGCTTATTGCATTGGTAATCGTCATTGTGTATTTTCTCTCAAAATAAGCTAAGCCTGCCTCTGTCTTCCAGCATAGATAATCTTTTAAATATTTGCATATATATACGAGAAGAGATTTAGGAATCTTTTTAAAATCTAACTATTAGCCGATTGAATATCCGATGAGGTGAAAATATGGTAGATAGCTGCCCAGAGTGCGGAAGCAAGAGGCTGACCAGAGACTATGAAAAAGGAGAGCTGATGTGCTCAAATTGCGGCCTTATCATTGCTGAAAACATAGAAGACCCTCGCCCTGAGTGGAGGGCGTTTGACGCTGAGCAGCGCGAGAAGCGCGCCCGAGGTGGAGCCCCTATAAAATATATGCGCCCGAACAAGGGGTTGGTAACTGAAATAGACCAATACAACCGAGACATACGGGGCGCAAAAATATCCCCCAAAAAGCAGGCGCAGCTTTACAGAATGAGGAAATGGCACAAGAGGGCATCCATTGCCTCTTCCATGGAGCGCAACCTTGCAATTGCCCTCTCTGAGCTGGACAGGATTGCTTCCTATCTTGGGCTTCCTGACTCTATTCGCGAGTCAGCGGCTCTTCTTTACCGCAAATGCATCAAGGCAGAGCTCATTCGCGGCAGGCTCATTGAATCGGTCGTTTCGGCTGTGATATATGCAACATGCAGGATGCAGGGGATTCCTCGCACCCTTGATGAAATATCTCGCGTTTCTGGGATTGAAAAGAAAGAAATCGGGAGGGCATACCGCTTTATCAGGCGCGAGCTTGACATTGAAGTGCCCCTTACTGACCCTGCCCACTATGTTCCAAAATTCACAGCAGCCCTTAAGCTTTCAGGGCATGTGCAAGAGCGGGCAATTTCCCTTTTGAAGAAGGCGATTGGCAAGGGGCTTATTTCAGGCAGGGGCCCAACAGGAGTTGCAGCCGCAGCAGTCTATATAGCATCTGCGATGTATGGCGAGAGACGGACGCAAAAGGAGGTAGCGGATGTTGCAGGCGTCACCGAAGTAACAATCAGGAACCGCTACCGCGAACTCAAGAAAGAGCTGGGCCTGAAAGTGACTCTCTGATTTTTTATTTTTAATTTTTTTTAACTCAAGCCATAGCTTATTGAATGTCCTCTGCCATCGGCTCCCTTATTGGCCGCTTGTTTCGAACTATTCCCTTCAAATATAATGAAACCGAATCCACCGCTTTTTTGATTTGTTGTATCTCTTCACGGGTTGAATATGGCTTTATGCCCTCAATTTGTTTTTTGAGGTCCATTACTTCTCTTTCGATTCTTTCATTCTTGCCGTTCTTAAAGGCAGGATGGTTGTTTATTGTCTTGATAATCTTTGAAACCTTCGCAAGCAGCTCCTCTCTTTTTGCATTTGGCTTGTTCATCTCAATTTTCTTCGCAGTTATCACTACCATCCATTCACCTCAGCGCATATTTCCCCAAAAATCTTTTTATTTTCTTGTAACCCCTGCCAAAAAGCGGGCGTTATCCCTTTCCTGCAAGGAAAAGATAGGCAGAATAAGCAGCCTCAACTGCCTCGCCAACCCCAACTATTGCCTGCTTGAAGCGTGTGTCGGTCACATCCCCTGCTGCAAAAAAGCCAGGGACATTGGTTTCTGAATTGCGGTTTATTTTCACATATCCCTTTGCATCCAGCTCAACTCCAACTTCTGCTGCCAGGCGGGAGAGGGGCACATGCCCAATTGCAATAAACACTGCGTCGAGCGGAAGGCGATCGCTTCCATTATAGGGGCGGTCCAGCACTACCCCTTCCACTTTTCTTGAGCCGTATATCTCCAAAACATTGGTGTTGCTTATAACCTCTATTTTTTCATTTCGCATGACTCTTTCGTAATTTACAGGCTCAGGTCGTATCTTTTCGCCCCGGTATATGATATAAACCTTTGAGCACCATTCAGTAAGCACAAGGGCGTCTTTTGCGGCAGTGTCCGAGCCTCCAATTACTGCTGCTACCTTGTTTTTGTAAAATGCCCCGTCGCAGAGGGCGCAATAATGGACTCCCTTGTTTGCAAATCCTTCCTCGCCCTTTACGCCCAATTTCTTGTGCTCTGTGCCGGTGGCATAAAGGACGCTTTTCGCCATGTAGCTTCCAGCATCGCTTGTTATTGAAAAGCCCCCGCCTTCATTCCTTGCAATCTTGGTTACCTTTGCATCCTTTATTTCAACATTCGGGTAGCTGCGGGCATGCTCCTCAAGCTTTTGCGCAAGCTCCAGCCCAGAAATTGAGACAAAGCCCGGGTAATTCTCTACAAGATGGGTAAGGGTGATTGTGCCGCCGCGAAGCTCCCCCAGCACTAAGACCTTCAGGCCCAGCCTTGCAGCATACATTGCCCCTGCTAATCCCGAAACGCCGCTGCCGATTACAATTAAATCGTAGAGCATGCCACCACCTTCATTTATCACAGGCAAGTGTTTTTATCCATATACTGCTTTATTGTGCTATGCTCTGCCCTTTTTGCCGCCACAGAGAAAGCAATGTCATTGACACCCGCGACACTGACGATTACCGGATACGCCGGCGCAGGGAATGCGTAAAGTGCAAGCGCAGGTTTACCACTTATGAAGAGGTAGAGCAAGAAGACCTATATGTAATAAAAAAGGACGGCAGGCGGGAGAAATTTGACCGCCACAAGCTCATGACAGGCGTGGAAAAGGCCTGCGAAAAGCGCCCTATCTCGCGCGAGCAGATAGAAGCGCTTGCAGGCTGGGTAGAAAGCCAGCTTAGAAAAGAAGGAAAGCAGGAAGTAAAATCCAGCCAGATAGGGGAGCTTGTCATGAAAAGGCTGCGCAAGATAGACGAGGTGGCGTATATAAGGTTTGCCTCTGTATACCGCTCGTTTACAGACATCGATTCATTTGAAGAGGCGCTGAAGCTGTTGAAAAAGAAAAGATAGGTTCAAGTGGTTTAATGAAGCCTTATTACCAAATAGCCTTCTTTTTTGCAATAACCCAGCTCCTTGGCATTTTTTCTGGAGCAATTTTGCTGCAAAAGGCACTGCAAAGCGAGGAGATTCAGCAGCTTGCAGTCGCCCCGCTCCCAAAAGAAGAGCCTGCGAACGCATTGATTTACATTGCCTACATTTTGTTTGGCGCAGCGGCTATTATCCTGCTTGCAAGGTTCTACCGCGGCTTGCTTCTCTTTCAGCTCATTGAAATGTCGGTTATTGTTTCTGCTTCCTCAATAGTCTTTTTTGCATTTTTTCTCTTTGCAGGCTTTGACCTTTGGTCCTCCATCGCGTCAGCAGGCGTGCTGGGCTGTGCCTTGGGGGTAGCTAAGTTTTTCTGGCAGCAATTTCAAAACATTGCGGCAGTGGTCTCAAGCGCAGGCGTTGGCGCTTTATTTGGGTTTTCCCTTGGCTTTTTGCCAGCAGTCCTGTTTGTAATACTTCTGGCAATTTACGATTACATAGCTGTCTTTAAGACTAGGCACATGATTGAGATGGCTCGCGAGCTGTCCAGCCGCCAGCTATCCTTTACAGTGAGTGCAAAGAAGGTTCCACTGCGCAAGCCAAAGGAAACGCCAAAGGAATATGCTGAGAGGGTAAGAAAGGAAGGTGAAAGGCTGGACCTTGGGACTGGCGACCTTGCGGTTCCCGCAATGCTGTCAGTTTCTGCGTATTCCCTTGGCGCAAACGGCATTATTTATTCTCTTGCAATTGCAGCCGGCTCCACAGTGGCGCTTCTCTTTTTGCTTCGCTTTGTTTCAAGGCAAAGGGTTTTCCTCCCAGCCCTCCCGCCTATCTGCCTTGGCGGAATGCTCGCCCTTCTTGCCGTAAAGCTGCTAGGGCTTTGACTTCTTTTTCTTCTTCTCCGCCTCTTTTGCTGCATCCTTTATCTCCTTGATCATCTGCTCAAGCGTCTGCTCGTCAAATCCGTGTGCCAGGCAGCCCTGTTCTAGTGTTTCATAAGCAGACAGCCCGCACCCTATGCAGTGAAAGCCATACTTGAAAAGAATTTCCACTGACTCGGGATAATTGAGAACAAGCTCGCCTATAAGCATGTTTCTGTCTATTTTTGGAGGCATGTGCAAAGCGGGGCAGTCATATACTAATAAAGCTTTCTTCCCATATTTTGCAGCTGTGAGGTAATTTCTTGGAAGATTATGAAAAAATGCTGGACAGGGCGCGCTCCCTGCTCCCAGAAAAAACGCTTACATTTGAGCGCTTTGAAGTTCCATCCATAGATTCATTTATACAAGGGAACAAGACTATCATCAGGAATTTTGACCTAATAGCCCAAAAGCTTCGAAGAGGCAGCCAGCTGCTCGCCAAATACTTCTCCAAAGAGCTCGCAGTCCCTGTTTCTATTGACGGCGGAAAGCTCGTTTTAAACGGAAAATTTTACGAGCGCAACCTCAAGGAAAAATTGCAGGCCTTTGTAGACAGCGCAGTTATTTGCAAGGAGTGCAAAAGGCCAGACACTAAAATATCTGAAATAGGTGGGGTGAAAACGCTCATCTGCGAAGCATGCGGGGCGCGCAACCCAGTTAAACTATAGGTGTTAAAATGCCTGAAGAGCAAACAGCAGAGCAGGGCGGATGGATGCGGCTTCCAAGAGAAGGGGAGCTGCTCGGCGTTGTAGTTGGGACTGTTGGCGGTGGAAGGCTGCAGGTCGCCTGCAAAGATGGAAAAGAAAGGATGTGCAGAATACCTGGCAAAATAAGGAGGAACATCTGGGTTCGCGAAGGAGACATCGTGATTGTGGTGCCTTGGGAGATTGGCGGAGACAAAAAGGCAGATGTAATCTGGCGCTACAACAAGCTCCAGGCAGAATGGCTTCGCAAGCAGGGGTATATAAAATAAATATGGTTAGCTCCTTTTAGGTATCATGGCAAGGCGAGAATCCAAGCGCAAGCGCCCCCTTCGTGAGATAAAAATGGAAAAGGCAGAGCGAAAGCTGGAGTCTGATGTTTTTGACCGCAACACCCTGCTTGCCATTGCAAAGCTGCGGGCTCAGGGGCATTTTGAAACAGTAGACTACCCGATTGCAAAGGGAAAGGAAGCAAACGTTTTTTGCGGCACTGCCTCTGACGGCTCCAAGGTTGCAATAAAAATATACCGAATAGAGACCTCAAACTTCATTCGCATGCACGAATACATAGATGGCGACCCGAGATTTGAGGGGACAAGCAGGGGAAGATTTGAAACTGTGCTTGCATGGACACGAAAGGAATTCTCCAATCTTAAGGCATTTTACAGCGCGGGAATTGCAGTGCCCAAGCCATTTGCTTTCTTGCGGAATATAGTTGTGATGGAATACCTGGGAGAAGGCGGGCTTCCCTATTCAACATTAGAGCAAGTGGGAAGCGAGAACCCACAGAAAGACTACCAATTCCTGTTGGATGAAGTAAAGAAAATATACCAGCTGGGATTCGTCCATTCAGACATAAGCGAATACAACATAGTAGTGACTGACTGGGGCCTTTTCATACTTGACTGTGCGCAGGCAGTCCTCCTTGCTCACCCTCGTGCAGAAGAATTCTTAGAGCGAGATGTCCGAAACCTCGTGCGCTACTTCAAAAAGCAAGGCGCAGATGTTGATTTTGACAAAGCGATGGCTTACATAAAAGACGGAAAGCCTGTGAAAAAGGGGCTGGAAGCCTTAGTTTAAGAATGCGAAACGTCAATAGCCGAAAAATGATGCGTTTTATTTTTATATTTTGAGAAGTGAATGGCAGCATGGCAGTTGTTCTATCCGACCGAATGGCATCGGTTTCTTACGAGATAAGGGACATAGTTGCCCGAGCGCGCAAGGTTCAGGCTGCGGGCAAGAAGGTCCACTGGTTCAACATAGGAGACCCCAACCAGTTTGGCTTCAAGCCCCCTGAATGGATTACAAATGCAATAATTGACGCCCTGCACGAGCCAAAATACTCTGCCTATTGCCCATCAGAAGGCGACCCTGAGCTTCGCGAGGCAATTGGCAAAATTGAAGGCGTGCCTGCTGACTATGTCACCATCCACAGCGGCCTTTCTGAAGGGATAGATTTTCTCTTCCAAGCCCTTGTCAATCCCGGCGAAAACATACTGCTCCCCAGCCCAAGCTACCCACTTTACAACTCCAAGCTTCGGGTAAATGGCGGAACGGACAACTTTTACCAAACAGATGAAAACTTTATCCCCGACACCCAAGACATACGGAAAAAAATAAACAAAAAGACAAAGGCGATTGTGGTGATAAACCCCAACAACCCCACAGGCGCAGTCTATCCACAAAAAATACTGCAAGAGATAGCCAATATCGCAGGCGAGCACAAGCCCGGCGCCGGCGGCCGCGATCAGGGGCAATGTGCGTCTGAGGTTGTCGCCCAGGACCAGGCTGACGATGTTGGGAACGCCGAGGCCGAGAAACGGGATCATGCCGACGGTTGCAACCACAG
>JAOAKE010000016.1 GCA_026413805.1 Microcaldota archaeon | reverse complement strand
CAGCTTGCTTCGGTATAGGTCCCAAATCCTGAATTCGGATTCCCCTTCGCGAACCAGCCTTTCCCCGTATATTCGCATCCCCTTGACAAGCGATTTGGTAGCGAGCTTCCCATCAACTAAAAAAACGCCTGCAAATTTCTCCTCAAGCATGCCATCTTCCTGCTAAAAATACGGGCCCGGTGAGATTTGTTCTTCACCTAATTTGAACTCACGACCTTCACCTTTCTCCGAACAATCCCGAAGAAAGTAGGAGAGTGCCGCTCTATCCAAACTGAGCTACGGGCCCTCTTGCTAATTTGCTTTAAATCACATTTAAAAGCGTAGAGCATGAAAGAGGCGCATGGACAGAAAAAAGCTGCCTTATTTTCTATTGTTTTTTGCCCTTTTCCTTCTTAACACCCTCATCTTTTTGGCGCCATATCTCGCCTCAATAGGGGATGGTGAAAGTGCAGGCACCCTCTATTTTATTTTCGGGCCGACCTGCCACCAGCTTGCCTCTCGCTCGCTGTGCCTTTTCAAGTCAAAGGCAGATGGAAGCTACTTTTTAGGCGACTGCCTGCCATCGCCAGCATTTTCACCCTCTAAGGAAGAGGCCTTTGACTATCCTGACAAAACAGGCTACAAATTCCCGGTCTGCGCGCGCGACACTGCAATATATTTCTTTATGCTTATTGGCCTCGCCGCCCTTCCATTCTTTCAGAAAATCGAGTCAGACCGCTGGCCTGACAACCTCATTCTCATCGCCGCAGCCATTCCAATCGGGGTTGACGGCGGCGGGCAGCTTTTGGGCCTGTGGGAGAGCACCAACCTCTCGCGCATAATAACAGGGGCGATTATTGGGACGGTCTTGCCATTCTACATCTTGGCAATCCTAAACTCGCTTGCAATCCTAATTTTTCATAAAAACGGCAGAAAAAGCAGGTGAATCCCTTGCCCAAAAAAATTTACTTAGTGTATGATTATGAGCAGTTCTGCGGCGCATATTCTTCATTTGCCCTTGCAAAAAAGGCAGTTGAGCAGCACCTTGACATAGTCCTGAAATGTGCACAGGAGCAGGCAGAGAAAAAAAAGATGGGCGAAATACAGTTAGAAGTGGCAGAAGACAGGGGAAAAAGCCACTGGGCATACCTTGCTTCGTTTAAGGCAGTTGCAACTGGCCGCGAGGTCCATTGCAGCCGGCCAACCATTTTTGAATGCCCCCTTGACAGATATGATTCAGTAATCAAGAGGCTTGCTGAAAATTCCTCAGCCAAACAGCCTCTCGGCAATGGCACCATAGGCAGGCCTGGAGATGAAAAGGCCAAGCAGCGCGCCTAAAATGGTGGCAGTGGCAAACCCAATTACTTCTACCAAGCCAGAGAACAAAAGGAGGGGCAGCATGGCTACAACAGCCACTGTCACGGAAGTAGTAATTATCCCGAATGCCTTTTCCATCCTTTTTCTTGTTTCCTCCTCTTTCTTTAGAAGCTCATCTGTGACTACTATTTGGGCGTCTATCCCAACGCCAATTGCTGCGAGTATTCCTGCCATGGCTGCCAAGTCAATGGTAAATGCCCCAATAATAGCCATCAATATTGTAAGCTCCGCCAAGCTGATGAATATCATGGGAAGGACAATTTTCAGGTTGCGGTAGCGAAGCGAAACCATCAGCGATATGGCAACAAGTGAAAACAAAATTCCAATGAGCGAGAGCCTCAGGAACTCTGCCCCAAGAGGAGCAGGCACCACAGTTTTTGACCCTATGCTTATCTGCACAGGAAGGGCGCCTCCCTTCAGTATTGATTCCACTTCCTTTTCCTTTCGCAGTGCATCCTTGGCTCGCTCAGCTGGGGTGCTGCCTGATGCAGGTCCATTTATAGTGTAGGCGAAATTAGGCACTCCTTCAGTCACAGACGGAACCAGCCTTGGAGCTGAAAGAAGCCCAACTGCTTTCCACTCATTTATTGCATCCGAGGCAGGCATCGCAGCAGAGATGCTAAACGATGGAGTCATATCCTCTTCGCTTTTTTCAGCTACAACAAAGCCTGCCTCCCGCAGCTTTGCTGCAAGCGGGCTTCCTGCCTGCACTATGGCGCGGGTCCTGTTCGTTTTTGGCGAGAGCGTAAAGTTCTTGGCAAGCTCCTCCTCAATATAGACCTCTATGTCATCCCCTTCAAGCCGAAGTGCTGAGCGGGCAAGGTCATGCGCCTTGGCCTTGCTGATTGGCACAGCCCCCGCCTTCTTTGCCGAAGCAGTCAGGGTTTTTTCGCTAATCACCACTATCGCGTCGCTTGGCCGGTCAAGGAACATATAAAGGGGGTAGTTTGCCTTTCCTTTCACCACATTTGCAAATTTAGTCGCCCCAGCCTGCGTCACGCTAAAGCTCACTCCCCAATCGGCGCCATGCAAATACTGGCTTGGCACCCTGGTGATCGAGCCTGTGTAAATGTCGCTTCCGCTTATTGCCAATTTTCCATCAACAATGCCGCTATAAACTCCCTGCTGCAAAAGCACTGTTTCCACATCTTTTACAAGCTCAGGGCTGCTTTGCGGAAGCTCCACATAAATTTCAGAGTCCCCAATCGGCCTCACCTTCACTTCTGCAAGCCCGAACGCAGCTGCCCTTGTTTTTATAGTCGCCACCATCTCGTCCATAGTTAGCGAGTCAACTGGCTTTTCAAGAAGCACAGGGATTCTCACCCCGCCAGAAAAGTCAATTCCGAACTTAACCCCGTTAAAGGCAATAGAGAAAAGTGAGAGCAGAATGACTGCCAAAAGCCCTGCAATCCGCACGCTGTTCTTCTTCCATATTGAAATCACAATGACAATTGCAAGGACAGAAAGAAAGTACGCAGGCACCCCAAACTTTGGAAAGATGAAGATGAAGAGGCATACTGCTAAGGCAAATGCAAATGTCAAAACTACTTCCTTGCTTTTTGCCTCTCTGACTATTTCTTCACTTGAAATCATCTTGACTACCCCGAAAACAGCGATGGCAACAAAGGCTTTTCTTCACTCTCGCTCTCTTTTCGCTCCATATAGGCCACCACGATGGGCGCGTTCAAAAGCCAGGTGCAAAACAAGTCCCCAATCAAGCCTCCTAGCGCAACAGTTGAAATCTCATAATAGGTATTTATGTGCGTCACTATTGCAAGCACATAGAGGCAGACAAAGGCAATGATGATTGCAAGGCTCATAGTAGTGCCTGTTTTCATTGATTCATAGGCACGCTGGCGTGCAGTCCCTTCCCTCCTTTTTACCACTCTCATAGTCAACAGCACATTTGTGTCAAGCGAAAAGCCAATCACCATAAGAAGGGCTGCAAATGAGGCAAGGGTAAGCGGAATTCCAAAAGCCCCCATAAAGCCAAGCGCCATTAATAAGTCAAAGGCAGCTCCAACCAGCACTGCTATGCTTGGGACAAACGTCCTGAAAATCAAGAATACCACAATGCTGACTATTATTACGGAATACAGGCCCACTGCCGCAGCCTTTTCAAGAAATTTAGCAGAGAGCGAAGCAGAAACTTCGTTGAACTTTGCACTTTCATATTTTACAAGCTCAGAGAGGGCTTCGCGCAGCTTGTCTGAATTCTCATCCACTACTTTTCTGTAAGTTCGGCTGACTGCTTGCTTTAATTCATTTGTGCTTTGGTAAGCTGAGGCATTTTCATCCATCTTGGCTATCTTGAAAATCCCATTGGCAGCCGAGTCAATCTTTTTTCTTCCTTCAAGGTATTTTGCAGTTGCCTCTGCGCTGTGGTTAGTTGCAGCAACATCGGCTTCAAGGCGCGAAACCTCGTCCACCAATGAAAAGAATGCATCTTTCAGCTCATCAGCTTGCGTGAGGCTTTCAACCCTTTCAACTTCCACCTCTACTTGGTAGCCTGCCGGGTTTGGCAGCGATTTTATTGAAGAAACCTTAAACCCTCGCTTAGCCAGCTCAGAAGCCACTGCCTGCTCGTCAACCGGGCTTTTAGCCTGCATGACTACTAAGACTCCTCCCTTGAAATCCACGCCCAGTTTTATCATAGGTATGAAGCTCAAGGCAACTACAGTAAGCAAAATCGGAACAATCACAAGCAGCTTGTAATTTCCTTGGTAAATATTTGGGACTTCCATCTGCCTTTCTCCTTTTTTGCAGCAGTGCGTTGTCTTTCCTCAATCAGTTTTTAAACCTCTCGCTTATAGGCTCGCCACCCAGCCATTTAATTGCTATATCAATTTTATCAGGCCCCTCCCGATTTCTGCCAAGTCCGCTCCAAAGAGGTTCCCCGTCTGCCTAATGAAGCTGATGGTGACTATGAGGGCAGCAAGTGGGTAGAAAAGGGCCTGCAAATACAAAAGCCCTATCATTCTCTTTATGTAATCTGCTGTCCCTTCTATTTTATCTTTTTCGCTAGCCACCTTATACAAAATATGCACCACATTCGCGCGGTTGTTGAAGCACGGTCTTTCGTCCTTAAAAAGCATAAAGCCAGGGTTGGTTGTAAGGTCAACAGTTTTGCACATGGTGTCTGCAGTGGGCATTATTGAAATTATTATTGCATAAGTCATGGGAAAGACAAAGGCAAAGCCAAGGGCAAAGGCAGTCATGAACCCGCCGACTCCCCTTGTAAATGGGAAGGCCCTTAGGGCTAGCCCTATCGGCAAGAACACTTGGAGCATGGAGTATTGCGAAAAGAGCAAGAGATTGTATTGTATGTAGTGGTAAAGCACAAGGTATCTAATGTTTCCCATTATATATTGCAAAAAGGTGGTGATGGGAGTGCGGACCAATCCACCTCCTATTGCCTCCACATGCACAATATCCACGGTCAGCGAAGCTGTCATCTCTATGAATATATTAATCCAGTATGCCACAGCGTAGATTACTCTCTCGCAGCCAACCACCATTTCAATATAGCTTTTTCCAAGCTCTGCCGGGCTCAGTGGCATTCCGGTGGTAAGAAGATGGTTTGCAGCCTCGCCCACATATACATTGCCTGATGCGCTTGCCACCTGCCATGAAACCTTGCTGACTATCTCGTTTCCTACAGTTAGCATGCTCGCTGCAGACAAAATAATCAAAAAGGTGACTGCAACTTGCGCATATTCTGATTTCACCCAAAGCATGGCATTTTGAAACCCAAAGGCGCGCGAGAACATGTCTATTAGCACTACCATGAAAAAGGTCAGCATCCCTATTGTTGCAGACATCCCAAGCGCCGTTCCAAGGTCAGCCATCATATCAGCCTTGTTAGGTTAGTAATGTCAATCTCATCCCCATAGAGCCTTGTTATCCCCCTTGTAATCTCAACCAGCACGATGAAGTTTATAACTGGCAGCACCACTGCCCCAATAAAATAAAACATGACCGGCTTTAATAAAAATAAAACTGAGCCAGAAATCCCTCCTGAAAATAGCCCAAGCTCCCCCTCATTTTTCAGCTTCTCAAACTCCTTTTTTATTTCATCTTCCCGGTCGGCATATTTAATCTCAAGTTGGTTTTGGGGCTGGTTTGCCTTTGAAAGAGAGCCCTTAAGCTCTGATTCCATATCCTGCATTGGCGCATACATTATGTAGTGGTTAAACACTATGATTATTGGGTAAAACAAAAATAGGGCGATTGAAAGCCCAATTAAGGTGCCGCCAAATAGCCTCGTCGGCTCAAATGCGCGGAAAAATACTCCGAACGGATACATATAGTAAAGCGTAGCTACCGCAAGGTATTCCAGCATGCGGGCTTGCAGCAGAAACAAAAGGTAGGAGACGACATAGCCGCTGACCATTAGGAACATTAAATTATTAAGCTGGCCCAAGGACTCAAGAGGGGTTTCAGAGGAGCCCACTCCTATCGGGCTGGCAGTCCACATAACCTTTGCTATGAAATTCAGTGTTTTTACAACGTATGTCATGTAGCCGAAGAGCAGCGCCCCAATTTCTTCCATCCTGCCAAAGTATTTGTCAACTATCTGATACATGCTCAGCTTGTTGCCAGTTGCACTGTCTATGTACGGGTTAGGGGTCATTCCCTCCCCAAGAAAGCTCATGTCAAAGGTGCACATCCCTACCACTATTGCCCCTGTTGTAAATACAACTAAAACCGCAGTTGCAAGCACTTGGTAAAGCTCAAACTTGCTCCAGACAGCAATCTGCTGGTTTCGCATTGCAAGTGCAAACATGTGTATAAGCACCAGCATCATAAGTGATGAGAGAAGCGCCACTGCCACAAGCGAAGCCCATCCCAAGCCCAGTACCCCAAAAGGCAGGTAAAATAAATTAGCGCCAGTGCCAAGTGGCGGCCCGAACATGCTTTCACAAACCCTGCCTGCAAGATTTATTGCCATAATCTCACTATATAAGCTTCTCAAGCGCCGACAAGTCTATCTCAGTGCCCAGCACCCGGGCAATCTCTTTTGCAAAAGTCAAAGTCACAAAAATTATGAAAATTGCCATTACTGTGCTTATAATGAAAACAAAATATGTTGTTGTATATGTAAAGATAAAAAGGTAGGAAACAAGGACAGGCAGCAAAATAACTACGAGCGGCGATATGTTCGCAAACTTAACGAGCAGCGACAAGCCCACACCTCCCAAAGCAATGGCCCAAAGGTTGAGGCTGTTGATGGTGTCTATAAGCGGCTTAAATGCCCTCGCAGAAGAGGTAGTAAATATGCATGCTGGCCCAGCCCCCCCAGACGGTCCCCTGTTGGACCCGCCAAAGCGCAAATATATAGGGCCATCCAGGACTTTCTTCACACTTACTCGGTCGTTGATGTCCGTTTCCCAGTTCTTCCCATTTCTCAAAAACAAAGTGTCAGTGGGGTCGCTTGGGTCAGGGACGCCGTGCCCCCCTCCAAAGATTGCTGGCACTCCTGCAAGGGCACAACAAATTGGCCTGGTTACTCCACAGTCCCATAAATGCGGCAATGGTGTAGAAACAGAATCTATCTCTTGCTGGAAATAGTCTGTGATTATCTCGCCAAGCTGGACTATCATAAGTGGATAGACAAAGTAAAGCGAAAGGGCTATTCCGATTAAAGCATTTCCGCCTCCTTTCAGCCCAAACACTCGCAAGAATACCCCTGCAGGCAAAAGTATGCTCAGCATTTTGCTTTTTACAAAGCACAGCATATATTCATGGGCAAACCACTCTAAGATGCCGACAGTAAGTGATTGGACAAGAATTCCTATCAAGTCAAAAACAGGCCTAAAGGCAGAGGCGAGGCTCAAAGAGAGTTGATAGCCAAGATGCCCAAATGGGTGGAAGGAAATAGTCGGGTTTGAAATAAATGAAGTAAGCATGCTGACTCCAACAACGACTGAAAAGTCAAGCATCATGGTATTCCTTATAATTACGCTATAAGCCCTCGCCTTATCTATATTATCTGTCCCAAACTTTCCAAGCCCAGCAAACCAAGCTGAAACAAGAAGCGCCACTATGAAAAAAGTTTCAACATAATTCCAAAGAGAAGCCCGCCTCCATTCGTCATATTTTGGGGTGGAAAAAAGGCCTGAAAGAACCCACACCCCTGCCAAAATCATGGTAGAAAGAAGCAAGCTACCAAGAGAGAGCCTAATCCAGTTGTCAACATCCCCTGGCAAGTAGAGGCACCTGATGCTGCTTGGTGGCGAAGTGACGGTATCTATTCCGAAAGGTGCAGCATAGCAAGCCGCAACAAGCATCAACAACAATGCACCAGAGAGTTTTGCCCTCATCATATCAACTTTGAAAGCAGCGCTATTTCAACATCTCCCCCTATCAGTGGAGAGAACACCTTTACGCTTGCCAAGGTGGTCATCAAGGCAAGGAAGGGAACAACCAACGTAAATACCATTATAGTGGCCAGCCTTCCTATCGGACCATCTTTTGACAGCCCGCCGCCAGTCCCTGCCAGGAAAAAGTCTTTTCTCTTAGTAAACCAATCCACGCCAGCAATTATTTCCCAATTTCCCTTAAAGACATCCACTACTGACCTGTATTTTTGCTGGTCTTGGGCGGCCTGCTGGCGAATGGCAGCTGTCCTTCCAGTAACAACGCTGTTGCATATGTCATAGTTCACTGTGGTTTCGAAAACTTCTTTTGCTTTGTCAGATTCTGGGATATCTAATTTGTTTTCTCCCATTGGTGGCTTGAATGAATTAGAATCGTAATAAACCCCAAAGTTATTTGCGCCTCCTAAAAATCCCCATAGCACTGCATAAGAAACCACATAAAACATCGGATAAACTATGTAGAAGGAAAGCGCCAGAGCAATCAGCATGCCACCCAGCTTGCGTGTGAAGTATAGCACTCTTAGCACCAGCCCCATGGAAAGAAAAACTGGAAAAACAGGGTAATTTAAGATTTCCAAAAGCAACTGTTGGACCCGATGGAGCATCATCATCTTGACCGAGATATCAAAAATCTGTAAGAAATAATCTGCTGCAGAAGAAAGACCTGCTAAGGGCTTTATGTGCAGGCCTGCCTGCGCAACTATAGCTGATAATACGCCTCCAGCCGAGGTGTGGGCAAGAAAAGCATATACCCAATAGTTCGCAAGAGCAGAAACGGCAGTGGTTCTTGAAGTGTCATACAGCAGCTGCAAAAAGTCAATGGCAGCTTCAATGTGGCAAGGCCTGCCCCTCATAGGCCCAACGCAAGAGCTTCCTTCGCAGCATACTCCTGCAGAGATATAATTCTGCCAAGAAACATCAGCAATCATGCTTCCGATTGAAAGTTGCCTTAGCCACCAGTTAAGCACTCCAAAAAGAGCCACCACGAAGGCAATTATCAAAACAGAGTAAACGACTTGCCCCATCTCTTTTTTTACCCATGCTTTTAGCTTTTCATCTTCCATCAGCGCTGCCACCATATATCCAATGGAAAGAAGAAGCAAGACAATGATTACAGCTATGCCAACGATATTCCCCCAGCCCCACATCCAAAAAGATGCGCTGCCTCCCCCTCCATAACTTGTGCAGCCTGCACTAGCCACAAGGAGCGCAAGCAAGGCTGCAATTGCCAATTTTCTTTCCATTTTATCCCATCTTCTGGCTTATGAACTTGGCAGTTCCTTTGATAAATGCAATGGTAAGGGTAATTGACAGTGCAGGCAAAAATAGCGCCTGCAGCAGGAGGTATGAAAGGTATTTTAGCGGCCTTATCAGTATTTCCTCCCAGTCCAACATTCCCTTGAAGCTTATATATCTAAAAATGTTTTGAAAGCCGGCATTTTCAAGCCTGCTTTTGAGAGTAGGGCTTGCTTCGTGGTTTATCATGTCCTCTACAATATACTTGTGCATCGCATAAGTATAAGGGTAAATTATCCCAAAGCCGATGGCAGAGGATATCAGAAAAGCCCCTGCATCCCTTGTAGGCGGGAATATTCTAAGCACCACGCCAGCGGGCAGCACATAAGTTAGAACCGTCCCTCTTATGACTTCCAAAATTATCATCTGAACAATTAAGCTGGCAGTAAAAGGAGAAATCAACAGGAGGAGAAAGTCCAGCACCCTTTCAACCAAGACAAAGCTTGGAAATGCAGGCACAATAACGCCCCACACCGAAGCACCCCACCTCATGGACCAGCTTCCCAAAGCTTGGGCATTCAGCTTGGCAAGTTCAAGGTTGATAACATGCGGCACTGCCATATCCTGTATATATACAAGGTAACTTCTCCCTATCTCAAAAACATCCTTTCCTGCAAACAAATCCGCCAAGTCTGCGGCAAAGCAAACCGCCCCATATACCAAGGCAAAGATCATGGCTGAAACAACAAGTTGGTACATCTCTATCTGTGCAAACCCTTCATATTCTGGCTTTCTGAAAAGATAGGCAGCCATGTATGAAAGCGCTATGATTGCTATCATAAGGGCAAAGGAAAGGACGACAATATCCCCAATGGAGCTTGCAAGCGCATCACTGCAATATGCTGCCAATAGATACTCCATAACTATCACACCATATGTGAAATGCCAAAGATTTTCGGCTCGCCGCCTATCAAAATTGCAATGTCTCTAAAAAGCGTCAAAGTTATGACTATTTCAATCACTAAAAATAGCAAAGTAAGAACTGCAAACTGCATGGTATCAATTACAAGCATCTCTACTGCTAAAAATGCATGCGGAACTGCTTCTCCTGGCAATGGCAAGAGTATCCACGCAGTCTCTCTAATAATCCCTAACCTCTGGGAAATCCAATTCCATACTTCAGATAACCTTAGTTCTGTTTTCGTGCCTTGAGAGTAGCTTTGTGGGGCAAAATAGACTCCTTCAAGAAAGTTATTATACTGGTCTGCCTGCTCTTGCAGGATTTGCTCTATTTTTGCCATGTCAGTTTCCCCATAGCAAATCGAGTAAAGCCCCCTATATTCCTCAAAGTCAGTGAGTTGGCTGATGCAGACCTTCCTTCCTTTTGAAGGCACATAGCGGCAGTTATTCGAACAGCAATTGCTGTCATTTAAGCAAGGCTCATTTATTGGGCAGCAAGGAGTATTGGTTGTCGGGCAGACAAAGCTGGGAGGAGTATTGGGGTTTTCTGAGGGGTTGGCTATGGCTTCAAATATATGCTGGTTTATCAAGATGCTTGTGGGGTAGACAAAGTAGGCCGCAAAAACTACTGCAATGATGGTAGAGCCTGTCTTTCGAGTGAAAGGCAGTGCCCTGAGCACAAGCCCAAATGGCAAAAATATCGATAAGACGTTTTCTTCTATAAATACCAAAAGCAGCCGCTGGGCAGCAAAAGTAGCCCACATTATCCCTATAAAGTCAATCAACAAAGTTTGAATATCAATTATGGGGCCCAGCCCGATATATGGGCTTATCCCAACATCTTTTAGAAATCCAAACAGGCCGCCAGGCGAGGCAGGGGTGGGAATGTGAATGTTGGTGTGCATAGAGGATATGATCCCCATAAAAAATTCATTGACCATTAGCGCAACATACCCCCGCGTCAGCTTGGAAAGGATTACTCCATCCACAAACGGCGAGCCCCCTGGCAACATCGATTCAAGCCTTGGCCGGCAGCCAAGAAAATAGTGGGCTTGGCCAAAAACTACTGACCCCTTGGCAAAAGTCTGGGTAGCCGGGTCATAAGGGCCGTGAGTAGCAAGCCATTCAGGGCATACCCTGTCAAGCGGAACCCCTGGAAGCATAAACCCTTTCATTACTTTCTCAAAAACCCCGCCTGGCACAGCAAGCAACAAGGCAATTGCTAACACAACAATGCTTACTCCCAATTCGTAAGCCTCATTTTTGGCAAAGCCTTTCACAGAGGGGATTGAGAGGGCATGCCCTGCTATGTAAGAAAGGGCTATTACTGAGATTGCCACAAAAAAAGCAGTCATCACCCACGAGCTTGCGGCTGAAGGAAGCTGTGCAAGCAGGAACAAATCCAGCATCATCCCTATTATGTTAAAAAAATATATAAATGTGCAAATGAAAAATAATGCTGATGGGGTGCAAAAACCTGCCCAAGGCCAGTTTGTGCATTTTTCTTGTCTTTTCTTTACTTCCTTCCCTTTCCTACCCAATTGAAGTATTTACAGATGCCGACTTTCCAACCTACCTTTACCCTTCTATGCTTAATTCCAATACAATAGAAGTAAAAGCAGTCTATCTCAACCTCACTTACTATTATAAAATAAAGCAAGAAAACATGCCAAGTTCAATTGGCGATTTTTACAAGCCTGGCGACTACTCGGTAAATCTTTTTGAAGCCTCTACCTACCCACTTGCAAATGCGCCGATCTACTTTACTTTTGATGGAAAGCAAATTATGAGCGATGGCTGCTACCCAAAGAATACTAATTCCTCTGGCTTTGTTCGCTGCCACATCTCTCACTTTAAGGATGCTGCCGGCAACCCGGTCAGCATAGACAGCCTTGGAAGCTGCGGCAGCCTGATAGTAGAATTCCGCGGCATGTATTCTGGCAGCGACTACCTCAAGCCCTCTTCTGCTTCCATAGCCTACTGCCCATCACACAGCTCCTCGCTTTCTGCCTTTGGAGTAGCGCTTGCCAACCTTTCAACCGAGCCAAAATATGTCGCGCTGTGTTTTCCTCTTATGCTTATTGCCGGGCTTCTTATAACCTCTATGTTCTACTCTGGCAAAGACCCTCTTTCTCTTTTTGACCTTACCACTCCCCGCCTCCCACGAGTAAAAGCCTACAGGGTCAAGGCAGGGACTGCTCCACAGATGATACGTTCAGCAGTCAGGCGCTATACAATTATGCAGCGGCAGGTATCCAAAGACTTAAAGAAGCTTACAAAGCTTGCTGCAAAAGGCAAAAACAAAGAAGGGACAAAGGCAAACAAGGAAGAGGCAAAGGCAATTAGAAAAAAAATAGAGGCGCTCCTTGACGAGTTTAAAAGAGAGGTGAAAAAAGCGGTAAGAACCAAAGAGGAGCAAGAGCAGCGAGAAAGAGCTCTTGAAGAAATCATGCGCAGGATAGCTGCCGAGTTCAACAAGCTCAAGCCAGAAGACGAAGGCAGCAGCCTTTTTAAAAGGTGGAAATACACCCGTGAGTCGCTTGTGGGGCTGCTCGAGCTTTACTTATTTGCATACCAAGCAAACACCATAATGGGCATAGCGCGTGGGGCTCCAGGCGGAAGGATCAAAAGACTCTTGGACAAGGCAGCTGACAAGCTCACCAGCGGAGTTACCGGAGTTGAGCAAAGCAAGGCATCAGGAATAATAGGCAGAATTCCCTTGGTTAAGCGGGCTGTTATCCTGCCTGGCAAGCTTCTAGATGTATTTTTGCAGGCAAGGGCAACAAGAAGGAGCATTATTTCAGTAGAGCGAGAATTGATCGGCGCAATACTCTACTACGCCCTTTTTTCAAAGAGGAACAAAGAAGACCCTGGGGGAAAGCGAAGGCTAACTCTGATTGGAAAAGCCTTGCAAAGGGCTACTGACGGCACCAAGCTTGGAAAGGCAATCAGTTGGTGGAACAACTGGACCTTCCAAGACTTCCAGAAAAGAAAGGAAATCATGGTACGCAAGGCACACGATTTTCGCAACCCAGAGCAAGAGTGGTTCAGAAGGTCAACTCTTGCCCTTAATGGCTTCTTTAGCCTCACCTTTAACAGCATCAAAAATGCCCTTCCACTCCTTAGCAACCCCCACAAAGTCAAAGAAGCTGCCGAGAATGACCTGAAAGAGATCGGGCAAAGGGCAGCTGCCTTAAAAAAGGAGCTTGCAAAGGCTGAAAAAACCTCAGATGCAGCAAAGATTGCGCAACTGACTGCTCAGCTAGATGGCCTCAAAAAGCAGCTCTCCCTTCTTATGGAAATCAGGAGGCAAGTGTCCGTCTCCTCTGAAAAGGAGATATTGGCAAAGAACCTCCAAAGAGATTACCTTGACAAAGTTGACATGTCCCTCTGCACAAACTTCCGCAAGCTCAAGCAGGATTCTGACTTTTACACTTCAAAGATTGATAAGGCAGCTGAAGCTGTAGCTGCTGGAAGGATTTCTCTTTCATCAGCCCTTTACTATATAATGAAGCTTGCAAAGATGGCAGGAGTAGAGACTGGCTTTACCAAAGAAGCGCTAAAAGAATTTGAAAGGCAAGAGGTTTTCATAAGAAAACTGCCTGTTTACCGCGACAATAAGACAGGGCTCTATGTCCCAATTGACTTTAGGGATGTCGAGACCATACGAAAGTATAATTTCATAGAAAATGGACCAGAAAAGGCGAGGCAGGAGGTAATTTCAAGGTTTGGAAAAGAAATTGCAAGCATAGTCCTTCGCGAGGGGCCTGATGGGAAGCTTCTTCCCTATTCTGAACGAAAGAGGCTCTTTGAAGAAAAATTCAGCAGCCAGCTGGATGCGGTGAGAAGGGCGCCTACGCGTGTGGTAGATGCCCTTCTAAGCTTGGCCATAAAGATGAATGAAAACCTTGAGAGAAAAATGAAAATATCGCAAAAAGATGACTGGAAGGCGATAGAGGCAGAATTCCAAAAGAACCTTTTGAAGATGAACTTTTTTGGCAACTACCCTACTTCAATTTACCTTAAGCAACGGCTCAACGAAATGCTTTCTTCATTTAATGGCGAGGAAAAAGACATCCTGAAGGAGAGAATAAAGAAAATAGAGAGCTTAGATGACTTTGAGCTGCTCTATAAAAGAGGGCCAGCCAGCGAAGTAAATAGGTTCCGCGCCCTTCTTGAAAGCGCAATAGCTGCTGGAAAATTCGGCAAGGATTTGCAAGAGAAGCTGGCCAAGGCATCTACCGAATCTGATAGAGCAAGCTTGCTGGAAACAGCTGCAACGAGGCTTATGGAGGGAGCAGGCATTTTTGCACACAGATGGGGAGCTTCTCTTTGGAACACCAACCTATTCTTCACCAGGTCAAAAGAACGCAACGATTTCCTGCTGGCAGCTGCCATGTCCGAGGTAAAAAAACATAGTGCCCCGCATGAAAGAAAGGAGCAGGCAATGGAGAAAGTTGACTTTGGAAAAAGCTACTATAGCCGGCAGCTTGAAACTGCCTTGCTTATGGCCCGTGGATACGACAACATGGGGGGCTTCATTTTATCTAAGAATATGCGGGGAGCAAGCTGGGGCGATGACCTGCTGGGCAGGTTGCCCGGGCTTATAAGAGAGGCCCGCGAGCAAAGAGGGACGCTCACTGCCCTTTACTATCACCTAATAAACAAGGACAGCAAATACTTTGATGAATCTTTCCTCAAAAAGCTGCAAGAAAAATACTCTGAAGAGTTCAAAAGAGCCAATCCCAACGCCACTGAAGAGCAGGTAAGGACAGCAGTAGAAAGAAGGCTACAGCGCTATGACCGCACAGCCTATGTGCTCATGATGGAGCGAGGGTATACTTTTGCAGACATGAACAGAGGGATTCCCTTTGTCATGTCTTCTGACATGCGAGGAGGAATCCCGCTTATTGAGTACGACAAGAGGATACTTAAGCTGCAAGGCAAAGGCGAGATAGTCTTGTCAGACAAGGCAAATGGTGGCAAGGCAGACATCCGTGACCTATCCCCGCTAATTGCCCGCTTGGCAGAATCGCGCTTTGCCAACCTTCCATTGGGGATTATCGCCCTCTCAAGGTTTGAGACTCCTAATGGCAATGTCACTTGGGTATATGCCAACCCCCACAAGAATCCACAAGTAGCAGCTCTCTGGAAGGCATCTGAAGGCAACCCCTCCATTCGCAATGCGGTAGGGCTTGAGATCGCAGGGCTTATCTATGATGAAAAGACAGGCAAATACATTTACCGCCCTGACAAGCAGCTAGTAAAGATTGTTTCTGTACGAGACTTCTACAACGGATTGGGGCAGCAGCATGAAGCTTTCGGGTACAAAACTCAGTTCCAGTCCTTTACTGAAAAATGGATGCGAAGGCCTCTGTGGAGATTTGGGGAGGTGATAGGCGAAGTAATGTATGCAGGATTAGCGGACAGGGCAGAAAAGATGCACCAGTGGGTGTCTTCAAACCTGCAGGTCCGATTTGCACTGGATTCATTTGTGCGGCATGTCATGTACAACCCCGAGACAGGCGAAGGCTTCATGGTAAAAGGGAAGGACCGGTTTGCAATAAGCAACGAGACGCTTGAAAAGCTAAAAGAAAAGTATGGAGAGGGCACTATCAATCCCCTTGCGCAAAGAATCAGCCAGCTGAAAACTGGAGACGACACATTCTTGGGCAACTGGAATGCCGGCTGGTATAACTTAAAGCGCAACGTAGCTGCAAAAACCGTGATTGACATTGCAAATGCTGAAAATCAAGTCTATACTGCTAAGCTTGGCCTCAGAGCAGCCAAGGACCTGCGTGAAAGGGGGGAGATAGACGCTGAAACTTATTCAAGGCTGAAGGAAGAATTCTCCAGCTTAAAGTCACAATATAAGGCAGAACTGAAAGAGGCTAGAGATACCTTCAAGAATTTTAGGGACATAATTGTTGGTTGGACAGGAAGCCATGAAAATGCAGGCTATGGCAGTGAAAAGAACCCATTTAGCAGGAACCCATTCACCCGGCTTCCTTTGCTATGGCGCATGTTTGACAGCCATTGGGTGCAGGGCCAATATATGGACTTTTGGTGGATAGCCGAATCCTCTGTCATGAGAGACCCGCGCATAGCAGTAGGAGGGGGCATGGGAATGGATGGAGCGCTCTATACTGGCTACAACACCTGTCTCTTATACACATCT
>JAOAKE010000015.1 GCA_026413805.1 Microcaldota archaeon | reverse complement strand
AGTTGTAGGAGGCTGGTTGCATTTTCCCCCTGTGCATTCAAGGGGCTGGCAGCAACCGCCAGTGGCAGAGCAGCTTTCCCCATACGATGCGCACTGGGCTGATGCAAGCCCAGCAAAAATCAAAAGTGCAACTATTGCCAATGCGGTTTTCACCATCACACCTCAATTGCCCTCAGCGCTTTTGAAAGGGCGCTTATGGTTGAAATGCCTATCACTATTGCAAGGTTGGGCAGGAAAATGGCTTGCGGAAGGGTAGAGCCAATCTTGTAAAAATAAAATGTCTTATATGGAAGCCCGCTCGGGTCTGAGGGGTCAAGGCCGTATGAGTAAAAAAGATATGCGTAGCATCCGCCTGTTACGCATTCTGTTGGGGCATCAGGCTCAATCATTCCAAGAAAAATCTTTCCGCTCATTGCATATAAAGTTGGCACCACAATGTATATTGCAAAAAACATGGCAAGCAGCACGTTGCCAAATTCCCTTGTCGGAGGAATGAGGCGAAGCACAAAGGCAAAAGGAAGGAGGATTGAGGCGCCTACCCACTCAATCACTTGCAATAGGTAAAGCTGGGCAGTCAGGCTTGCCACCATTGGAAGGTAAAAGTCAATCAGCATCTCCTTTTGGGTAGACAAAGCGCGCTGGTTTGCCCTTCCTGCCACCCCTCCGCCTTTAAATGGCGCAATGCCAACATAAAGATACCAAGTGGCTCCCATTTGGTTGCTTAGGCTGCTTGCAGCAAGCCCTTTTATTACCCCTTCGCCTTGCAGCTTAAGCAAGGTGTTTAGGTATTTCTTGGAAGCCCCAAGGGGGTTTTCCCCTGAGTAGCTCTTTGCAATCTCACAGCTTCCTGTGAAAAAGACAAGCAGGCCCGCAAACAAAAGGACAGATAGGCCAAGGTTAATTGCTTCATCTTTTGCCCATGTCTCTGCAGGTGGGTCTTGGCGCAGCTTCCCATACATGTAAGTCAGGGCTATTGCAAGTGAGACAAACATGAAGGCAAGGGCAATCCAGTCCAGTGCGCCTCCGCTTGAGCAGTTGAATGCGTCTATCCCGCAGACATCAAGGTAGCGGTCTCCCGTTGGGTCGCACGGAGCTGCGGCTGAAAGGGAGCAAAGGGCAAGGATGGCAAAAAGGATGCGCCCAGCCGAATTGGCAGCATTTTTTGGCATCTTTTCCATATTGCCCAGCCTCATAAAATCTTTGAAAGCCCGTAAAGCTGCGGCTCTCCTCCGAAAGTTATGGCAAAATTGCGGAGCAGGACCATGGTTATTATTAGCGGTATGAGAAACACAACCAGCGATAACACTATGTATTTTGACACTGCCGGCAAGGCATGGTCTCGCATTGCTACGTAGTAGTCCATATATGGACCTTCGTCGGTCCCTGTTGTTGCAAGGGCATAGCCTTCAAAAACTGGGGCAAACAGATACCTAAAAGCAACTTCCACATAAGCGTATATGTCGCTTACCTTTTTGTAGCAGCTTGCAAAGCAAGCCAAAAAACCAGCAGTAGCCCCGATGCAAGCAGGAGTGCAGATTAAAACGCTCCACCCAATTTCCCCAACCCCCCCGGGCCCAAGCACAAAGGCCTGCATAAATGGGTTGCAAACCAGAGAAGAGAGGGGCGGGTTTGAGCTTGCCCTAACATGTATGGCATTTATGTGCTGGCCCATGTCCGCCCTATAGGCATTGTAAATTTCCTTTGAGATGAAAAATGAAGCAGGGTATATCACAGCAGAGGCAATCGCAGCTGCAAGCACAAGCCCCCCAATCTTCCTTGTGAAAGAAAAGGTCCTCAAGAATATCCCAACAGGAAGCATGACTGCAACAGCAGTCCCAAAGAAGTTAAGGAATGCATACTGCGCAGCTGCAAGGAGCATGAAGGAAGAAACAGTGTCCATTGCTTGCCCGACTTGGGCGAGGAGCGGAAAGAGGCCTGAGCCTGGTGAGGCTGAGTGGCTTATTCCGATTATATATATGTTTGTTCCAGCGGTGTAGCCAAACGAAGCAACCCGTGCAATGTGGAAATAAGCCTCTGCCAATTTCATATATAGGTTCTTGCCATCTTCATATACCGAGTTTCTAAGGAATGCCTGGACATCGCCTATCACGCTTCCTGTCCTTGTGCCTCCCACAAGAAAGGTGCTTGCTGCGTTTGCAGTTTCAATCATCCCAACGCAAAAGACGGCTATAATCGCGCTTGCAACAAGCTCGCGCAGCTCTGTCTTTACCCATGCCTCAAGCATTGGGTTTTCAAGTGCCTTGCCTGCCATGTGGGCAAGCCCAAGAAAGGTAGCAGAAATCAAAATAGCCAGCATTGCCCAGAAATAAATGTGAAAGCTTCCAAGCCCGCCAGAAGGAGGCGGAGAATAGACGCAGTCTGCAGGGCAGGTTGTGGGGGTTTCCCCAAGAGAACTTTGGCAAATCCCGTTTCCACAGCTTGGCGGGCAGTCATTTGGGCAGTTTGCGCTGTTTTCCCCGCCTTCACATACGCCGTCTCCGCATATCGCCCCTACTGGCTGAACTTCAAGGAAGTTTGAGACACTTTCGCTGCATGCAGGCGGGTTGGCAGAATCGCAGGCCCTCAAGCGAAGGGTTATTTTTTTTCCTACTGGGCAGAATATTTTTTCGCAGTCCAGCACGCCTGGGGTATCCGACCAACTTTCAACAGGGGTTGTGTCAATGTACCATCGGTAGCTTAAAGAGGCAGGCTGCCCTGTCTCAGGGTCAGCAGGTATTATGGCGGGTGGGCAGTTTGAAGTGCAGTGCGCCTTTCCCATAGTGTTCATCGGGGGATTGGTTGCATTAATTACAGGGGCAGCAGGCGCAGGGGGCGGGAGATTGTTTGTCACTTTGCAGCGAAAGGTATTTATGTCGCATATCATCCCCGGGCAGCAATCACTGTTTTCATCGCACGAAACATAGTGCCCCGTCTCCGAATCTATGCACTTTCCGCAGTATTTTTCAGCGGTTTCACAATACCCGGCCTTTGAGTTGCAAACTTGGTCTTCAGCACAATCATTGTTTGTGCTGCACGGCATGAGCACATTAATTTCACGAAGGCATACTTGTTGGTCTATGCAGCAGCTTGCTGGGTAGTCGTCAGTGCAGGTTTGGCCAGCGCACGCAGCAGAAATGGGCCGGGCAAGCAAGGTAAGCAAAAACAAACTAAATGCAAGAAACAAAAGCTGCCCCGGGCGGCTCATGCCTTTTACTCTCTAACGAGGTTTATAATTCTTGCGAGTTTTTTCCAGATTTTTTTCCGCTTTCAAACTTAGGCGAGTAATGCCCGTAGGGAAGAAGGAGTATTATTGCGCAGCCAAGCAGGGCAGGCAGAAGGATTCTTGCGTCAAAGCCCCGCAAGGCGGTGCTGCCTCCAAATACAAGCAGGAAAAACAAGGCAGCATAAATCCGGTAATTGCGGTTCATTCTCTCAAATTTTTCCCTTTTTTGGATGCATGCCTGCAGGCATTTTTCGCAGGCAATTGTATGGCGCTCTTCCATCCCAAGAAGCTTTCTTATTTTCCTTGCAGAAGAAATGGCAAAGTCAGGGGCAGCAGGCACTCCCTCGCCCACTGACCCGCAAAGGACGCAAATTCCTTGCTTATCGCGTTCTCCTGCCACGCCCTTTTTTTCAGCCATCAATCTTCTTTTTGCACCTCTGCTTTTAAGGGTATTGGTGTTTAATGCAAAGGGATAGCATGGCAGAGGAAGAAAGTGCTGGGAAAATTGGGCAAGAAGGGCTGGATGCGGATGAGGGGCTTGCAAAGGTTCAAGAGAATTTTTCAAAGGCAGGCTCAATTGCCTCATCAGTCCTTCGCGAGGTTCCAAAGTTGGTGCTGCCAGGAGAGTCCCTTCTTGACATTGCAGAATCTTTGGAAAAAATGATTGTTGATGCAGGGGGAAAGGTTGCCTTTCCTGCCAACATATCCATAAATGATGTCGCAGCGCACTTTACGCCTGAGGCAGGAAGCAGCATGCTCATCGGCGAGAAGGATTTGGTGAAGATAGACATAGGCGCCCACATAGATGGCTGCATAGGTGATGCTGCCTTGACTGTTGATTTGTCTGGCGAGCACGGAAAGCTTGTGGAGGCATCTGAGGCAGCCCTTGCAGCAGCGATTGCGTCCATGAAGCCAGGCGTCAAGGTAGGGCAGGTAGGGGAAGTGATTGAGAAGGAGATAGCCTCGCGCGGCTTTAGGCCAATTGAGAACTTGACAGGGCACAAGATAGAGCAATATGCCCTGCATGCAGGGGTGGAAATCCCAAACATAAAGACAACTGCGTCTTATGAGCTAAAAGAAGGCGACATATTTGCCCTTGAGCCTTTTGCCTCCTCTGGCTCTGGCAGGGTGGCAGACACCTCGCAAGTTGAAATCTTCTCGCTTGTTTCTCCGAATGCAAAGCTTCGCATGAAATACTCGCGCGAGCTGCTTGCCCACATACTTGACAGCTACCTCTCCTTGCCTTTCGCAGAGCGGTGGCTTGCAGGGTTTTTCAAGTCCCGCATAACCTTGTCAAGCTCCTTGCGGGAGCTTCTGAATGCTGGTGCGCTTCGCACCTACCCTGTGCTTCGCGACACTGGGCGGGGGCTTGTGGCGCAGCGCGAGCACACAGTAATAATTGAGCACGATTCGGCAAGGGTGCTCACCCCTCTTTAAGCCGGTCGGTTTGATGAAAGCAAGGCTTGGGCAGCACTTTTTAGTTGACGACTCCGTCCTTATTTTTGAGGCTGAGCAGGCACAAGCCCAGGGAAAAAGCGTGCTTGAAGTTGGCGCAGGAGACGGCAGGCTGACTGAGAAGCTGCTTTCAGCCGGGGCAGCGCACATAACCGCAGTTGAGCTGGACAGCAGGCTTGCAAAAAGTCTCAGGGAGAAATTTAGGCGCGCCGCCAAGGTTGAAATATGGCAAGGCGATTTCCTGAAATTCCCCCAAAGCCGGCGCTTTGACGTGGTAGTGGGCAACATCCCATACTATATAACCTCCCCGATTTTGCTCAAGCTTGCAAGGATGGAGTTTGGCAGGGCAGTTCTCTGCATGCAAAGGGAGGTTGCCGAAAGGCTGGTCGCTGGGCCTGGCACACGAGAATACGGAAGGCTTTCAGTCTTTGCCCAGCTTTCATTTAGGGCCGAGGTTTTGGCGCACATCAGCCGCTTTGCATTTCACCCCGTGCCAAAGGTAGATTCATGCATAGTTTTGCTTGAAAAGTCGGGCTTTTCGCTCTCTGAGCAGGAGGAAAGGACGATTGGCGCGATTTTTTCGCACAGGAAAAAAACCCTTCGCAACGCGGTGGTGGATGCGCGAAGGGAGATTTTTGGCTCGGATGACAAGGCAGCTGCGATGAAAGTGGCGCAAACGCTTAAATATTCCAAAAAGAAGGTTTTTTCGCTCTCACCGCTTGAGGTCCTTGAAAGCGCAAGGCAGTTGATTTGATGGAATGGGAAAGCCCAAAGGGCGATGCAGCAGCAAAGGTCAGGATTGCCACCCTGGCAGTTGCAGAAGTTCTGCTAATCTGCGCCAGCGTCTTGGTTTTCTTTGTCCTTTTTGACCTTCCCCCAACCTTGTCAGCAGGAGGCGCGCTGCTTTCATTCTTTTCGCTCTCCATCTTTAGCATAATAAGCCTGGGATTTGCAAGGGTGGTGCTTCTTGGCTCGCTTGCTGCAATGCAAATCGCCCTCCTTCTGCATTTTCCATTCCTTCTTCTTCCATTCGTGCTAATTGATGCAGTTGCCCTTATTGCAGTCATCTTCTCAATGCAGTATGATGATGCGCCTGCTGCGCAGGGGCAAAAGTAATTGCTGCTAAGGGTTATGCTGCGCGCTGCAATTTCCTTTTTTGCTTGGCTTTTGGCAGTGAAGCCTCTTTTTTCTTGGGCACAACTTCCTTTCCTTCAATGTAGAGCTTGGACTCAAGAAAAATTTCTTTTCCGCAGCATTTTGCATTCAGCTTGGCAGGGGCAGGGGGCAAGCCAACATCAATTTCATATTCGTATTTCCAAGAAGTGTGGGCTGGAAGCGACGGGAAGGAAAAGGCAAGGGGCTTTCCGCCAAACCCTTCGCATACAGGGTCCTCTATCTTCACATTTTTCATATGCTCGGCTGGGCGAAGCACTATGGTTGCAATCTTGCCCTTCACGCTCTTTAAAAAAACAGTCTCTTTGGAGGCCCTGCCCAAAAGGAAAATGAAAATTGCAAGTGTGCTGGCGAAAAGGGCAGCTGCCAGCAAAGGCAGGTCAAAGGCAGGCCTCTCAAGAGGGGGCAGCCTCATTTCGCCTTCCCTTGCCATCACCTTCACAACGCGCGTCTCATTCCCGCACTGTATGGAGTGCGGCCCGGCTGACTCTGGGACAAGGTAGGTCTGGAAATAGATGTCAAGGGAGAGCTTGGCAGTGCTCCTGTTTGGAAATGCCACAAACACATGCTCCTGGCCCTCGCAAAGGATTGGGATTTTTTCGCCCACCCTGCCTTCGCCTACTAAGAAGGCGCAGTAGGGCAGGTTAAAAAAAAGCACAGCAAAGGCAAGCGCAAGTGCAAAATTCATCTTACCACGCTGCATCCAAGCGACATGCGGGCCCGAAGGGACTTTCAAAAGGCTGCGCTTTTTGGGGCAGCCTTTTTTGAACCCTCACCCCGAGGTCCGAAGCCTCGTCGGCTATCCGGATTACCGCACGGGCCCGCAAGATAATTTTGCCCAGTCAATTTAAGAAGGATGGCGAAATTTCCCTGCAATCATCTGCCATATTCTTCGTGGTGCTTGGCAGGAGGCCTTACAAATAAGTAGTGTTGTGAGTTGCCTTGCAGCTCCTCGCTTATCCTTGTCATTATTAAGTTGACGGGGTCGGGCATGAGCGTAATCCGGGATTGCAGGTCCTTGAATGACTCAAATTTTTTCTCCTCGCGGCTTTCAAGTATTTCTCGCAGGTGCTTTTTTCCAATCCCAGGAAGGAGCTCAAGCTGGTGCAGGCGTATTGAAATGGGCCCTGCCCTGTTGAACATCTCCACAAACTCCTTTTCCCTGTCGTGTATTATCGCCTTCACTACCATTGGAAGCTCGTTTCGCGCAGTGGCAGTCAGGTCATTGAACTCAATCCTGCGCTTTATCTTGTCCACCTCATTTCGCGCCTCCTTTCCGATGTACAGCCTCTGGCCAAGGGAGCAGCTTGCCCCTTTCTTTATTGTAACCTCAAGCAAGGTGAAGTATTTTTCGCCTACCAGCTGGGCAAGCGGCTCGCGCTCCCGCTCACTTGCCCTGCCATCGGGCAAAAAGTCAATGACCCTTCCGTATTCTTCCATTTCCATTGAAGGCACCTTTGCCTTTAAGTATCCTTTTGCTGCCTCCCAAGTTTCTTTTATGGCAAGCAGTATATATTAGTTTTTACTCTGGAAGCCGCCAGCTATTCTTTTTTTCCTCCCCCTTCGTTTTCAGCAGGGGGCTCTTGGGGCAGAGGCTCGCTTTCTGCCTTCGCCGGCGAAGAAGGCTCTATCTTCCTTGCCTTCTTTGAGAATTGCGCCACGACCTCTTCAATCTCGGCAAGCTTTTTTTCAGGAAAGTCGGTTTTGTCCTTTGCAAGTATCAAAAGGAGCTGCTGCCTGTTTTGGGGCAGTATGTCCACAATCTTGACTGCGCTTTCTGGCTTTACCCCGAGCTTTTCAAGCTCAGCTTGCATGCCTTGCGCATCAGAGAGCTTGAGGCGGGCAAATTTCCTTGCATAGTCCAGGGCATTCTGCTGCTCAAAGCCAAATTCGCCTACCATTCCTTGCCTTTTTTCAAGTATCTTTGCCACTTCTGCAAGGGTAACTGCCCTGATTTCATATGCGCCTTTTCCAATCATCAAACTCACCTTTCTATTGCGCCTTTCCTACCAAGCGAAGGTGCACTGGGGGGACAATCAATTCCTTTAGCATGTTTCCGTCGCGAATCTGCACTACATACGCCTTGCCGCGCGTGTCTACAATTACGCCGGTCCTTCCGCGATACCTTGGGTGCGGCATGCCTGGGAATTTTGACTGCGAGTCAATTGCCACCCTGTCCCCTACCATGTAGGAGGAAGTAAGGCTTGCCACAGTAACCAGCCGCTTTGCCGCTCCAAGCAGCCTGCTTCTCTTTGACATCTTCCCGCGTGAGCGCTTCATAAAAATCACCATTTGTCATTCTTTTTGGCTTTTTTGCAAGAGGCTACTTTACTCCCAGTCCCATTTAAATAGCTTTCCTTTTAAATACCTCTGTCAGTTTAAAAACTTTTAGGTGGTTCGGTGGCAAAGAAAAATGCAAGCAAGCAGAAACTTGTAATAAAGCCAACTTTCAAGATAGAAAATATTGTGGCATCAGCTGAGCTTGGGCTGGAGCTTGACTTGTACACAATTGCCTCAAAAATAGACGATGTTGAGTATGAGCCTGAGCAGTTCCCAGGCGCGATATTGAAGCTCAAAGAGCCAAAAACTTCCCTTTTGCTTTTCAAGAACGGCAAGATAATCTGCACAGGGGGAAAGAATGAGGCAGAGGTGCGCGCGGCAATTGAAAGGACGCTGCGCATGCTGGTGGGCTATTCCAAGACCAAGCCTCCAAAGGGCTTCAAGCCAAGCTTCACTGTCCAGAACATCGTCGCCTCTGCTGAGATGAATGTTGAGCTTGACTTGTACACAATTGCCTCAAAAATAGACGACGTTGAGTATGAGCCTGAGCAGTTCCCAGGCGCGATATTGAAGTTCCAGTCCCCAAAAACTTCCCTTTTGCTTTTCAAGAACGGCAAGGTAATCTGCACAGGCGGGCGAAGCGAAAAGGAGGTTGAAACTGCGCTAAATATGGCTGCAAGGCTGCTCACCCCATATGCTT
The DNA here is from genome assembly GCA_026413805.1 of Microcaldota archaeon. GTDB lineage: Archaea > Micrarchaeota > Micrarchaeia > Anstonellales > Anstonellaceae > UBA10161. The sequence goes on along the minus strand of JAOAKE010000015.1, from coordinate 7,384 downwards.
CCCCCCTTCCGCCATCGCAATAAGCAGGCTTCAAGAAGAATTGGTGGGAAGATGCAGCGCATTTTTCTCATAGCCAGAGGCAGCGTCCAGGGAGTGGGCTTTCGCGCCTTTGTCATGGGACATGCCCTGCAGCTTGGGGTTTCAGGCTATGTCCGCAACTTGCCAGATGGCAGCGTTGAGATAGTGGCAGAGGGCACTCCAGAGCAACTGGAGGAGCTTTGCAGAAGGGTGAGGGTGCAGGAAAGGTTTGGGATAAGCGTTGAGCAGCTGGAAGAAAGAGGGCGAAAAGAGATAAGCAAGCCAGGGTTTTCTTCCTTTTCAATCGCCTATTAGCGGCAATTTTTCCTCAAACCCTCCGTGCGCTTTGCCCCTTTTCTTGCTTGTGTCATAGGCGAACCAGGCCTTTCCCCTTTCTCCTTCAAGGTGAAGGCCCCCGCCAGTCAAAAAATTCACAATATAAAGCCCCCTGCCCCCGCAGGCAAGCGGGTCAGCGGGAAGCCCAATTTTGGGGTTTTTGAAATTTTTTGCCTGAAAGGTTTCAAAGAAAAGAATGCTTCCTTCCCTCCTTGCCGTCATCCTTATTGGGAAATGCTCCTCTTTTGCAGCGGCGTTGTTGGCTATTTCGCTTGCGCATGTTATCATTTCGCACATGGCAGGGCTTTTCTTGCCAAGCTCGGGGAACATCCTTTCAATTTTTGCAATTACTATCCGCAGGGCGCGAGGGTAGTTTTCTTTATTGAGGACTACAATAGAGAATTGCGCAGCCGAATCAGTGCGCGGCTTTGCCACATTCACTGCCACAAAAGGGTTTTGCAGCTTCAAGCTTTTATTTGTTGAAGGCAGGGCTAAAGCAGGGCAAGGCCTGCCAGCGCCCCAAAAATAGAGCAAACGGCGTTGGTGGTTGCCTTGTTCCCAATCCCTTTTTCTTCCAGCACCCCAACTACAGAATCTATCATGCTTCCGCCAAACCCAATCAAGCCAATCAGTATGACTTTCCACAAGTCAACCCCTGGAAACAAGGGCATGGCAGCAAACCCAACAAGCAGCGCCCCATCAAGCGACATTAAGGTGCCAAACGGAGTAATTGCCCCATTTCGCCCTGCCTTGACTTTTTTTAAGGTGAGAAGAGAATAGGGCTCTCCCCCAAGCACCCCAAGTTCAGAGGCGAACTTATCGGCAGTTATTGCTGCAATTGAGCCAACATATGCGCCCCAGCCAACTGAGGGGGAAAAAACTGCGCACATCGTCGGTACAAAGCCATTTGCAAGGACATTTTCCCAAGAGCGCTCGTGCTCATAAAGCCCGAGCTCCCGCTTTTTTTCATAGCCGTATTTTGTCACAGCCACTGAAAGGACAAGAAAGACAAGAAGCAGCCAAAAGAAGCCTATGTTAAATAGGGCAACTGCCACTCCCATGGCAACTGCAAGCAAAATCCCGGCATAGTCTAAAAGGGCGATGTTCGCCTTCTGCGGCATTCAGACAACCTCAACCCTAAATTCACCTGAAAGGATAATATTCCTTTCAGTGATTAGGCGTATCAGCTCGGCATTTGTTTTAAGGTGGCTTGTGAATTTTGAGGTGGAAAAGGAGCTTTTTCCCTCGGCAAGCGCAGCATAAAGAAGAAGCTGGTCTGCCAAGTGCGAATCAACGCATGCTGTTTTGGAAGAGGCCTCTTGGAGGAAGGCACCGCAAGCCTCGGCTGCGACTTCCTCCGCCTTTTTGCCCTGCTCGCCGAGCGCAGAAGCCCCAATAAAGCCGCTCCAAATGGTTATTGAATTTCCTGGGCAGGCTGCCTCAACCTCCTTCCTTTCGCCTGCGGGCGAAAATGCTGCGAGGCTATGGCGCACAACCTTCTCTTCCCGCTCTGCCACATGCTTCGGAAGCATGGCTGAAATTATTTCGTATTCAGCTTTCTTAGTTTCTTGCCATCTGAATTCTGCCCCAGCCAGCTTGGAAGGGCGAACCTTCAGCTCTGCCTCGCCGCCGCCTTTTGGGTAAAAGCCAGCCCTGAGCATGCGGGCCTCTGCCTGCGCCCCGAACTTTTTTATTGCTGGGAGAAAGACATTGCAAAAGTAGCCAAAGTTTGGGGATGCCTTGACATGGGTGCCTCCCCGCAGCCTAATCAGGCTCTCTTCACCTGAAAACAAAAGCACAGGCAGGGCAGCCTGCATAAGCAGAGTGACCGAGCCTGCTGTCCCGATGTCAAGAAAATATTCGCCGCCATGGATTCCCTGCGGCTCAAAGGTTATCTCTTTTGAGCCTAATGACGCCCCGCTTACCTTTGCGCGCGTGATTCTTGCAAGCAGGCTGCAAACAGAGAGGTGCTGCGCCTTCAGTCCGCCGCCTTCCCTTCCAGCCCTGATATTGCAAATTTGCACAGGCCTTTGCAGTATGCACGAAAGCGACAGGGCAGTGCGAAGCACCTGCCCCCCGCCCTCTCCCATTGCGCCGTCTATTTTTATCATGCTCATGCAGCAATTTTCTGCATCCTTCTTAAAAGACCTATACTGCCAAGGGCAACAGCTGCTGCAAGCAAGGCAGAGATGGGCTCAAAGCTTGCAAGCCAGCCTCCAAGGCTTTCAGTTGGGTAGGCAGCCGGCGAGCGCCCTTCATCTGCCTGCCTTATTTCAAGTGCAAGCGAGGAGGTGCCATTTTTTGAAAATGGGAGCGGCGCCCTGACAGAAAAGTTGCGCCCAAACCTCTCTTTGTGGGAAAACCAGTCCTCATACTCCAGCACAAGCCCCTTTTTTCCAGGCGATTCGCTCCAATTGAATTCAAGGTAAAAGGGAAGGTAGGTGGCATTTTTCAGCACAAGCTGATAGGGGAAGGCAGTTTCATTTCCCACTGCCACAGCCAAATTAAATCCGCTTGGCGACCAGGCGCTTTTGACTATTTTTTCCCCGCAGCTTCCGTTTTTTGCCTCAAAGGAATAAGGCTCGGCTGAGGCAATTTCACTCCCGCCTACCGATGCTGCCAATTTTGCAGGCATGCGGCGGGCAAAAAGAAGAAGCCTTGCTTTTTGCTCTCCAGCCAGCCTGCTTGCAAGCGGGGGGTTGAGCCACATCTCAGATACAGGGCCGACCTCTACAAGGAAGGTCCTTTCATCGTGCAGGCCCTTGGAATATTTTTTCTTTCCCGTTGTTATTCTCGTCTCGCAATAGCAAACTGTAAAGTTTTGGCGACGTTCGCACTTGTAGTAATACTCCTTCCTGTAAAAAGAGTAATTGGCTGTGGCGTTTGCTGAAAGGGAAATGTTCAAAGGGACACGAAGCTGCAGTGGGTCGGCCTGCTGCCCAATTCCTGTCAAGTTAAGCGCAAGTGGGTTTGGGCCGTCCTCAAACAAGGCAGCCTCCTTGGAAGAATTGCCATATCTGTAAAAAGCGCGTGCGCCTTCAAGCGAAACCTTGCCTATGCGCGTAAGCTGCACCTCTCCGCCGGGGCAGTTCGTCGTGCCTGTCAGCGGGAAGGTCATTTGCCGGGGGGCATCTGCAGACCAGCTCCAAAGAAGCGAGGGGGCGGCAAGGTCAGAGGTTATGTTGTCCACTTGCGGGATGAGGGAAACTATCTTTATGCCTGCATGGGAAAACATGTCCCCTTCTGTGGGCTGCCTCTCCTCAAAACCACAAGCGTTTTTTCCAAGGAGAAGCCCAGCAATCTCTATGTTGTGCCCTGCGGCTTCCCACACCTTTGGGCTTGCGCTTGCGGGCTGGAGAAAGGCAACAAGCAGCATAATGGCAGCTGCAAGGCGCATCAGACCATCTTGCTAATCTAACTTTCTTTTTTTTGCCACCATGGCGGCAGTTATCATGTTGGTGAAGAAAATTACAAACAGGGCAAGCAGGGGGAGGTCAATGGGCATGCTTATGCCTGCGTGCGAAAGCTCTCCGGCAGCAATCACTGCCAAGACAGCAGAAGAAAGCCCTCGCGCTGACATCGTTTCAAGCAGCCTGCCCTTCCTTGCTGAGCGGTCAAGAAAGCCAATTATCTTGCCTGCTGCCTGCCTTCCAATTGCCAAAACAAGGGAGAGGGCGAGGGCAAAGAGGGCAACTTCAGCAGGCTTGGGCGAGTGGAAGAGAAGCACGCCGAGGTAGATGAAAAACAAGGTGCGAAGGAAAAAGGCAATCTCCCCGTGGAATTTGCGCACGCCCTCGCTTGCCTCGTGCGATGAGTTGCCAACAAAGAAGCTGAAGACAAACACTGCCACCACCCCATTTGCCCCAATCATGCCTGCGCCTGCATAAAGAAGGGCAGCAAGCGAGATGGCGACAAGATGCTCGTTTTCAGGAGCGAGCTTGGACACGAATGCCTTCCAAAGTGCAGCAAGCAGCGAGGCGCATGCGCAAGAGAGAAGGAAGGCAAACGCAATGTCAGCAAGGAAGCTTTCAGGCTGCAAGGTTATGCCTCCCTTTACCGCTGCCTTGACAAGCAGCAGGGTAAGGGCAACCGAGAGCGCGTCGCTTATGCCCACTTCCATCTCAGCAATTGCCTTTGCGCTTTCGCTTGCCCCAAGGGCTGAGAAAAAGCCTGCCACAAGCTCTGGCGCAACCGAGGCAAAAACAGCAGCGACTATCAGGGCTGGAATGAGCTCCATCCCTCCCAGCCAAATGCACACTGCTGCTGCAGAGAAAAAAGCGACAGAAAATGAAATAGAGGTAAAAAGCAGCGCCTTGGGAAGGTTCCTTCCTACTTCTGGAAAATAGAGCCTGAATCCCTCATCCATCATTATGAAAAGCAGGGCCACTGCCCCAAGCGGCAGCATCAGTTCCCCCAGTTTGTCTACACTTGCTTGCTGAAGGAACATTCCGCCTAATATCCCAAGCAGGAGAAGGAGAAAAACGTCAGATATCCCTGTTTTTTTCAAAAAAAGCCTGCCAATCACCCCTGCCAAGATGGTTATCCCAAGCGCTCCGATTTCTGCCTCCTGCCCTGCCATATTGCTTTTTTGAAATAAAGTTATATAAGAGGTCCGTGGCAAAATCAAATTGTGGGATGGGAAAAGAAATTTTTGAGGCAGCCTGACAGGGCAAGGTGCCAAAAAGCAGCCCTGCAAGCCCTGTGGGAGGACTCTTCATATGACATTACAAGCCAGCGCACCATACCTGCGCACCTTCGCTGCAAGGCAAAAATAGTGGCAAAGTCCAGCTTTGTGCTCTGCGGGGTGGTTGAGGCAGATGCAATTTTCAAAAGCAGGCTGGTGCAGGCGCGCTGGCTTTTTCGCGAAGGGCAGCAAGTAAAAAAAGGGAAGGCAGTCTGCCTGCTTGAGGGGAATTGCCGAAGCATCCTTGCCTGCGAGCGAACTGCCTTGAATTATCTTTCCTTGCTATCAGGAATCGCCACAAAGTGCGCAGAAGCGTCCAGGAAATATGGCAGGTGGAGGGTGGCTGCAACCCGCAAAGCCCTGCCCCTCCTTTCCAATTCGCAAAAAAGGGCAGTCAAAGTCGGAGGCTGCCTTACCCATAGGCTTAGCCTTGCAGACGGGATTTTGGTAAAAGACAACCACCTTGCAGCAATAATGAAAGAAAAGAAAGTGAAAAAAGAAGAGGCAGTCAAAATTGCCTTGCAAGGGTTTGAAGGCAGGCACTTTGTTGAGGTAGAGGTCTCCTCGGTGCGCGAGGCCGTGGCTGCTGCAGGGGCGGGGGCAGGCGCAATATTGGTGGACAATCTCCCCCCCTCAAGCGTGCGCAAGATTGCAAATGCAGTGAAAAAAGCAAGGAGGGGGATTATAGTTGAGGCATCAGGGGGAATTACCCTGAAAAATGCAGGCAGCTACCTGAAGGCTGGCGCTGACCTTGTCTCTACAAGCGAACTTACCATGTCCATCTGCCCTGCCGACCTCTCGCTTGAGATTGAGCCCTTTTAAACATATACGTGCAGTATTTTTTTGTAGCCCCATCGTCTAGTGGTCAAGGACACGAGGCTCTGGCTCCGCCTTGGCTTTGTTTTGGCTGGAAGGGAAACCTCGGGACATCGGTTCGAAAGAAACTCTGCCAAAAGTGGAGTTTTGAAAATCCGGTTGGGGCTACTTCTTTTGCAAATGATTTTAAGTTCAAGCAAAGAAAGTGTTTTGTGGCATTGCACCGCAGGAGAAGAAGCTCGCAACATGGAAAGCGGATAGTCTATATCACTCCTTATCGCAACTCAGCGGTTGAAGTGATGAAGATGTACCAGAAAAATGGCTATGATGCCAAGATAGAAAGCGAGGTGGACAAAGGCGGGCAAACCCTCTTTGTCGTCTATGTCTGGTGAATAAGTGGAAAATGAAAGGCAAAAGGAGGCCATTTTGAAGGGCGAAGTCTCGGTGCGCGCCAAGAGGGCAGGGGCATTTCAGGTTCTTCTGCTAAAGGTGGTGAGGCGCCAAGGGCCGTTTGGCAAGGTCCCTTTCCTCGTCCTTGACCGCCATCTTGACATGGCAGAAATTGTAAGGATTGCAGAGGAATACCAGCTTCCTGTGGAATCGCCAGTGGGCAAGGTTTTCCCGCGCGGAAAAAAAGAAAGCGATTTTGCAGGCCTTTAAGCAATTTTTATCTTCCTTATTTTTTCCCCTGTCAGCGCCTCGCGCATAAGGGCATCAGGAAATGAAACCGGCTTTTTTTTGCGCGCCTTTCCAAGGAATATCCTTTCAGCCTCAGCCACCACCTCTGCCACGCCCTTGCCAGTGGTGTCAATCTCCCAGACCTTCCTCTTTCCATAATTTTTTTCAGAAAGCACAGTGCAGTAGTCCAGAGCCTCTGACAGCGCATTTTGTGAAATTTTTTCTTGCGGGTAATCCCTTTCCGCCAGCCTCTGCCTTAGGATTTTGGGCTCGCAGCGAAGCACCACCACCTTTTGAACAGGCAGCCTAATCTCGCAGCCAAGGTGGCCTTCTAAAATTGCACTGCCCCTCTCTTTTCTTAGCAAGGAGCGCAGCTTCCTTTCCAGTTCGCCCAGCTTGACTATCCTTGAGCCGTCGCTGTCTTGGCCGCTGTAAAGCCCAAAAGAGGCTGCCACTTCGTTTATGCCAATCAATGCCGCCCCTGTTTTCTTGGCAAGTGCGCAGGCAACCGTGCTTTTTCCGCTCCCAGGAACGCCGGTGATTAAAAGCGAGCGCTTCGCCATGCCTTCACCTACAATTTTCTTGAAAGGCTTGCCAGCAGGCTCTTTGCTTCAAGGAGCGCCTGCTTTCCCTTTTGGGTAATTTGGTAGTATTTGCGCCTGCCTTCAAAAGAAGAGAAGACCAGCCCCTCGCTTTCCAGCTTATACAGGACAAAATATGTCATCAATTTAGATGGGGCAAACCCAAACCTGCGCTCTATTTCGCCTGGCAGGGCATATGCATATGCCTTCTTTTTTTTCAGGATAGAAAGGACTGCTAGCCAGATATTTCCGTGCGTGAGCGCGTAAGAAA
>JAOAKE010000014.1 GCA_026413805.1 Microcaldota archaeon | reverse complement strand
GAATTCTACCCTGAGGAGGGCAAATACCACTTTGACGGGCATAGGCTGTGCGGGGTTCGGTTCTCGCCTGAAGAAACAAAAAAGCACAACGGAATTTGCCCTGTGTGCAAGCGGCAGCTTACCATCGGGGTGATGAATAGGGTGGAACAGCTTGCTGACCGGCCTGCAAACTTTGTCCCAAAAAATGCCGTGCCATTTGAGTGGCTGGTGCCCCTCAAGGAAATACTCGCGGAGGTCTATGGCAAAAAAGAAGGCTCAAAGGCTGTAGAGGAAGAATATTACCGGCTTGTCAAGCACTTTGGGAATGAGTTTGCTGTGCTGCATGCAAAGAACAGCGAGCTGAAAAAGGCGGCAGGAGAGAGGCTTGCAGAGGCAATAAGGAGGGTGGAGGAAGGCAGGGTAAAAAAAGTGGCAGGCTATGACGGAGAATATGGCAAGATAATAATATTTGACGAGGCAGAAAAAGAAAGGGGAATAGGGCAAAAAACCCTTGGGGATTTCTAGCTTTAATGCCTGTTGGCCTGCTTTTTGCGTTTCTCTTTGTCTGCAATCTCCATTTTTCTCAGCTTGTAGCTGAGGTTGAACACTATACGGCGGTATATGTCTGCCTTCTCAAGCCACGGCTCAATTTCCTGCAAAACACGGCAATACTTTGCAGGGTCTATTCTTTCACGGTTGGCCTTAATATCGGCATAAAGGGCGCCCATGAAGTTTGCACGCGCGGTCTTTCTGGACCAATCAAACCTTTTTCCTTGCAATTTTGTGAAATCTGATGCCTTTCCCGAAATCTTTGCGATTTCTGAGGCTATGCGGGCCTGCTCAGCAATGGAACTTGCCTTTGACAGCCCAGCCTCGCAAAGAAGCTGCTGGCGGCGAAGGCTTTCAATTTCAAATCCTGCCTGCCTTGCCTCTTTGAGCCTGTGGAAAAATCCCTTTATGGACATATGTGGTATTATGTGTATAAGAAGTTATAAAGCATTTTGCTATGCCTTCTGAAAACCTCCTTCTTTTTTAAACCTTCGGGGCACTTTTAGAGAAGGGAGAGGCGCATCTGCAGGGGGGATTTTTATGACCAAGTCTATTGAGCTGAAAGTAGCAGAGGCACTGCAAAATGACGTTGGAAGGGGATTGGTCAGGATAGACTCCAAGGCGCGCAAGGAACTTGATGTTTCAACAGGCGACATCGTGGAGCTAAAAGGCAAACGCTCCACTGCTGCGTTTGTCTGGCAGGCCCACCCGCAAGACGAGGGGCTGAATATAATAAGGATGGATGGCTACCTGCGGCAGAACACTGGGGTTGGGCTTGGCGATAAAATAATAGTAAAAAAAGCAGAGCTAAAAGAGGCAAGAAAGGTGGTGCTTGCCCCCACCCAGCCCATGAAATACTCGCCTGGCTTTGACCAGTTTGTAAAAAAGAAAATGATTGGCAGGGCAGTAAACAGGGGAGACACTATATTCATCGGGGTGTTTGGAACTGCCTTTCCCTTGGTTGCCGCAGTGGTCCAGCCTGCAGGCATAGTAATGGTCAATGAAAACACCGAGCTCATACTGAAAGAGGCGCCTGAAAAGGAAACTGCCCAAGTAACTACGGTAAGCTACGAAGACATAGGGGGGCTGAAAGAAGAGGTGCAGAAGATACGCGAGATGGTTGAGCTTCCCATGAGGCACCCTGAGCTTTTTGAAAGGCTGGGCATTGAGGCTCCCAAAGGGGTTCTTATTTACGGGCCACCTGGCACAGGAAAGACACTCCTTGCCCGCGCAGTGGCTTCTGAAAGCGAGGCAAACTTTATACACATTGGCGGGCCTGAGCTTGTAAGCAAGTTTGTCGGCGAGTCAGAAGAAAGGCTGCGGCAGATTTTCAAGGAGGCGCAGGAAAACGCCCCTTCAATAATATTCATGGATGAGATTGATGCCATAGCCCCGAAAAGAGAGGAGGCGACAGGTGAAGTTGAGCGAAGGATGGTAAGCCAGCTTTTGACACTGATGGACGGGCTGAAGACAAGGGGGCAGGTAATAGTAATTGGGGCGACCAACCGCCCCAACTCAATTGACCCTGCACTTCGCAGGCCAGGAAGGTTTGACCGGGAGGTAGAGCTGGGAGTTCCTGACAGGCAGGGAAGAAAGGAGATTTTGCAAATACACACAAGAAGCATGCCACTTGCCCCTGATGTAAGCATAGACGAGCTTGCTGCAATAACCCACGGATACACTGGGGCTGACATCTCCTCGCTTACAAAAGAGGCTGCCATGAAAGTGCTGCGAAGGATTTTGCCAAAAATAGACTTGGAACAGGAGTTCATACCTGCTGAGATTTTGGATAACCTGCAAGTCACTCGCGAGGATTTCTTCAATGCGCTAAGGGAAATTAGGCCCTCTGCCCTGCGGGAGGTCTTTATAGAGAGGCCCAATGTCAGATGGGCAGACATCGGCGGGCTTGAAAATGTCAAGAAGGAGCTCAAGGAGGCAGTTGAGCTCCCGCTGAAAAACCCCGAGGTATTTTCCAGGATGGGAATTCGCCCGGTCAAGGGAATATTGTTGGTTGGGCTGCCAGGGACTGGAAAGACCATGTTTGCAAAGGCTGTGGCAACTGAAACCGAAGCGAATTTCATATCAATAAAGGGGCCTGAGGTGCTCTCCAAATGGGTAGGGGAGTCTGAAAAGGCTGTGCGTGAGACCTTCAGGAAGGCAAGGATGGCGACTCCTTGCATAATTTTCATAGATGAAATAGATTCTATTGCCCCGCACCGAGGTGCAATGGACGAGGGCAGCCGCGTAACTGAAAGGGTGGTAGACACCCTCCTTACTGAGATGGACGGCCTTACCGGGCTGAAAAACGTAGTGGTGATTGCTGCCACCAACCGGCCTGACATGCTTGACCCTGCGCTGCTTCGCGGAGGCAGGTTTGACAGGATAATTGAAATCCCTCCCCCCGACGAGAAAACTCGCCTTGAAATATTCAAGATACACACAAAGTCAATGCCCCTTTCAAAGGCAGTGGACTTGGAAGAGCTTGCCAAGAAGACAGAGGGCTACACTGGGGCAGACATTGAAAATGTCTGCAGGGAGGCTGGCATGGCGGCAATCAGGCGCGATGTCAATGCAAAGGAGGTCCTGAAGTCCGACTTTGAGGAGGCGCTTGCTGCAGTCAAGCCTTCAATTACCAAGACCTACGTAGATAAAATAAAGAAGTTTGCAAAGGGAGAAATTAACTCAATGTACCGCTGAGGGGGAATGCAAATGAATAATTTCTATGTCGGCAAGGACGAGGCATGGGAGATAGCCATTTCGGTCCTTGCCATTGCGCTGACCTTGACCTTTTATGTGTCGGGGCTGGAGCTTGAGCCCTCGCGCTTCATATTCAACATGGCGGCGTTCACCATAACAATCGGGAGCGGGTTTGTGCTGCATGAGCTTTCCCACAAATACTATGGGATAAAATATGGCGCCAAGGCAAGGTTCAAGGCATGGCCCACCATGCTTGCAATTGCCCTTGGGCTTGCCATTGTCCCTCAGATATTTGGATTTCGCCTGCCAATATTCATTGCGCCCGGGGCGGTTTATATATACGCCATGCGCCACATCTCTGCAAGAGAAAACGGGATAATTTCACTGGCAGGGCCTGCCACCAATTGGGCTCTTTCGGCAATATTTTTTGCAATTGCCCTCCTGTTTAGCGAGAACCCTGTAATATTCACAGTGGCATACCTTGGCGCAGGGGCAAACATGATGCTGGCAACATTCAACCTCATCCCAATTTACCCCCTTGACGGAAGCAAGGTCTTGGCTTGGGATTGGAGAATCTGGCTTGCTTCCTTTGCCTTCTCTTTCTTCGGCATGCAGATAGTTGGGTTTTAAGATGCGCGCTCCTTGGATGGCTGGTGCTGAGGCAGTCCTTCGCAAGCTTTCCGTTATGGGAAGAAAGGCTGTTGAAAAGCTGAGGGTGGAAAAAAAATACCGAGTTGCCTTGCTTGACCGCCAAATAAGAGGCAGCAGGACAAAAAGGGAGGCAAGGCTCCTTGCACGCGCAAAGCAGGCAGGGGTGCTCTGCCCTGTTGTTTATGAGGTTGGCGAGTTTTTCATAAGGATGAAGTTCCTGGAAGGAAAAATGCTGCACCATGAGCTTGGAAAAAGGAAGATTACACGCCGTGAGATAAAAGAGGCGGCAGGCATATTGGCAAGGCTTCACTCTGCAGGCATCGTGCATGGGGATTATACCCCTGCAAACCTTATGCTCACCAAAGAGGGCATGGCAGTAATTGACTTTGGGCTGGGCAGCATCTCAAACGACTGCGAGGACAAGGCGACTGATGTTGTGACTATGAAGAAAGCCCTTGGCGGCATGGCAGGAAGCAGGTTTGTGGCCGAATACCTCGCGGCCAGCAAAAACAGGCGAGTTGTTGAGCTGGTGGCAGAAATTGAGCGGCGGGCAAGGTACATGGAAAGGGGATAGAGATGAAAAATGGCGAGGGGCAGCGAAAAAGGATTGAATCAGACATTGAGCAGTTCTATGCCAATGTAAAAGAAGTTGAGGCAAATGAAAAAAATGCAGAAGTGGTTGAGCTTGCAAGAAGATACTGCGAAGACACGAAATATTTCTTAAAAAAAGGCGACTTCATCACTGCCTTTGGCTGCATAAACTATGCCCACGGCCTCATTGACGCTTTGCGCAAGGCCAAGAAATGAAGCTTTATAATCATATTCATTAAAAGTGTAGCAAATTCAGGTGACTTTTTGGGGGCAAGACCAAGAAAATGGAAAAAGAAAGGGCGAATGCGCTGGAAGTGGCTCAAAAAGAGGCGCAAGAGGCTCAAGCGCAGGCTCAAGCGCAGGGTTGGCGAGATATAAGGCTTTGGCTAAAGTTAATTTGTGATTTTGATAGCGAAAGCCACAGCCGCAGGCTAACGGACTATTGCCCCTGACAAAGCAAGGTCTTCAAAAAATGTGGGGTAATGCCTTTGCACGCATTCGCTGCCTGCTATTCTTGTTTCGCCACTTGCAACTAACCCTGCAACTGCCAGAGCCATTGCGCAGGTGCTGTCACCTTCGGGATTGACCTGCGCCCCTGTCAGATTGCCCCCCTTGATTGCCAGCTCAGAGCCGCTTTCCACTATCTTCGCACCCATCTTGCTAAGCTCGCGAACCATAATTCTCAGCCTTGCATTTTGCCTTCCTCGGACCAAGAGAATGTTTGAAATCTTGGTCTCTTCCTGTGAGGCTGATGCAAGCACAAGGGCATGCGGCAGAAAGCGGCTTATCTTTGCAGCATCAAGGCTTGCGCCCGCTCTTGTCCCGACGGAAGCTGAGAGGCTTTTTTCACCTTTTTTTACAGAGACCTCAAACTCCTTCAAAAGTTCCTCCATCTGAGGAAACGAGCCAATGCCATCGACCTTGACTTTCCCTGCCATGGCGCCAGCAAGCAGGAGAAAAGAGGAGAGGTATTTGCTCGGAGGAACATCGAGATTAAGTGCTGAAGGGATTTGAAAGCCTGTAAAATAAAGCAGGTCTTCTTCCGATGCCCTCTGAATGCCGGCTTTTTCAAGAAGCTCAAGTGTTCCTTCTACCACCTCGGGATTTTGGAAATTCCCCTCAACTTTGATGCAGCTGTCTGAGGGCCTCATTGAAAGGGCAACGAGCAAGCCAGAATAAAACTGGCTCCCAAGCCTTGCAGGAAAAACCATGTCATCTATGCTGATTGGGCCTTTTGTTCTTACAGGCAGAAAGCCAGAGGGGCAGGTGCATGAAACGCCCAGCCTGTCAAGATATCCAACATACGGCTCAAGGGGGACTTTTGCAACATGGCCCCTTCCAACAAACTCAACCTCGCTTTCAAAAAGCGAAAGGATTGGGAGGAATAGCTTGAGAGTGGTGTTGCACTCGCCACAATCAATTTTTTTTGGGACTTCTGACATCTCGCTTCCGAAAATGTCGGCTATCTCATTTTCTATCAAGATGTCTGCCCCTAAGCACTCGGCTGCAAGCACTGTGCTTTCAATTTCAGGAGATCGGGGGACGCTGGAAATGACTGACTGGTCTGGCGTAAGCGATGCCAATGCAATTGCGCGATGGGCGAGGGCGACTGAAGGGGGGGCATCTATGCTTCCGGATACCAAAGAGCGCTTTATTGAAGTTTCCACGCTGCTTATTCACAGTTGGATTTTTTATTCTATTTGCAAGGAAGGAATACGTGGCTGGAAAAAAAGGGCAAATAAGGGAAGGCAGCGTATTCATCAGGCTGTGCAGCAGGGTCTTCTACAACCCCGAAATGGAATTTTGCCGGGATGTGTCAAGCCTCTGCGTGGGCGCAGCTGGAGGAAAGCTTTCCCTCCTTGATGCAATGTGCGGGACAGGGATTAGGGGGCTGCGCTACAAGAAAGAGAATGAGAATGTTGCTTCCCTCGTGCTTTTGGACATAAGCGGGCATGCAGTAAAATGCGCGCGGAGAAATGCCGCAATGAACAAAATCAGGTGCAGGGCAATCCAAAAAGATGTCTGCGAGCATCTGCAAACGCACTCCTTTGACTTTGTTGAGCTTGACCCGTTTGGCTCACCTGCCCCATACCTCTATGACGCTGCCCGCTCGTTTAGGGAAAAAAAATGCGGCTGGCTTTCTCTGACTGCAACTGACATGGCAGTGCTATGCGGGGCGCACCACGCTGCCTGCCTGAAAAACTATGGGGCAGTGCCGCTTGACAATGAATTCTGCCATGAAAATGCGGCAAGGATACTTGCAGGCAAGGTGGTGCTTTCCTTTTCGCCTTTCAACCTTTTGGCATCACCTGCCTTCACCCTATCGCACCGGCATTACCTTAAAATGGTCTTCAGGCTGCAGCAAGGCGCATCATTGGCAGTGGATGGAGTCAAAAAGCTGGGGTTTGTCTCTTATTGCCCTGGCTGCTGCTTTAGGCAGGCAAAAAGGCTTGCCTCTTTGGAAAGGTGCCCGCACTGCAACCACCTAATGCAAATAGCTGGCCCGGTCTATCTCGGGGAGCTGTGGGAGAGCCCTCTGGTTGAAAGGATGCTTGAAAAAAACTCGCAGAGGAATTACAAAAGCGCTGCAAAAATTGAAAGGCTGCTTAAAACAATGATTGAAGAGAACAAAATAGGTGGCTATGGCTATTATGACCTGCATGTAATTGCAAAAAAATTTGGCGGAAGGATAGCTTCCATGGAGGAGGCGCTAGAAAGGCTTCGCAGCGAGGGATTTGAGGCTCAAAGGACGCATTTCCGCCCGACTGCAATAAGAACCAATGCCCCTCATGAAAGGATAGTGGAGATTTTTTCCAATAAGTGATGGAGCTGGCTGGTGGATATGAGCAAGGAAGTTAAGTCTTGCCCTGCCCATGCAGGGGGAAAATACGCAGACCACGAAACAATCCGCGCGATATTATCTATGAAAAAAGTGGCTGTGGTCGGGCTTTCAGACAACCCTGAGCGCCCCAGCTTTAATGTGGCAAAATACCTCTCTGAGCAAGGCTATGAGATAATCCCTGTCAACCCCATGATTGCAGAGTGGCAAGGAAAAAGGAGCTTTCCGGACTTGCTCTCAATAAAAGGCCAAATTGAAGTGGTGGATATTTTCCGCAAGAGCGAGGCTGTGCCAGAAATTGTAAGCCAGGCCATTTTGGCTGGCGCGAAGGCAATATGGATGCAAGAAGGAGTGGCAAACGAAGAGGCTGCACGCAAGGCACGAGAGGCTGGCTTGCTGGTGGTCATGGACAGGTGCATGAAAAAGGAGCACCAAAAACTTTCTTCGGGGGATGCACGGCTGTAGCTTTAAATACGTTTATTTTTACAATTGCTGTGCTGCCACAGTAGCTCAACCTGGGAGAGCAATCGGCTGAAGAATTTTCTGCGGGAAACAACCTGCACGCTGCAGGATTGCCGCAGGAGTTTTTGGCAACCGATGTGTTGCTGGTTCAAATCCGGCCTGTGGCATGAGCAAGTTTGCCTCGGTAGCTCAGCTGGTAGAGCGGTGGACTGTTAATCCACAGGTCGCAGGTTCAAGTCCTGCCCGGGGCGCCTGCGGGAAAGGGCTAATTGAAAAAGGCAAAAAGAAAAGAAAAAGAGGGCTCATAGCTTAAGCTGGGCCTTGCCAGAGAGGCTGTTGAAAACGTTGCTTGTAGCCACGTTTGCAGCCCCGATGCCGAATTGCCTTGGCAACTTCTTGCCGTTTTGGAAGTAATCTTTGAGGAATTCCTGCAAGTCTTTGCTGCTGAATTTGATGTTGGTCTGGTGCCCGTCAAAATTGTCTTGCAGGTTGAGCCAGGGCTTGGATGCCCCTCCATATGGATGAAGCTCGCCATTGGTTATGCCATAGCGGGGTGCATCTGCCTGCAAGCGCTTGGACAGCGCATCTATCATAGCATTCTTCTCAGATTTTGGAAGGCTTTCAAAATTTTCTCCAAGCTTGTCATGCAGTATCTCACGGCTCATTGACCAGAAGCTACCGCCGGGCTTTACTGTGTATATTTCTGTTGATTGGTCTGGCAAGGGCTCTGCTTGAGTCGGCTGTGGGCTTGCAGGCTGATTGGCAGAAGCAGCATCATGGCTTGCAGCCCCCGAAGCAGAAGCATCGTCATGGGTGGTGGATGCAACGGCAGGGGCCTCCTTGCTTGGAGCTGCAAAGTATTTGCTGTAAATGAATGGGGCTGCCATTGCGGCAACTGCTGCAACTCTTTTCCAGAACCTGTTCCTGCCCATCCTGTCTGCGTATTTCATGAAGGAATTGTCAATATCTTCAACCACTCTTGCAGCATCTCTATCCTCGGCATCTGAAAACACCTTGGAGGCGTTTTGGGATATTTTGCTGTCAGAGGAATTGTAGAAAACAGTGCCTGCCATCCCATAGATGCCTTTGCTTGCACGAGTGGACCACTTGGCATGCAAAAAATCCCACATGCCATCCACTGCGACAAACCTTCCAACTGCGCCAAGCACGCCCGCGGTTCCAAGCATTATTGCGCCTGAAATCCCCCCTGTCAGAAATGCGCCTCCTGCAAGGGCTGCGCCAGCCACAAACCTGCCAAATGCAACTGACGGCTTGCGAATCTGCCTTAGGAACCGTGCAAAAAAACTTTCCCTGCCTTCACTGTTCAACTCATCCCGGACCTTGGAGTAAATTGACTCAAGCCCTGTGGCAGGGCTTGTGCCATGCTCTATAATATGATATGAAACCGCTGACTTGAAGTTCTCGCGTATTTCATTCTCGCGCGACAAGACCTTGTCGTCGTGCCTGACGCCAAAAAGCCAGCGCATTGCCTTCTTGAATTTGCCTTGCTCTTGGGAATATCGGGACAAAATTGATATGTTGCGCCATTTTTCCTTTGCACGCAAAAGCTCGGCATATTCGCGTATTGCTTCATTAAGCATAGGTGCTGAGACCCCTGTTGGCTCTTGGGCATACTTCGCTTCCTCGATTGCCACAGATTGGTCTTCTTTGACTTGCTTTGCGCCTTCTTCGTCGCGTTTCTTACTATTTGCCCCCACCACAACTATAATCGGCTTGGCTTTGCCTTGCTCCCTGCCATTGCCTTTGCCTATTCTGTGATTACTTTCAGGTTTCAAAAATTCTCCGCCATTTTCACCTTCCTTTTCACCATTTTCCCAACTGCCTTTCTCACCAACAAACATGCGAGCCAGCTTTTCAGCGGCTGAGGGGGGCTCGCTTGCTTTTTTTCCTTTTCTTTTGCCTTCACACCCAAAAATCACTTGGGCCAGCCGTTCAGCAGGGGAAAGGGAACCGTCTTCCTCCTCGCCACTGCCTTCAACTATTGCACGTCTATTTCCAACTGTCAAGTTGCCTTGTTCTCTACTATCTTCCATTGCAGGTTGCTTTTTCACAACTATGGCAGAGGTTCTTTCAACATTGGAAGGGGAGGGCTGTGGCGCTGCTGGCGGCACTCCGATTATCTTCTGCTCTGCCTCAAGGTGCTGCATAAGAAGCTTTTGGTATGTGCCTTGGCGCCGTTCAAGCTCATGCCGCAAGCGAGAAAGCCTTCCTTCTGTTTCCCTTATGAATTCCATGCCTTTTTTTGCTTCCTCCTCGCTTACCCCTTTTAGAAGCTTTCTTATTTCCTTGTTGAAGTTTGAAGAAAGAACTTTGAGCTGGTATTCAGACAAGCCATCGGGGTTTGAGCTGGAGTATTCTGAAAACTCAGACCGCATTAGGTCGGCTTGGCGAATGCGTTTCATTCTCTCGTCTGAAATCTGGGCTTCAGCCTGCGCTATCTGTTCTTTGAGTTCTAAAATCCGCTTTTCATTTTCTTCTATCTTTGCCCGAAGCTCTTGGGCATGGCGCCCAAAGACATCGCGAAGAATGCTGGTTGAAAGCGGCTTTGCCATCGGTTCAGAAACAGGCTCGTTGTTTCCCGCAGGTGCGGCTCCTTCCTCTGTGCTTCTTTCAAGATTGTCTTGTTCTATGCCTCCTTCAAGATTAGCCAAAAATACCACCTCTAAACACACTCTCCACTTAATTTTTATACAAAAGACTTAAAAATTAGAACATTTGACGTTATAAATTACCACAATAACCTTGCAAAGCATTGTTTTATCTCTTTTATGGGCGAAAAGAAAAAGGGTTTCTTATGGCAATAGACAAAAAGAAGATAGAAGAGGATGAAAGAAAGCTTGCAGAGGTGCTAAATAAGGCAAACGAGCTGCTTGCAGAGCACATAAAGGAGCGCCCATATCTTTTGGTGCTTTCCACAATCTACGAATTGGAGCGGGAGGGAAACAAAAGCAAGATTGCTGGTCAGTGGAACTGGCGCTCCAATGTTGATGCACGCCAGGAGGGAGTGGGCGAGCTTGAAAAGGAAAACAGAAGAAAGGTAGTGAAACTCCTGGTGGAGCAGGTTCAGGACGCACTTGAGCGAAAAGAAATAGGGGTAAAGGCAAAATACAAGCTGGTCTAAATCCTGCTTAGAATTTCAAGCCAGAGCCCTTTGCAAAAGATCCATCTGGCAATTCTTCTTCTATTTGCAGCAGCCTGTTGTATTTCGCAGTCCGCTCCCCTCGTGCGGGAGCGCCTGCCTTTATCTGCCCGCAGCCGATTCCAACTGCGATGTCGGCTATTGATGAATCTTCGCTTTCTCCTGAGCGATGCGAAACTATCACGCCCATTCCAGAACCCTGGCAAAGGCGGGCTGCCTCCAAGGCCTCTGACAACGTGCCTATCTGATTGACCTTCAAAAGAAGGGCTGAACATGAGCCTTTGGATATTGCCTGCCGTATCCTTGCAGGGTTGGTAACAAGCAAATCGTCGCCCACAAGTTGCACCTTGCCTGCAAGCCTGCGCTTAAGAAAGGCGAACTCCTCAAAGGATTCCTCTTCAAACGGGTCTTCAAGGCTGGCGATTGGGTAGGACTTAACAAGGTCAAGGTAAAAGTCAGAAAGCCCCTGCGCAGAAAGCTGCTGCCCATCAATCAAGTAGCGGCGGCTTTTTTTGTCGTAAAAGGAGGAGGCAGCAGCGTCAATTGCAAGCTTCACTTTCTTTGAATAGCCGCATTCTTCTATTGCAGATTCAAGAAGGGCAAGGGCTTCCTCAGTCCTTTTGCACTGCGGCGCAAACCCTCCCTCATCGCCGAGAGCAGTAGAGCCCTTGCCGTATTTTTTCAAAATCATGCTGGCAAGTGAGTGATAAATCTCCGCCCCTGCGCGAAGGGCAGAAGAAAAAGATGGGAAAAAAAGCGGAAAAACCATGAACTCCTGCACTGCCAAGCCATTTGCTGCATGCTTTCCACCGTTGAGAAGGTTCATCATGGGGGCTGGCAGGAGAGCCTTTCCCAACAGCTTATGCAACCCAACCCCCTTTTCAGAGGCAGAACAATGAGCAACGGCAAGGGAGACAGCAGTGGTTGCATTTGCGCCAAGGCGCGATTTGCCAGGAGTGCCGTCAAGCTTGCACAGAACATCGTCAATTGCCCTTTGGTCGCAAACCTCCATCCCAATCAAAGCCTTGGCTATGATTTCATTTACATTTTTTACTGCCTTGGAAACTCCCCTTCCCAAAAATCGCTTTCCGCCATCGCGAAGCTCAACCGCCTCGTGCCTCCCGGTTGAGGCGCCAGAAGGGGCAGTCGCCCTGCCAAAGCCAGAATCTGAAAAAACATCAACCTGCACCGTGGGGTTACCTCGCGAGTCAAGGACTTCACGGGCAAGAATGCGCTTTATTTTCCCCAAGCAAAACACCTGCCTGTAAAACGAAAGCAGAGTTAAAAAAGGCTCTGCGCCACTTTTCTACCTGCCAATTTTCTCAATGGCTATCTTGACTTTTGCCTCTTCTATCTCCCACTCCTTATAATGCTTGGAACGGTGCGAAGAGAAATCCACGCTTTCGGCATTTACCTGCCTTGAAAGCTCGCCAGTATGGTGCTTCAGGATGCCAAGCAGCTCGCTATCTTGAGACTCAATATACAGGGCTATTCGGTCAGATTCAACCAGCCTTTTCTCCTTGCGCATTATTTGCACCCGACGCGCTACTTCGCGCACCATCGCCTCCTCGTAAAGCTCTTTTTTTATCTGTGTTTTGAGAAATACCTTTCCGCCGTCAAAGTAGGAAACCTCAAAGCCCTCTGCCTTTTCATGAAGCTCTACCATTCCCCGCTGTATTGCAAAACCCCCTTCAACAACCAGCTCCTTTTCCTCCCCTGAAAGCCATGCAGCTATTTTTTCTTTTTCGGCCTTTTCAATCGCCGCGATTGCAGCTGGCGAGCTCTTCTTGAAAGCCTCCCCAACCTTTGCCCTGTTGATGGAAATTGAAATTTCTACTTTGGGCTGCTTGCCGATTTTCACTGACTTGGAATTGGAAAGAAAACCTATGAGCCCTGAAAGGTGCTCAACAGCTGACAGCACCTCGGTGGAATCTGAGATGATGCGGATTTCCTCTACCGGCCAGCGCAGCGGGATTTTCGCCTTCTGCCTGGCTGAAGCGGCAGCTGTTGCAATCTGGCGGGCTATTTCAAACCTCTTTTCAAGGAGTGCATCGTGTGCCTTCTTGTCTGGCTTTGGGAAGGAAAACAGGCTTATTGACTCCTTGCCCTCGTATTTTTTGAAAAATGACTGGTAGATGCTTTCTGAGATGAATGGCGCTATTGGCAAAAGCAGCTTGAGCCCATCAAAAATGACATGGTATAAAACTGCCATGGCAGGCGAGCTGCTTCCCTCTTCATCTATCCTTTGCTTGACAATCTTCATGTAGAAGCGGCTTATGTCCTCTACAAAAAAGTCCCGCACCGCCTTTGCAGCAAGGTGGGGGCAGTACTTTTCAAATGCTGACTCGCACTCTGCCGCAGTTGCGCTTAAGCGAGAGAGCAGCCAGCGGTCTTCTGCTGACAGCTCGTTTTGTGAAGGCATGGCTGGTTTTTTGGGCTCTAAATAAAACCGCGAGAGAAAAATCCCCAAGTTATAGATTGTCCCAAGGGCGCGGTGCGCTTCTGATATCTCGCCCCAGTTGAATCGCAAATCGTCCCACACCGTATTTGAAAGAGCCCACAGCCTAAAGGTGTCTGCTCCGTATTTGTCCACCACTTCTTCAAGCGGGACAAAGTTCCCAACGGACTTTGACATCTTTTCTCCTTTCTCATCTACAAAGAAGCCGTGCATTAGGCAGACCTTGTAGGGTATCTCGTCGTTGAGCACTACGCCTGAGCCCAGAAGGGAATAGAACCAGCCGCGCGTCTGGTCCTTGCCTTCAACTATGAAGTCTGCGCGCGGGAATTTTGCCTTTTCCTCATCAGAAAGCTGCGCCCACACGGCGTTGCCTGAGTCAAACCACACATCCAAAACGTCGCTCACTCGCTGCATCTGGGAACCGCACTTTTCGCACTTGAGGTGGACTGCATCAATCCACGGGCGGTGAAGGTCGGCAACGCCCTGGCCAAGCTGGCTGGCAGACTCAACCACAGAAATATTGGCGCACTTCTTGCACTTCCAGATAGGCAGCGGGATTCCCCAGTAGCGCTGCCGGGAAATGCACCAGTCAGGGGCAGACTGCACAAACTCGCGAAAGCGCGTCTTTGCAAAAGGGGGCTGCCACTCGCAGCGCTCTATCTCTTCAAGCATCTTTTCTTTGACCTTGGAGATGGAGATGAACCACTGGTTGGTCGCCATGAAGACAAGAGGGGATTTGCAGCGCCAGCAGTGTGGGTATCTGTGCTGCACCTTGCCTTCAAAGAGAAGCGCCCCGCAAGACTGCAGGTCAGAAATCACTTTTTTGGAAGCCTCAAGGACGTGCAGGCCTGCATAGCTCCCCGCCTCTTTGGTAAATTTGCCTGTGTTGTCAAGGGGGGAAAAGACCTCAATGTCAAAGCGCCTGCCTATTATGAAGTCTTCTGGGCCGTGGCCAGGAGCACAATGAACCAGCCCGCTGCCGTCCTCCAAGGTAACGTATTCGTCAGAGAGCACCACCCGCCGAGGATATTGCTTGCCTATCTTATCCTGCAATGGGTGGGCATATTTTAGTTTTTCAAGCTTCTTGCCAGAAACCTCGCCAAGCACAGAGGCAGACTCGCCAGTCAGGGAAAGCAGCGTGTCCAGCCGCTCTTTTGCCACTATCCAAACCTCATCGCCAACCCGTGCCTTAACATAAGTATAGATGGGGTGAACCATTATCGCCATGTTCGAAATAAGAGTCCAGGGCGTAGTGGTCCATATGATTAGGTATTCGTTTTCGCTTCCCTCCAGCTTGAACTTCACATAAATGGACGGGTCGGCCTGCTCATCATATTCCAGCTCATAGTTTGCAAGGGTGGTTTCACAGCGCCAGCAGTAGGGAACTACATAAACCCCTTCGTGAAGAAGCCCCTTGCGGTGCGCAGTTGCAATTGTTTTCCACGCAGCCTCTATGTAGCTGTTTTTGTATGTGATATATGGGTTGTCCCAGTCCATCCACACCCCGCAGCGCTCAAACTGGGAGTTGATTACTCCGATGTATTGGGTGGCGTATTCCCTGCAGCGATTGACGAACTTTTCAATCCCTATCTTTTCAATTTCCCGCTTGTTTTTCAGCTGGAGCTCCTGCTCTACCTTTACCTCAATTGGCAAGCCGTGGGTGTCATAGCCGGGCTGGCTGCGAACGGAATAGCCTGTTGCCCTCTTGTAGCGGCAGATGGCGTCTTTTATGCACTTGTTCCATGCAGTGCCGGGGTGAATTTGCCCTGTTGCATAGGGAGGGCCGTCGCAGAAGTAGTATGGCTTGCCCTGTGAAGAGGCCTCCTTTGCCTTGGCATAGATGCCTGACTCTTTCCAAAATTTGAGTATTGATTCTTCAAGCTTTGGCTGGTTGTGCAAGGAAAATCACCCTGAGATGTACCTTCTGGCGAGAATGGCTGCTGCTGGAGCGGAGAGGATGGCAGGCAAGAAAGAAAGTGGCAAGATGGCAGAAAAGGCAAAGAAGGATAGGGCGCAGATTAGAAAGCCTGCGAAGTTTGCCGAAATTGACAAATATTCTGAGTAGGGTGGGCTGGTCCCTGCCTCCCGCAATGAGATAATGGCGAAGAAGGCTGCCTGCGAAAGTGCAAAAAGAGAAAGGGCAAACGGCAATGAAAGGACGGCGCCTTGGTCGGATATTAAAAAAACGGCTATGGCTGCGGCTGAGAATGCGGCAGACCAATAAAAATCCTCAATTTGCATCAAATCCACTCCGCAATTTGTCTAAACCAAACTATTTAAGGATTTGTTGCTAAACTTCACTGCGGGAGGAACATGAGCGAATACATCCCTTGGACTGAGAAGTACCGCCCACGCTCGCTAAAGGATATTGTAGGCCAAAAAGAAATTGTCTCGCTTTTGAAGGCGTATGTGAAAGAGAAGAACATGCCCAACCTTCTTTTTGCAGGCCCCCCAGGAGTCGGAAAAACAACTGCTGCCCTTGCCCTTGCCCGCGACCTTTATGGCGAAGGCTACAAGGAAAGCATCCTTGAAATGAATGCAAGCGACGAGCGGGGGATTGACGTTGTGAGGGGCAAGATAAAGGACTTTGCACGCACCACGAGCCTCTCAGATGTCCCATTCAAGATAATCTTCCTTGACGAGGCAGACTCGCTTACAAACGACGCGCAAAATGCGCTGAGAAGGACCATGGAGCTTTATGTAAATGTCACCCGCTTCATCCTCTCTGCCAACTACTCCTCAAAGATAATAGAGCCCCTGCAGAGCCGCTGCTCTGTATTTAGGTTCCGCCCATTGAGCGAGGAGGAATGCAGAGAAATGCTTGAAAGGGTGGCTCATGCTGAAAAGCTCAAGGTGGACAAAGAAGCATACGATGCCCTTCTTTATGTTTCAGAAGGGGACATGCGCAAGGCAATAAATGCCCTGCAGGGCGCATCGCTGCACTCCTCGCATATAACCGCCGAGGCAGTCTACAAAAGCGCTGCAAGGGCCCAGCCTGCTGAAATAAAGGAAATGATGGAATTGGCGCTCTCCCGAAAATTTGTTGAAGCGCGCAAGAAGCTCCACCGCCTGATGATTGACTATGGAATGTCAGGCGAGGATGTGCTGTTGCAGATGTACCGCACCATTGACTCCCTTCAGCTCTCAGAACGAGAAAAGGTGGCGGTGATGGACAAGATAGGCGAGTATAACTTTAGGCTGGTTGAAGGGGCGAACGAAATCATCCAGATTGAGGCGCTTTTGGCGCAGCTTTTGATGATAAAGTAGGGCTGCCTTTCCTTTCCTCTGCTTTTTCACACCCCTCCACTACCCGCTGCAACATTTCAAGCCTTCGGCTTTTGAAATGCTGAAGGTTTGCAAACCCGATCACCCGGCAATATCGCTCAAAGAAAAAGAGGACCGGCTTGGTCAGCTCTAAGATTGTGCTTCGCTCAACTTGGCTTATATTTGAGAACTTGAATCGGCCCTCCATCACTTTTTCAAAGTCCATTCCAGGGCATGCTGACTTGATGTTGGCCTTCCACTTCTCAAACATGTTGTGTGCCGCCCTGTCTGCGTGGGCAAGCACCCTGCCCTTCTCGTGCTTTCGCAGGAAATTGATGTAGGTCCGGACAAATTTAGGTATGGCGGAGCTTTGCTGGTCATAAATGTAAGACATAACCAATAAGGCGGCATGCGCCATTATCCTTGCCCGCTTCTGCTCGCCACTTTCAAGTATAGGAACGCTGTTAAGCTCCTTCAAGACAGGGTATTTTTGGAACCTGGACCTTATCTTTCGCCTCTCTCCCCTCGGCGCAAAGCCATAATTTATCTGTAAGTTTTGAGGTGGCTTGGGCGCAGGTTTGCTATTTGCCCCTGCGTTTTGAAAATTTGGATTTTTTTGGATATACGGATTTTTTTGGATATACGGGGTATGTGGGTATTTTCTGTGATACATGATGGTTGCAGTGCTGCAAACAAAATAAAAAGATAATTGTTTTCGGCTTCGGTTCTGATACAAATGCTTAAAAGCACTTTCAAAAGAAAGATATGCAGAGGTTAGCAAATGGCGAAACAAAAATGCCAATGCGTCTGCGTTTCGCGCTTGCTTAGCCCATACCTTATTC
>JAOAKE010000013.1:17551-17825 GCA_026413805.1 Microcaldota archaeon | reverse complement strand
GTACAACCCTGCCAATGAGTCGGTTGGCTTGACTAATACCCCGAACAGCAATACAGCAGTAGATGTCTACCTAAACAACACCAACATGAGCAACGGCAGCAACCAAATAAGGTATAACTACACCTACGTCAACACCGTAAATGTAAATACCACCAGCAAACAGCTCAATGGCTCTACTTACATCAACGGAACAAGCGCTAACACCGGATATGTAGAGAACTTGGCAGCAGGCAGCACCGTCACGCTTTACTTCTGGCAAGGAGTGCCGCCCGGA
>JAOAKE010000013.1:0-17541 GCA_026413805.1 Microcaldota archaeon | reverse complement strand
CGATTAATATAAGGACAGTAAAGGACGGGGACGCTCCGTAAAAGGTGAAAGAAGGTAAAGCTATGCCTGATGCAATAAGGCTGTTGGGAGGCAGCCTGTTATTTTTATTTTTCTTTGCCACCCTCCTGCACCCGCAGACTGCTGAAAACCAGACTCTTTTCAATTTTGGCACCATGCAGGAGGGCCAGAAATTTGTTGCTTCGCCAGGCAGTAACCTGACTTTTCCTATATACTTCTTTATGGATGAAAAATACGGAAACCGCATAACTCATGTAAAATTGGGGGTAGACGAGCTTCCGCCAGGTTGGATGGTAGAATTTGACCCTCCGATGCACAGCATCCTTGTAAATGTAAGTGGCATATTGGTGAATTCCACAGAAAACCTGTATGTCACTCCCAAGCCAGTGCTGCCTGCCATTCCTGAAAACCCAGAGCCAGGCATCTATTATCTTAAGTCGCCCAGCGGCAAAGGTTACTTACAAGCCAAGCGCGTATTGGTCAGGGTGCAGGTTCCAAAAGACGCGGTTCTTGGCAAATCATATAAGCTGAAGCTGAGTGCAACTGCTTTTTGGTTCGGCCAGATAGGCAATGTTGCCCTCCAGCAGAGCAGGGCATTCAACTACGATGTTATTGTAGCTCAAAAGGAATATACTGAAAAAATACTGACGCCTGAAGAGGCAGAGGCGCTTCTTGGCAAAAAAGAGCAAAAGCCGATGGACATAAATCAGGTTTTGGTTTATGTTCTTGGCGCTTTGGTTGTCTTGATGGGTGCCTACATTCTTCTTAGCAGGAAAAAGAAATAGGTGGATTTGTCTTTGCAGTACTCATTGGGCGGGCATATAGTTTATTAGATTAGCATCCGATTATCTGGATAAAAGGTTGGGCAGATGCGGAAGTTCTATTTTGCAGGCTGGGCTGGGTTTTTTTTACTATTGGCAGGCATTGTTTTTGCTCCTTTTGGCAGCAATACAATTGAGCTTGGAACTGCAATGGAGATAGATGCACTTGCTTCCCTCCAGCTTACTGGCTTTTCTGTGGCTCCGACAAGCCCTGCAGCAGGCGAAAACGTAAATTTTTACCTGACAGTTTATTCTGTTGGGAATGTTGTAACCACTTTTAGCGCTGTTGTAGATATATACAACTCGGCCGGTTCGCTTGTGGAGTCTATAAGTTTTGTAAATTCAACGATATCTGGTGGTGAAGAACAGACCCTTGTTAAAAGCTGGAGCACCGCTGGCTTGCCTGTTGGAAACTATACTGCATATGTGAATGTAAGCTACGATGGGAATTGGACTGGGCCTAAGTCCGCAAGCTTCTTTATTGTCCAGCCGAGTGGAGGAGGGGGAGGCTCAGGCAGCTATCAGCCCTCTCCAGGAATAAAGATACCTATCTACCCATCTCCTCCAAAAGTGGAAGTCCCTGCCGTTGGGCCAATAATTGAAAACCTTCATCTGCTGAGGCTGTCTCCCTACATGGAGATGCTGCCAGGCGAATCGGCAATCATCAGCCCTCTTTTGGAAAACCCGACAGACTCCCTTATCCTACTTAATATAAGCATGGGCGGAGGGGGAGAATGGCTTTCGTCTCCAGTGCAAAACGTCCTTTTGGCCCCTCGAGAAAAGCGCAGTGTTCCGATTAGCATAAAGATACCTTCAAACATGCCTCGAGGCTATTATGCTTTTTATGTAAAGGTTTCTTCAGGCGATTCTGAGATTTCGTACCCAGCTGTAATACGCGTGGTGCAATCTTACAGCCTTGGGGAGCCTGTGGCAAAGCGGCACATATCGCTTGATTATGAAAAAAACCAGACCCTTGTTGGCATTACAGTAACTAACACTGGAGGCTCTCCCCTTTCGTACCTGCAGGTTTATGACCGGGTGCCGGACCAGTTCATGTACTACGCCGACAGCATAGATTTCACCACCAAGCCGGCAAAGATAAGCGGCGATGAAAAATTTGGGGTAAAGGTTGCCCTCATGCGCTGGGATGTCGATAGGCTTATGCCTTACGAGTCGCGCACAATCTATTACAGGATGCCGCTTATACTAAATGACGTTTCCACCTATTCGCGGTGGAATCTCGCCCAGCTCAATATGATAAAGGGCGCTACGCCAACCGACATAGAGATTCGCGACCTTCGTTCGCCCTCTATGCTGCCAGGCGAAAGAGGGGAAATTACCTTGAAGCTTTTCAACAGCGGAAGCTCCAGCCGGGAAGTTGAGATTGATGTTCTTTCCCCAAGCGGCTGGAGGGTGCTTCCAACTTCAATGACTGTCAGCATACCTTCGCGCGAAAGCCAAACGTTGTCAATTGGAGTGATTTCCCCAAAATTTGCATCAGCTGGGACATACGGCTTTACAATCAGGATAAAGCACGAAGAGAGCATATTTGACAAGCAGGTTTTCGTCTATTTGTACACGCCCTTGGTGGAAGTTTATGCGCCGCCTATCACCGACCAGCTTTCAGCCTGGCTTGGCAGCAACTTCTTTTATATCCTCGCTGGTGCTCTTGCCATATTGTTGGCAGCAGCTGGCCTGGCTGTTGCTTATCGCTACTGGCAGCTGCCAAAATACTCGCGTGAGAGGATAGGCAGCCTGAAAATGATGGAAAGGATGTTTGAGCAGCCCATGCCGAAGAGAAAGAGGCGCCTTGATGCAGAATAAAATATAAAAAGGTAGCATTCGTGAGTAACCTTGCTTTTCGTTGGTTTATATGGCAAAGAGGGTAGTCAGCGTTGTCTCAGGAAAAGGCGGTGTGGGAAAAAGCACTATCGCCGTAAACCTGGCAGTAACTCTTGCAAAAAGCGGTGAAAGCACCCTGCTCATTGATGCGGACATTTACAACCCTTGTGTCTTTTTTCACCTTG
This sequence comes from Microcaldota archaeon, assembly GCA_026413805.1. GTDB lineage: Archaea > Micrarchaeota > Micrarchaeia > Anstonellales > Anstonellaceae > UBA10161. The sequence continues at coordinate 14,675 of JAOAKE010000013.1, read as the reverse complement.
GCCTTCCGCCGCAATCAGCTGGATTGCAAGAGCTACTAAATGGCGAGGCGAATTTGGAAGAAGAGCTGATTATCCACCCTCAAAGCGGGCTGCGCTGCATTTCTTCTTCTATGCAAAGCTATGAAGAAGTAAAGGTGGAAAGGCTTGGAAAGCTGCTTGACAAGCTTGACTATGAATATGTATTTATTGACTGCCCGCCAGGCTTCTCATCGTTGATTGAAAATGCAGTCCATCACTCAACAGATGTCTTTGTGGTTATGACTCCTGACATGCCTTCTTCTACTGCTGCCTTGAAGCTGGTTTCATTCATCAAGGCAAGGAGAAAAAAGGAAAGCAGGGAAGCGCCTCATTTTTCATTTTTCCTAAACAGGGTGGCAGGGGCACCATACGAGGTCCACCCCCGCGAGATTGAAACCATCTTTAAAACAAGCCTAAGCGCAGTAATCCCTGAGGACGGCTGCGTGCCAAAGAGCATATCGGCAAAAGTGCCAGTGGTCTTCATGAGCCCAGGATGCAGCTTCTCAAAATCAATCAAGCGCGTGGCTGCTTCAATGGGGGGCATGCGCATCCCGCTTGTTGGCAAAAGAGAGGGGCCCGCCACAAGCACAGAAGAAACAAAAGGAGTTGGAATTTTGGAAAAGATTCGCTGCCTGCTTTTGAGAATAATAGGAAGATGAGGCTGCTGGCCGATGCAAAGGCTTTTTTATGGGTGAAAGCAAGGGGCAAAAGAAAAAGAGGGCACAAAAAATAATTGCCATTCTTAAAAAAGCCTATCCTTCTGCTGCTTGCTCGCTTGACTATTCCAACCCTCTTCAGCTGCTTGTGGCAACCATTTTGTCTGCACAGTGCACCGATGAGCGCGTAAATAAAGTGACGCCTGCCTTGTTTGAGCGCTACAAGAGTGCGGAGGACTTTGCAAATGCAGACATAAAGGAATTGGAAAGATACGTGCGCCCAACAGGCTTTTACAAAAACAAGGCAAGAAACATACAGGCTGCCTGCAAAATCATTGTTGAGCGCTTCAAAGGGGAGGTTCCGCGCACCATGGAGGAGATTCTTTCTTTGCCAGGGGTTGCGCGAAAGACCGCCAATATTGTTCTTGGAAATGCCTATGGCGTTGTAGAAGGAATTGCCGTTGACACGCATGCCAGGAGGATTAGCTACCTTCTTGGGCTGACTAAAAATGCCGACCCGAAAAAAATTGAGAAAGACCTCATGGAGCTTGTTCCACGCAATGATTGGCTGCATTTGTCTAACCTTTTTGTCAGCCATGGCAGGGCAGTGTGCATTGCAAGAAGGCCGCTTTGCAGCAAATGCCCTGTGGAGAGGCTTTGCCCAAAAAATGGCTTGCAAAAAAGCCAGATGAGATGAGAGCATGCCAATTTTTGTAATACACGAGCACCACGCCTCAAGGCTTCACTGGGATTTGCGGCTGGAGATGGACGGGGTGCTCAAAAGCTGGGCAGTGCCAAAAGAGCCGAGCATTGACCCTTTAGTTAAAAGGCTGGCAGTTGCTGTTGAAGACCATGCCCTTTCATATGCCAATTTTGAGGGCGAGATACCCGAAGGAAGCTATGGAGCAGGCAAGGTAATTATCTGGGATAGAGGAGGATACTCGCTAATTGAAAAGGACGAGGCAAAGGGAAAGCTGATTTTTGAGCTGAAAGGGAAAAAACTGAAAGGAAAGTTTTGCCTCATAAGGCTGAAAGATGGAAAAAACTGGCTTTTCTTCAAAAAGAAAGAGTAGTGGGGCCGCCGAGATTTGAACTCAGATCGCCAGCTTTTCCGCAGAGTTTTAACCTCATATTTGGCTGTGCTTTTTCTTTGCGAAGGGGTTTCTGCCGCAGTCCTCTCCCTTTGTTTTTTTTGAGGGAGGAAGTAGGCTAGAAACCCGCTCCGTGTTTTGCGAAGGGGTTTCTGCCCCGAAGCTGGTAGCATACCAGGTTAGCCCACGGCCCCACTAATTGAGAATTGGAAGGCAACGGCTTTTATACTTTCCAGCAGAAGAAGGCTCATGGCAATTCCAGTCATACCAGCCAGCACCTTTGACTTTTTTATCAGTGCCTTCATCGCTATAGTGGCTATTATAAACCCGCTCTCAACGATAGGCGTTTTTCTGTCACTCACCAGAAATGAAAGTGAGGAGGGCAAGCGAAAGATAGCGTTCATGTGCAGCCTGGCTGCCTTTGTCGTCCTTGTCTTCTTTTCGCTTACCGGGTTCTTCCTCTTTCAAATCTATGGCATAGGGATAGAGTCGTTTCGCATAGCAGGAGGCATCCTGATTTTTGCGATTGGCATGCGAATGCTTTTTCCTCCTGAGGAAGGAAGAAAGTTAAAGATAGGGGAAATGGGGCAGATTTGGCTTGTTCCACTTGCCATTCCCATGACAAGCGGGCCAGGGGCAATAACCACCACTGTGATGCTTTCGGCGCAGGCAAAGCACCCTTGGCTGGAAATAGCCCTCTGGAGCGCGATATTCCTTGGATGTGCGATAAATTTTGTAGTGCTCCGCTACGCTTCAATGATAGACCGCAAGCTTGGCCCTGAGGCCATCTCGTCCCTGATAAAAATAATGGGGCTCATTGTCTGCGCCATCGGGGTGCAGTTTGTAATAACTGGGTTGAAAGCGACTTTCCCGATTTTAAGCTAAGCATGGGAGGTGAGAAAATGCAGGAGATAACCATCATAACGCAAAACAAGATTGGCGCCCTTGCAGAAATATGCGAGTATCTTGGGCGGAACGGGGTAAACATAGAAGCAATCTCTGCATATGGGCTTGGAGACTCAGGGGTGGTGCGTCTAGTTACTGGCGATGTCACAACTGCAACAAGAGTATTGAGCACAAAAAAAGGGATAAGCTTCAAGACAAGCGAGATAGTGGTTGCAAAGCTCAATGACCAGCCAGGCGAGCTTGGAAAAATTGCAAGGAAGCTTGCACGTGCAGAAATTGACATTGAGTCAATATATATCTTGTCAAGAAGCAAGGGAATCACTGAAGTTGCCATAAAGACAAGTGATATTGAAGGGACAAGAAAGGCTTTGAAGTAGAAAGAAAAGGGGAGACAGGGATGTTTGGTCTGCTTAAAAGAAAAGTTGCAGAGAGCCTTTCAGAAGCTACTGGGGAGCCGTTAAATGAATGTGAAAGGACCATAGAGTTGCCAAAAGGAGAATTTGGGGATGTGGCAAGCTCAATCTGTTTTTCGCTTGCAAAGAAGAGAAAAAAACCGCCTCAAGAGATTGCATCAGAGGTAGCCGCCACTCTGCGCCTTCCAGATTGGGTTGCAAAGGTAAGAAGCGACGGGCCCTATCTTAATTTTACCCTGTCCAGTCGGTTTTATTCAAAATTAATTGAGTTTATCCTAAAGGAAGGGGAAAAATACGGCAGGGGGAAAAAAAAGAAAGCAAAGACTATTGTAGAGTTCCCTTCTGTAAACCCCAACAAGCCATGGCACGTTGGGCATTTGAGAAATGCCCTGTTGGGGGACAGTGTTGCAAGGATTTTGGAGTTTTCTGGTGAAGATGTTGAAAGGATGGATTACATTGATGACTTGGGGTTGCAGGTTGCGCAGAGCTTCTGGGGCTACCTCAACTTGAAAGAAAAGCCTTCTGGAAAGCTGGACCTGTGGCTGGGAAAGCAATATGTTGAAGTTGCGAAGAAATTTGAGGAGGACAAGAAAGTGCAGGAGGAAGTAAGGCAGCTGCTTTTGAAGATGGAGGAGGGAAAGGGGCAAGAAGCTCAAAAATGCAGGGAGCTTGTAGAAAAATGCGTTGCCGCACAATATGAAACTGCCTTCAAATTCAAAATTTATCATGACGTGCTTATCTTTGAGTCTGACATCGTGCGGACCATCTTTGAAGAAGGAATGGAAAAAATCAGGAAAAGCAAGGCGATCGTAAAGGAAAAAAGCGGCAAAAATGCCGGCTGCCTGGTTGCAAAGATGGAATCAGAAGAGTTTGCAAGCATGGAGAGCCCGGACAAGATACTGGTAAGGAGCGATGGGACTGCAACTTACACTGGCAAGGACGTGATTTTCCAGATGTGGAAATTTGGGCTTTTAAAAGGCGACTTTAGATATGCAACTTTCATGCGCCAGCCGAACGGAAAGGAGTGCGAGATGAGTGCACCAAAGGGAACAAGGGCATGCCATGGAAAGGCAAGCAGGGTGATAAATGTAATTGGCATGGAGCAGGCATACCCGCAGAAAGTGATTAGGGAGATTCTGCGTTCCATGGGTTATGAAAAGGAAGCAGAAAATTCGGTGCATCTTGCTTATGAGCATGTTTGGCTAGAGGATGAAAAATTTTCTGGAAGGCAGGGGACGTGGGTTGGCTACACGGCTGACGAGCTTTATGAAGAGGGGGTAAAAAGGGCGCAAGAGAAAATAAAGTCCGAAGTGGCAGCAGAAGAGCGTGGCAGGATTGCAGCTTCTGTGGCTGCTGGTGCAATACGCTTTTCTTTCCTTCGCACCTCGCCTGAAAAGAAAATAACCTTTAAGTGGGATTCCGCTCTCTCCCTTGAAGGCGATTCTGCGCCATATGTGATGTATGCGCATGCCCGCGCACAAAAGATATTTGAAAAAGGGGGAAAAGGAAGGGCTGAAGAAGGAGCTGAATTGGAAGATGCTGAAAAGGAGCTGTTGAAGAAAATCATGCTTTTTGACTGGGTAGTAAGCGAAGCTGCAAGGCAGCTTAGGCCACACCTGGTTGCAGATTTCTGCCTTGAGCTTGCAGAGGCATATAACAAATTCTACAACAGCTGCCCAATCCTTTCTGCTGGTGATGAGAGAATCCAAGAAAGGAGGCTGGCAATAAACTATGCATCGCTGGTTGCCCTCAAAAATTCGCTGAGCCTTCTTGGGATTGATGCACTTAAAAGGATGTAAGCAGGTTGCAGATGCGATGCCAAAGCTAAACTGCGACTACCTTGCCTTTGTCTGCAATCAGAACCTTTTTGCCGCTTGAGTAAACCGCATATATAGTTGCGCTGATTGGAGTTTCGCGACTATATACATAATCAAAGTGGGTTGAGGCGCGCACTTTTCCAGTGATTGTTGCAGGAGAGCCGAAATGGTCGTTTCTGCCGTATGCCAAATGAGGCCCTGCCTTCTCCCTTTCTAAAATAGGGATGTTTTCGCCTGCACGGGCCTTTTCATTTATCCCAAACCCTAGCTCAGCTATGTTGGCATTGTTCTCGTCCTGCGCAATGTCCTCAATTATTCTTTCTGCCTCTATGCAGTCGCCCTGCACCCGCACAATGCGGTTTCGCTCAACTTTAAGGAAAGCAACCTTTTTGTCAAGAGGAGAATAGACGGGCCATATCCCAGCTGTTTGCGATTCGCCGAACCTCGCCCTGCCGTCTGTGTCAATCCCTTCGTATGGTATTGCAAAAAGCTCCCCTGCAGGCAGGTTGGTAAAATCGCCCTTTTTCTTGCATGACCCACTATCCAAAAGCCAATTTCCTGTCCGAACATCAACAGCCAGCTTTGTCCCATATGGAATGCCCGCCCCCGAAAAGGTTATTTCCATCAGCGAGGCGTTTTGGACAACTGCCAGCAGCCTCTTTCCCCTCTCTTCCATTTTCCTATAATCTACCATTATTGCATTTTCCATTGAGGCATCAACTCCTGGCATGGAAACTACGCGAAGGTTTGGAGAAATGGCAGAGAGATTTTTCAGTGGCGCGCTTGCAGAGAACTCAGTTATTGCAATTGCAATGTTGGCAGAAGAGATAAAAGCAGGCAAATCATCAATATGCCCTCCATCGTGGGTGGCTGCGGTCCTTGGAAGCTCGCTGTTGTGCTTGCCAGTTTCTGGGTACTTTACAAGCGGCAAAAGGCGAAAGTTCTTCTTTGAAGCGAGCTCCTGCGCTGCGCCATACCAACGAAAAAGGAATTTTTCCCTGGCCTTGCGCTTTTCATCAATTGCGCCAGGGGGGAAGTCTGTAAGAAAAATCATGCGCTCCTTTTCTTGTGGGGCAATTAGGCTGTCTATGAGATTGGAAATTTCTCCGATGTCCATGGGCTTAGGGACTGGCACGCTCATAAATGGAACGAACCGTATTTAAGCCTATTCCATTAATAACTTACAAACTTGTATATATCATTAAAAAGATATATTAGTTTTATTAGATATTTGCTGGGGAGAGGCGGCTAGAATGGAAAAGAGGCAGAACAAGCTCCACCCTATAGTAATGAAAAATGTGCGGCTATTCTTGCTTTGGCTTATAAAGAAAAAAGAAATGCACGGCTATGAGATTATGAAAACTCTTAAGGAGGATGGAATGCGCCCGATAGGCTCCTCAAGGATTTACCCCCTGCTAAAATGCATGATGCAAGAGGGGCTTATTTCTCAGATAGAAAAGAACCAGGGAAAGAGGGTAAAGAAGATATATGTGCTTACCAAAAGGGGAAAAAACGAGCTTATGGCTGGAAAGAGGATGTTCAAAGGGCTAGTAAGAGAATTTGTAGAGGAGATGTTGCAATGAAGAAGGGCAGGATGCTTATGAAATTAGAAGATGTTTACAAGATATATGAAGTAGGAGAAGAAAAAGTGAAGGCACTAGACGGGGTAAACCTTGAAATAAGCGAAGGGGAGTTTGCCTCTATTGTGGGCCCATCAGGCAGCGGCAAAAGCACCCTTTTGCACGTTCTTGGCCTTTTGGACGTCCCAAGCAAGGGCCGCATAATATTAGATGGAGTTGAAACAACAAAATTGACGCAGAAGGAGCTCGCTGCGTTCCGAGGGAAAAAAATAGGGTTTGTCTTCCAGATGTTCAATCTCATTCCAAGCCTAACAGTTCTTGAAAATGTTGTGCTTCCGGCAATAATATATGAAAAGGATGAAAATTTAGCGAGAGCAGAGGCTGTTGAAATATTAAAAGAGATTGACATGGGAGGCAGGTTGAACCACTACCCGAACCAGCTTTCAGGCGGGCAACGGCAAAGAGTGGCAATTGCCAGGGCGCTGATAAACGACCCCGACATAATACTTGCAGATGAGCCCACGGGCAACCTTGACCAAAGGACTGGCCACGAGGTCCTTGAGCTTTTCAAAAGGACACATGAAAGAGGGAAGACTGTGATAATAGTGACACATGACCTTGACATAGCAAAAACAGCTGAGAGAACGATAAGGATAGTTGATGGGAAAATAGTGCAAAAATGAGTGAAATTATATTGAGGTGGTAGGAATGAGAAAAAACATCGGGATAGCTAAGTTTCTTGCAGTGCTTCTTGTCTTGTTTGGCAATATATGGGCGGCTTTAGCGGTGGATAGCTACACAGTAACTCCATCTGTCTTAAGACCCGGAGAAGAGGGCGCTATAACTTTTTCGGTAAGGAATGTGCTTCCTGCAGGCTCAACAAGCACCATCAGCCCGCTTGAAAATGTGCAGGTATTCTTTAGCGCATCTGAGGGAATAGTATTTCGTGCCCAGAGCCCTTTTGTAATAGGGACGATTGAGAGTGGGGGCTCTGCGCTTGTCTCAGTCCCATTCAGGGTTCTTCCAAATGCCAAGGGAGGCACAACAACTGCCTCATTTTTTATCTCGCAAAAGGACAAAAGCGACCTCAAAACAGTAAATGCGATAATAAAGATCGTCAATCCGCCAATAATAACCTTGACCTCTGACCGGCAAAGCCTTCTTTCCACTGATGTTATTAACCTAACCATCACGAACAACGGAGGAAAGGCAGAAAGAACCACCCTTGCTATTGCAGAAGGAAGCGGCTTTGCGCTTATGGGTACATCAGAAATCTATCTTGGAGACGTAAGCGGGACTATGAACATAAAAGTGCCGCTTGATTCCCGCAATGTAAAAGAAGGGCTAAACAGCATCCCCTTTGTTTTAACCTATCAGCAAGAGGGGGGGCAGGCTGCAAGCGAAACGAAGTACCTATCGGTAGTCGTAAAGAAAGAAAAAGCGGATGTGATATTTGAACAAAGCGAAAAGATAACAACTGCTCAGGAGGATGTGCTCAAGCTCAAGGTAAAAAACATTGGGAGGGCGCTTGAAGACTTCAAGTTCTACCTTGAGGACGAATACATAAAGGCAAAGGAAAACAAACTTGTGCGCCTTGGAAACCTTAAAAGCGGGGAAGAAAAAGAAATCATGATTGCAGTTTCTGTTGATGCCACCCCTGGCGTGAGAAATGCAGATGTAACGCTAAAGTGGATTGAGGATGATGTTGAAAAGGAAGAAAGGACTAAAGTGCCGATATTTGTAGAGTCAGATTCTGACGTTGCGATTTTCCTGGATGCTAAGCCCACCCCTATAATCGCTGGCGGCGAACACACACTTTCAGTCTTGGTCTCAAATATTGGCTCGTATAAGATATACAATGTTGAAGTCAACCTCCCCCAGAATGAGGTATTGGAACTATACAACGCCCAAAACTCGCAATACATAGGCGGGCTTGACTCAGACGATTTCTCAACCGTCCAATACAAGATAAAAGTAAGGAAGGAAGAGCCTGGCGTCTACGAAGTGCCGATAAACGTCCGCTACAAAGACAAGTCTGGAAGCTGGATAGAAAAGAACCAAAGCCTGAAGATAGTGGTCAGGTCTGCTGCAGAAATTTCCAAAAAGGAAAATGGGAATGCCGCATGGCTGGCTGCAGGAGCATTGGTGGTTGTTGGCGCCCTTGCCTATTGGTACTTCAAGATTAGGAAAAAAGGCAGGGCTTCGCCAAAAATTTGAATTGCTAAGCGGTGTCATGAATGAGGCTGGCAGACATAATAAAATATTCTTTCTCCAGCCTCAAGCACCGCAAGATTCGCTCTTGGCTGACAATCCTCGGAATCGTCATAGGCATTGCGGCAGTGGTTTCGCTTTTGACAATTGGAAGGGGATTTAACGAAGAGATTAACCGTCAGCTTTCTGTGCTTGGCAGCAACACCATTTTCATAAGCCCGATATCCCCTTCATCAGCTGGCTCAGCTGCCTTTTCTGGGAATGTGCCACCATCAACAGGCAAGCTATATGATAAGGATGTTGATAGGCTGCGCAAGATACCCGAAATAACAGACATTGCCAGGCTTACGATGGCAAGGGCAAGCGTAGCATTCAAGGACAAAGAGATAAGCACCATGGTCAGCGGAATTGAGCCAGGGGTATTTGAAAAAACAATAGCAATTGAGATGGATGCCGGTCGATTTTTGCAGGCAGAAGATAGGGGAGTGGTGATAATAGGCCCGAAAATTGCAGATGGCGCTTTTGGGTCAGACAAAAAGGTGGGAGTAGGCAGTTACTTGACAATAAACGGCAAGAGATACCGCGTGATTGGAGTAATGAAAGAATCCACAAATGTTTTTGGAAGAGCACGGACGCAAAATGGGATTTTCCTGCATTTTGAAGATGCCAGGCAGCTATTCAAAAGCGTGCTTAGGGAAGACGAAGTCAGCGCCATCGTCTTAAAGACAAAAGAAGAGGCGGACACATCTGAGGTGGTGGCGCAGATAAAAGAAGAGCTGGATGCCTCGCATAAGGTAAGAAGCGACAATAGGGATTACTCAGTAATTGACCCGAAAACGATACAGGAGAGAATCGGGAACGTCCTCTCGCTTGTTACTGTGTTTTTGGGGGCAATTGCTGCAATCTCGCTTGTTGTAGGGGGGCTTTCAATTGCCTCAAGCATGTTTACAAGCGTTCTTGAAAGGACTAAAGAAATAGGGATAATGAAATCAGTGGGAGCTGACCGGAACACCATATTGTCAATCTTCTTGTTTGAGGCTGGGCTGCTTGGCATGCTTGGGGGAGTTTTTGGCTCTCTAATTGCAGCTGCTCTTGTCTTTGTGGGGAACTATTTTGGGCTGCCTGCCTTCCCGGACATATGGATAGGGCTTGGGGGAGTTGCCTTTGCTTTCTTAATTGGCATGATTTTTGGCTATCTTCCTGCAAAAAGAGCAGCAGACCTGCCTCCTGTTGAGGCGCTCAGGTACGAGTGATCTTATGAAGTTCATCCAGATGGTGAGATACTGCGTCAGAAGCATCATACAGAGAAAAGGCAAGCTATGGCTGACAATCCTCGGAATCGTCATAGGCATTGCGGCAGTGGTTTCGCTTTTGACAATCGGGGAAGGATTCAACGATTCTGTAAAAAAAGAGCTGGAATCCTTCAGCGCCAATACTATATACGTCCTGCCCTACTCCGAATCTGCCTTGCAGTCAGGAAGCATTGGGGGAGGGCTTCTAACCCCGTCCAGCGGAAAATTGACCGAAAGGGATGTAGAAGCCCTGCGCAAAGTTCCAGAGCTCCAGGACATAACGCGCCTTACTGAAAGGCGTGCTACAGTGGAATATAAAGGAAAGGCGATAACTGCCACAATAAATGGGATTGAGCCCGCCCTTTTCCAAAAGATGTCTTTCTTTGAGGTTGCGGAGGGAAGGTTCCTGCTTGACAATGACCGAAAAGTGGTCGGGCTTGGCTCAAAAATGGCTGCAGAGGGATTTGGAAGCGACAAAAAAGTGAATGTCAACAGCTACCTGACTATTAATGGAAAGAAATACAGGGTAATCTGCATCTTGAAAGAGAGTGGAAGCTCATTTGGAAGCGACCTTGACAATGGCATATTCATCCACTATGAGGATTCAAAAGAGGTCTTCAACGATTCGCTTGGAAAGGATGAAATGGACTACATCGCCGCTTCTGTTGCAGAGGGATCAAACATCAAGGCAGTAGTTGAAAAGGTAAAGGCTGAGCTTGACTCCTCCCGAAAGGTAAAGCCTGATGATAGAGACTACTCTGTCCTTGACTCTGAAAGCATTATGCAGACTGTGTCAAGCGTCCTCTCGCTTGTTACTGTGTTTTTGGGGGCAATTGCTGCAATCTCGCTTGTTGTAGGGGGGCTTTCAATTGCCTCAAGCATGTTTACAAGCGTTCTTGAAAGGACTAAAGAAATAGGAATAATGAAATCAGTGGGAGCTGACCGGAACACCATATTGTCAATCTTTTTGTTTGAGGCTGGGCTGCTTGGCATGCTTGGCGGCATTGTGGGTGTTGCTGTTGGTGCGGGCACAGTTTATTTGGCAGGCATTTTTGGGCTTTCTGCATCATTCAACCTTGGAATTGCTATATTCGGGGTGGTCTTTGCATTTTTAGTAGGCCTGGTTTCTGGATTTTTCCCTGCAAAAAGTGCCGCAGACCTTTCTCCTGTTGAAGCCCTGCGCTACGAGTGACACTAATTTATTTATTTCTGATTGTTGAATGGATGTACATGGACTTTTTATCTCTTGCAAAAAGAAGGCACAGCACAAGCCAGTTTTTAGCCAGGAAGGTTGATGGAAAGAAGCTGAGACGGATTTTAGAGGCTGCACGCTGGTCCCCTTCTTTTTTGAATTTGCAGCCTTGGGAGTTTGTTATAGTGACGAAGAGGCAAAAAATTGAGGCATTGTTGAAAGCAGCTTACTATGGAATGTATTCATATGCTGAGCAGAAAAATCCGCCTCCTATGTTAGTTGCCATCGTGTTGAAAAAGAAGTATTGGGAAGGCGAGTACGGGTATCCTCGGCGCGACAAGCCCGGGATTTTTGAGGCGTATTTGTCAATAGCAATGCCTGCGCTGGCAATGGCCCTGGCAGCAGAGGAGCTCGGGATTGGCTCGCGCATACTAAATGTAAATGAGCACGTAGCTGCCCGCGAGCTCGGGCTGACAGGAGGGGACAGCGCCCCGCTTGTTGTTTGCCTTGGCTACGAAAAGCAAAAATCAGGGCAAAAGAACAGAAAAAGGAAGAGCTTGAAAGAGCTTCTCCACTATGAGAATTATGGGCATCGGGGTTGAATTTTTAAACTTCTTTTGCGCATATGGAATGCATAAGCAGGGGTAGCCAAGCTTGGTCAAAGGCGCAGGACTCAGAAAATCATTTTGCTGGCTTAATCTCAAGGGCAGCAAGGTGGTTTTTAGAAATCCTGTCGGTTAGCCGTTCGTGGGTTCAAATCCCTCCCCCTGCACTTCTTTTGGTTTATGCTTGGAAAATCAGAGCCATTCACCAAACTTTTTGATGTACCATGTCTTGACAAGCTGGGTTAAGGTGCAGTAAGAAAGAAGGATAAGGACGAGGATGAGGAAATATTCCAGTGGGAGGTGCGCAAAGCCGATTCCCTCTCCAATAGGGGTGAAGGGCAGCAGGATGCCGATTGCCATTATTGCAGCAGTCAAAAAAAGGACTGGGGGAGAAGCAGAAGACTGGATAAACGGTATTTTTTGCGTGCGTATCATATGGACTATGAGAGTTTGCGAAAGAAGCCCTTCTACAAACCATCCTGCCTGAAATAGTGATTCGTGCTCTATGGAGTTAGCCCCAAACACATGCCAAAGCACAAGGAATGTAATGATGTCAAATATGGAGCTTATAGGTCCGATAAACAGCATGAAGCGGGTTATGCCTTCGGCAGCCCATTTTTTGGGCTTTTTGAGGAATTCCTCATCCATCCTATCCCATGGTATTGAAAGCTGGGAGAAATCATAAAGCAGGTTTTGGGTGAGCAGCTGGATGGGCATCATTGGAAGAAACGGCAGGAAAGCGCTTGCAGTAAGGACTGAAAAGACATTGCCAAAGTTTGAGCTTGTGGTCATTTTCAGATACTTCATTATATTGCCAAAGACAGTCCTTCCTTGCATTATTCCATAATTGAGGACAAGCAGGTCCTTTTCAAGCAGGATAATGTCTGAGGATTCTTTGGCTATGTCAACTGCAGTGTCAACCGATATGCCGACGTCTGCTTCGCGAAGGGCAGCGGCATCATTTACCCCATCTCCCATATACCCAACAACATGCCCGTTGTTCCGAAGCGCCCTTACTATGCGTGCCTTTTGCAGGGGGTCTATTTTCACAAAGACATTTGTGCTTTCAACTTCCTTTGCGAGCTTCTCGTCGCTCATGGAACTTATGTCGCTTCCTGAGAGCACCCGCTCGCTTTTGAGCCGAACTTGCTTGCAGACGCTTCGTGTAATAATTTCGCTGTCACCGGTTATGATTTTTATCTTTACCCCGTGCTTTTCAAGGGTTTCTATCGCCCCCTTTGCAGACTGCTTGGGCGGGTCAAGGAAGCCCATGAATCCTACAAGAATGAGGCCGCATTCGTCTTTTGGCTTGTAATCAAAATAAGCAGTCCTGCCGGTTTTTTTGTAAGCCACTGCAAGCACACGCAAGCCGGCTTTGTTTAGGTTGTTGCGCATGAGCATGGCAAACTTTTGCTCGTTCCTGGTAATTTTCCTGATCTTTTTGCCGTCGTCAAAATGGGTGCATGCATCAAGGACTTCTTCCACTGCCCCTTTGCAGATTAGCAGGTGCTCTTCTTTGCCCTTCTGGACAGCCACCGACATGCGGCGGCGGTGGAAGTCAAAGGGGACTTCATCTACCTTGTGGTATTTGCGCTCTTCTGAAAAGTCAAAATTCTTTTCCATGTGCTCCACTATTGCTTGGTCAAGGAGGTTTTTCAGCCCTGTCTGGAAGTAGCTGTTCAGGTAGGCATACCTTAGGACCTTCTCGCTTTCATTCCCATCAACGCCGATGTATTTTACAAGGACTACACGGTTTTCTGTCAGTGTCCCTGTCTTGTCGGTGCAAAGGACGTCTATTGCGCCTAGGTTCTGGATTGCGTTGAGCTTCTTGATGATGACCTTTTTCTCTGCCATGGTGTTTGCGCCATTTGCAAGGTTTGCCGTGACGACAAGTGGGAGCATTTCGGGGGTCAGCCCAACTGCAATTGCAAGCGCAAAGAAAAATGCCTGAAGCCAGTCGTTCTTTGTGAAGCCATTAATTAGGAAAACTATTGGCACCATGACTAGCATAAAGCGGATAAGAAGCCAGCTGACGTTATTTACTCCCTTGTCAAAGCTCGTCATCTCCCTCTTGCCTACAACTGCCTTTGCAAGAGAGCCAAAATAGGTCCTGTTGCCGGTTGCAACAACAATGGCAGTGGCGGTGCCGCTGATGACATTGGTTCCCATGAAGCAGAGCGTCTTCAAGTCCAAGAAGTTTTCTGAGTCTTTCTGGGAGGCTGTGCAATCAGCGTATTTCTCCACAGGCATTGATTCGCCAGTAAGCGCAGCTTGGTTTACAAAAAAATCATCTGTAAAAAGAAGTCGGACATCTGCTGGAATCATGTCGCCTGCTGAAAGGCGGATGATGTCCCCCGGCACAAGCTCTGCAACAGGAATCTCCTGCCACTCGCCTCTCGCCTCCTTTCCGCCCTGATTTTCGGAACTCGAAGGGCGCCGCAAGACAAGTGCCTTGTTCTGGACAAGCTCGCGCAGCTTTTCAGCAGCTTTTTGCGAGCGGAATTCCTGCCAAAAGCGCAGGGTGCCGCTAACCAATACCATTGTGAAGATTATCAGAACCTTTGCCCATTCCTGTTGGCTGGTTTCTTGCATATACACGTCGGTAAAAAATGAGGCGATGCCGAGGACAACAAGGATGATTATGAATGGGTTGATAAAAGCTGAAATGAGCTGGATATACCAAGGGGGCGGCTTTTCCTGCGCAATTTCGTTTTTTCCATACTGCCTTAGCCTGCTATCTGCCTCTTCTTGGCTAAGCCCATTGTCCGATGCAGAAAGTTCGCTTAACACTTCCTTTGGGCTGGATTTGCCTGCCTTCAGTAAAAAGCAGGAAGCTTGGTGGTTATAGCTGCCTTGGCTCAAAATGCTGTTGATTTTCCTGCTCAGCATAGGCT
>JAOAKE010000012.1 GCA_026413805.1 Microcaldota archaeon | reverse complement strand
TCGCCGGGCAGATTTGCATGGCTTAGGCGTACTCTGATAGCAGTGCCCTCCAGCAGGATCAACTGGAGTCCTAAGAAGTACTGCGTCGCTAGCTGATACTTTAAATCAGCGGTCAAGCACTCTATCGCTTTCTTCTTGTTCTTGCCTGAAGCGTGCGTCGAACGCGAAAGGATCGCATTCCCATGGAGCGCGGGCAGATGAATTCTATTAGCCAATTTTAGTTCCGGTGTGCCCGCCTGGGCATCAGCAAACTTCCTATCGTCGGCATCCCGCCAGCCGACAAAATTCGCAGGTCTTTCTATAATGAAGAGAATTTAAATAGATTTCGGCGGCTAAAAAAACTGTGCAGCTTCTAAAAAGGCTCAACTGGGCATCGTTTATTTTGTTGCGCTTGCAGCCCTCTCCCTCTACGCCATTGCATTTTCAGATTATGGCGCTGCAAGCATTGCCGCAATGCCCATGCTCACTTATATAGCCGCGTCTTTGCTGGCTTTTGCATTTTTCATGCTGGTAGCAGCTCTTTTCGGGCTGGCTGCAAGCATAAGCTGCCTATCTTTAACCACGCTGATGCTGACGTTCATAGGGGCTGGCATCTGCTTCATATTGCTTCTCTGATCTGTTTCTACTTCAACAACCATCTACAATTGGCTGGACCGGGCGACCCAGGAATCGCTGCTTTCTCCGCTTGGCGCCCTGCTGTTTGCAATCTCGGTTTTTCAGATAATATACAGCCCCGAAGTACATTTTTCGCTTTTCAACTTTGCGCGTGAGGCAAATGGTGCGCAGGGAGCAGCCAGCCGCCTCAAACCGCTTATAGAGAAAGCAGCAAACAGGCTGCTTTCAGCCAGCCTGCCAGGCATCTTTTCGCTTGTCCTGCTCAATTTCGTGCTGTTCAATCTGCAGGGAAAGACTGAGGACATCGCAGGCGTCAACATCTTCCTTTCACTTATTATTGGCGCTTCCCTTTCTGCCGGATTTTACAAGAGAAATGAAATGCGCGAAATGCGCGGCATGGGGCTTGTAAGCCTGCTTCTCTGCGGGGTTTCATTTGCCTTCCTCTTTCTGGTTTCGCTTGGGCTCAAATACATGTCCTCCTACCTTTCCTCTGCCAAGTCGCTGGCAGCCTCAGCCTTAGTGGTGTATGTAGTCGTGGTGCTGATGTATCTGACAAGATACCCAAGGTGGTATTTTGACAGGGCAACTTTTGACTCAAAGGGGCTGCGCAAGGTAGATGCCGAGCACATACAAGGCAAATTAACCCCGCAACAGAGGGAGCAAATAGGCTACGCCCTCCCTGGAAAGCCCGTTATATTAGTTGTAGAAGGGAAAACATACCAAGTAGAAAAGACCGATTCAGGCGTCGTCTTCTACGAGCAGGCTTGAGAGCAGGCCCATTTTTCCATTTAGCTGCCTCTTTTTTTCCTGACTGCGCTTTCTGCAGCTTTTTCAAGCTCTTCTGCGAGCCTTTTGGCTCCTTGAATTTCAACAAGCCGATAGGACTCAAACATCTTTTTTGTCTCTACTGCTGCCAAAAAGACAATCAAAGAAAGTATCCCGAAGACAATTGAGGAAAAGAGCAGGACCTCCTGCGGGCTTGCCTTTACCAAATCCACGCTCCAAAAGAAGATGGAGATTCGGTGAAATGCTATTATTGCAACACAGACCAAAAGGAGCCCCCAAGTGTGCGAGGTCTTTTTGTATTTTTTGAAAACCTCTACCGAGATATACAAGGCGGCAAGCGAAAGCAGTGCGCTAAGCAAGGTTATGGCATCTACAAACAAATCCATTCCCATACTGGTCCGCCTTAGCCTATTTTTTCTTGCACTTGCTTAACTCCACTCAGAAAGCTAATAAGTTTTAGCTTAACTTAGGGCCGCACCCTTACCCTGTCTCGTGGAAAAAGCACAGCCTCGCGGATGTTGTGCAATCCGCATATTTTCATATTCAGCCTGTCCAAGCCGATTGACCAGCCTGCATGTGGCGGAGCGCCCACCCTGAAAGCATTTATGTAGAATTCAAAGTCAGAGGGGTTGAGATTGCGTGCTTTCAGCTGCTTAATCAGAATTTCTGGCTTGTGAATCCTCTGTGCACCCGAGGCTACTTCAAGCGATTCAAAATTCAGGTCATATGCGCGGCATATTTTTGGGTTGTTCTCATCAGGCATTGAGTAAAATGCCCGGATAGCAGTGGGCCACTCGGTGACAAAATAGGTGGAATATCCAAGCTCATCGGCCAAAAGCGCCTCAGTCTCCCGCGAAAAGTCCTCGCCCCACTTGAATGCCTCTTTGTCCTCGTTAAGCCTTTCCACAAGCTCGGTGTAGGTATGCCTTGGGATTTTTGAGGGGACAGCAAGCTCGCGCTTGAGGGTCTTGAGCTCCTCCTCGCATTCTTTTTTCACATGCGAAAGGATGTGGAGGAATACCTTTTCCAGGTAATCCACTGCCTCTTTGTCAGTTATGAACCCAGCCTCTATGTCCATCTGTGTCGCTTCGTTTAGGTGCGTCAGGGTGTTGTGCTTTTCTGCCCTGAACACAGGGACAGTCATGAACACCCTGTCCATTCCGCCTATTACTGCAAGCTGCTTGTAAAGCTGAGGCGACTGCACCAAGTAGGCCTCCTTTTCAAAATACTGCACCTTGAATACCTCTGCCCCGCCTTCTGTTGCAGCCTCAACAATGCTTGGGGGGTGAATCTCCACAAACCCCATTGAGCGAACAGCTTCCCTGAAGGCAAAGGCTATCTCAGAGCGGATTTTGAAGATGGCTGCAGTGTTTTTTGTCCGCAAATCCACATAGCGGAAATCCAGCCGGACATCCAAGTCTGCTGGCACCTTGCCAGTGACTTCAAATGGCACCTTTTTGCTAATCTCATTTAGCACTTCAAATTTGGTCGGGATAAGCTCGCAGCCTGCTTCAGCAATTTTGCTTGCCACAACCTTTCCAGTGACGCTGACTACAGTCTCCTTGGGCACATCCATCGCCGCAAGCACTTTTTCATCTGCAACCCCCTTTTTTGCAGTAACCTGAATTATCCCTGTGCGGTCGCGCAAGAGGACAAACTTCAGCTTTCCCAAGTCGCGAACCTCATGCACCCACCCTGCGACCGCCACTTCCTTGTCCCTTGTCTTCATTGCTTCAGAAATGTAATGCGAACGGTACATAGTTGCACCCAACAGATTAGGCTGTTGCGATTATAAAGCATAAATGTCCGCATGCGCCTCTTGCCTGCGCTTTCTTTGCTGCGCGTTGCAACTGAGTTTCGTGCTCACTTTCTCTTGGCTACAAATGCCCCAATTGTGCCGCAGACTGCCCCGCCTACTGTATGAATTGCAACGCTTATCAGGGCCCCAATTATCATTGCGCCCACTAAAAAGGTGCTGTATATTCCTGTCTCAGCTACTGCGTCTTCTATTTTGGAAGCCGCAGAACCGATGCCTACTATCACAAGAAGCAGGCCTGCTACTCCCATTACCGCGCTTGCCACTAATCCTGAAAGTGCGCCAGCAGCAGCCCCGCCGACAAGGTCAGAGCCGAATTTTTTTGCAGCAAGGTACCCTGCATAGCCAAGCAGCAATGGGTTGATGATGAAAAACTGCGCCAAGCCCAGCAACCCTCCCCAAAAAGGAGCTGCAAAAGAGAGAACAGTTGCAAGCAGCCACAGCCCCACCATTCCAGCTATGGAAAGCTTTGATGCCTCAAAAGTCATTTTCAGGTCAACCAACAAATCACCAAAGAGATTTTCTCCAAAGGCATATAAATTGTTTATGAGGCTTAGGGCGCGACCAATCATCTGTTTATCCCTTAACCGCAAACACTATATACGCAGTGTGCGTCAGGCCAGTGTTTTCAGGGCGCACCCCTGCTTGGCGAACCAGGTAATTTCGCACAATTGCCTCTAGCATATGTATCTCTCCAAATCCGCTCTGTTTGCATGCCTCGTAGAATTTTTTCGCCTGCTCTACATGGGGCAGGTAGCCAAACACCATGCCGCCTTTTTTCAAAGCCATGTAGGCAAATGGGACAGCCTTGTCAGAATCAGCCATGTCCAAGGTGACCAAGTCAACTTCTCGCTCGTCAATCCCGTCAAGCACATTTTTCCTCTTTATTTCCAAGCTTCCCAAAACTCCTGCCTTTTTTGCATTCTTTTCTGCCAATTCTGCAAACTCTTCTCTCCATTCGTAGCTTATCACTTTCTTTGCAACATTTGCCAGGGCTATTGCCAGCCAGCCGCTTCCGCTGCCAGCATCTACCACCACAGAATTTTTTCCCACCCCAGAATAAGCCAAGATAATGCCAATGTCTTTTGGCAGCACCACTTGTGGGCCCCGCTTGCAATTCTTCAAAATTTCTGGAAAAAACACAAAAATCACATTTTTGGGGAAGCGGAGTAGTGGCTATTCTTTTCTATCAAAAGCCCTATGCAGAAAAAAATTCCGCCACTTTTTACCTTGAATTTGCATTCTTTTTCAGAGTTGCACCGCACCAATCCTTCTTTTGTCGGCACTGCATTCCCGCTAACAGCGCACTTGCTCAAGGTGGCTTCATTTTTGGTAGCTTGGCTTGACAGGGATGCTGGGATAAAATCACCTCTAAATCTTCTTCTCCAAGTTCTTGTCTAAAAGCGCAAGTATCCTGGCAGCCAAAACAGCCGCATTTTTTCCATTGTCAATTCCCACTGCTGCCACTGGGACGCCAGGGGGCATCTGGGCAATTGAAAGGAGGGCGTCCAGGCCACCAAGCTTTGCATTGACAGGCACCCCGATTACAGGCTTTTTTGTCTTGGAGGCAATCACTCCTGGCAGGGCAGCAGAGAGGCCTGCAATGCCTATGAACACCTTTGCATCGCTTTCTTTGACCAGCTTGTCCACCAAGTCAGGCGTGCGATGGGCGGATGCCACTTTAACTTCATTTGATATCCCAAGCTTGTCAAGCTCTTCTTTTACTTTGTTTGCAATCGGCATGTCCGATTCGCTTCCCAATAGCACCAATACCTCTGCCATTTCAACCACCTACCTAACGAATTTTTTACCAGTCAGCCTTTCATAAGCTTCTATATACTTCTCGCTTGTCTTGGCAATCACATCCGCAGGCAACCTTGGCGCAGGGGGCTTTTTGTCCCACCCAGTGCCTTCAAGGTAATCGCGTACAAACTGCTTGTCATACGATGGCTGGTTTTTTCCCTCCTGGTAGCCATCAGCCGGCCAGTAGCGCGATGAATCAGGGGTTAGAACCTCATCAATCAGGATTATTTTGCCATTGTAAAAACCAAACTCAAATTTTGTATCTGCAAGGATTATGCCTCGCGAAAGGGCGTAGTCAGCAGCAGTGGAGTAAATTTTTAGCGAGAGGGCCTTTATCTTCTCAAAAGTCTCTTCGCCCACTATCCTTTTTCCTTCTTTCTCATCTACATTTATGTCGTGCCCGACATCTGCCTTTGTGCTTGGTGTAAAAATGGGCTTGGGCAGCTTGCTTGAGTTTTTCAAGCCAGCAGGAAGCTTAATGCCGCAGACCGTCCCCTTTTCGTTGTATTCTTTCAATCCCGAGCCTGCCAAGTATCCCCGCACAACGCATTCTAGCTTAATGGGCTTTGCCCTCTTTACCACCATGCTGCGGTTTTTCAGGTATTTTGGAAGCCCGCTTGGAATTTCAGTGGAAATCAAGTGGTTTTCAATGATGCCTTTCAGCTTTTCAAACCAGAAAAGCGAAAGTTGGGTAAGAACCTGTCCCTTGTAGGGTATCCCTTCTCCAAAAACCACGTCAAAAGCAGATAGTCGGTCGGTTGCCACCATGAGCAAATTTCCATCAGGCAGCTCATAGGTGTCTCGCACTTTTCCGCGCGAGAAAAGCTTCAGCGGCAAGTCTGTCTTTGTTATCACTTCAACCATGGCCCCTCCCTCCAAAGAGAATTAGTAAGAAAGCTTTATATGAGGCTCGCAGCATATCCCGCCAGCCCCACTGCCAAGGCAAGCAAGGATGCCTTTCTTGCAGCCTCCAGCATCTGTTGGGCAGGTCTCCTGCCAACCTCTATCCCCATGCCTGCAAAGGCAAGGGCAGTGGAGATTACCAGCCCGAGCGAAATAAGGTTCATCTGCAAGCCAAAATAATATGGCAAAAATGAAAGCGGGACAAGGGCAAAGTAGCAGGCAGAGGCGCAAAATATGGCGTTTTTCTTTCCGACAATTACTGGCAGGGTTTTGCTCTTCCTGTGCTTCACATCACCTTCCAAGTCCTCAACAGACTTGATTATCTCCCTCCCAAGGCCAGCGACAAATGCGACCAGGGCTATTGCAAAAAGAGGAAGGTAGGGCTGCTGATAGGCGATGAAATTTCCAAAGACAAAGGGAATTGCCATTGAAGAAGCTATGTATATGTTTCCAACAAGGGCGATGTCCTTCAAGAACCAGCTGTAGAAGACTGAAAGCCCTGCAAAGAGGATTGCGATATGCAAGGCGCTTGGGGGCAGGGGGATGGCTGCTGCTATCCCGATTGCATATGCTATGGCTGATGCATATAGGGCATGCTCTTTTTTTATTTCACCAGCCGCTATCGGCCGGTCCTCCCTTTTGTTTTCCCTGTCGGTTTCCACATCAAACCAATCGTTGAGGGCAAAGCTTCCCATCTCAATAAAGACAGGCACAGCAAGGGAAAGAAGGACAATGTCAATGGCAGGCATTGGAATGCCAAGTGCCCTGCAGACCAAAACCTCTGCAAATAGCACAGCAGCCGCCAAGAGCAGTGCATGCTCAATCCTGAACAGCCGCTTGTAGGCAAGGAGCTTTTTCATATGTGGAGTTTAACAGGGCTGGGGTTTAAAAGCACTAATTTTCCCATTCTCGCAGGGAGGGTTATGCACATTTTTCACAGCGGGGTTCCCCATGCTTTTCTGGGCGTTCAAAGTGCGTTGGATAGAGCCAAGTATGTCGTGCTTTCTGCCCCATACGATTCCACTGCCTCTTATGTGGCTGGGCAGCGCAACGGACCACATGCAATTATTGAGGCATCGCGCCAAGTGGAAACATACGATATAGAGCTGGGGAAGGACTTTTCAGATGCCGGGATTCACACAGCCGAGGAGCTTGAGTGCGACAGGGGAAACCCACAGCGAAACTGCCACTTTGTGCAGGAGGCAGTAGAAGAAGTGCTAAAGGCAGGAAAAGTCCCCATACTGCTTGGGGGGGAGCATTCAGTTTCAATAGGGGCTTTTTGGGCGCTTGCCCCCCGTTCAAAGAGCCTTTCAGTGCTCCACATAGACGCACATGCAGACATGCGCGACGAATACGAGGGCACGAAGTACAATCATGCCTGCGTGATGCGCAGGTGCAGGGAAAAACTGCACGCGGTATCTGTCGGGGTGCGAAGCTACAGCCACGAAGAAGCGCAAGAGATCAAAAAGCAAAAGGCAGATGTTTTTGGGGCGGAGTTTGAGCCAGGAGAAGTGGCAAAGAGGCTAAAGGAAGAAGTCTATATTTCCTTTGACTTGGACGCCTTTGACCCATCTGAATGCCCAGCAGTTGGCACCCCCGAGCCAGGGGGCCTGCGATGGAAGGAGGTTTGCAGGCTGCTTGGCGAAGTGGCAAGGCAAAAAAGGGTGGTTGGGTTTGACATTGTTGAGCTTGCGCCAATCCCTTCCAACCACGCAAGCGATTTTCTTGCAGCAAGGCTCGCATACAAGCTAATCTGTTATATAGAATCTGCAAGAAAATAGGCTAGGTGCTATGATGGAAAAAAAATCTTCAGCCATTTCTGGGTTTTACGAGCTTGGGAGAAAAGAGCGGATTGATCGAGTTTCTTCATTTGCAGGATTGGGTGAAGAGCAAAGAAGGCAGCTGCACTCTGACTCGCCACTTCCTTTCTCCATTGCAGACAAAATTAGCGAGAATGTTATTGGCATTCATGGGCTCCCATTTTCAATAGCCACTAACTTCATCGTCAATGGTCGAGAGGTGCTTGTGCCTATGAGCATAGAGGAGCCTTCAGTTGTGGCAGCTGCCTCGCATGGCGCCAAGCTCTGCCGAGACACAGGCGGCTTTTCTGCAAGCGCAGATCCACCAATCATGATAGGGCAAATACAAATAGTTGGGGCAAAAAATGCAAAAGAAGCGGCAAGCAGGCTTAACAGCGCAAGGGCAGAGGTATTAAAAGCAGCTGAGCCTTTTGCTGCAAACATCGCTGCCTACGGCGGAGGGCTGCGCGGCTTTTCTGCTCGGGCGGTTGAAACAAAGCGGGGCGGCATGGTGATTGCAGAATTCCACATAGATGTGCGGGACTCAATGGGCGCAAACACAGTAAATACCATTTTGGAAGGCGCCGCACCAAAAGTAGCTGAAATTGCCGGCGGAAAGGCGCGCTTGAGGATACTGACAAACCTTGCAGTGCTTAGGTTGGCAAGGGCGACTGCAATTTGGAAAAAAGAAACAATAGGAGAAGATGCTGTGGAGGGCATCCTTGACGCTTGGGCATTTGCAGAAGCAGACATATTCCGCGCAGCAACTCACAACAAAGGGATAATGAACGGGATTGATGCAGTTGCAGTTGCAACAGGAAATGACTGGCGCGCAGTGGAAGCAGGGGCCCATGCCTACGCAGCAATCTCAAGCAGATACCTTCCTCTCACGCGCTACCGCAAGCTTCCAAACGGCGACCTGCAAGGAGAAATAGAGCTTCCACTCGCAGTTGGTATAGTCGGAGGAGCCATAAAATCCTTGCCTTCTGCTGCCACTGCCCTTGCCATTTTAGGGGTAAAAAGCGCAAGCGAGCTTGCCTGCATCATGGCTTCAGTTGGCCTGGCGCAAAACTTTGCAGCCTTGCGCGCCCTCTCCACAGAGGGAATCCAAAAAGGCCACATGGAGCTGCATGCCCGCAATGTAGCGATAGCTGCAGGCGCAAAGGGCAAGAGGGTAGACGAGATTGCTAAAAAGATGGTGCTTGAAAAAAACATATCTTCAAAAAGGGCAGAGGAGCTTCTGAAAGAGGGATAGACTTGGCAGACCTGTCATTCATCACAAAGAAATTTGAAAAGATGGAGCTTTTTGCATCCCTTTTGCTATTCTTGGCTGCCTTTGGGTTTTGGCACTTTCCCGCAAAACATACCCTTCATGACTTTTCAGTTGCAATTGGGCTTCAAAATGCTGTCCTTGGGGCTCACAGCTCCCCTTTTATGGGGCTGATGGCCCAAGCAGAAAAGCTATACTCCTCGCTTTTGTCCCTCCCACCTGAATCTTCAACTACCATCTCCTCATTCCTTCTGTTTTTACCTTCTTTGCTTCTTGCCTCAATCAGCGTTGTTGTTTATCTTGCCCTCCGCCAAATTTCAATCAGAAGAAGCGCAGCAGCATTCTCAGTTTTGCTTTTCACCCTCTCCCTCCAAGCGATGTTCAGCTTTCTCCCAGGAGTTGTCTCTGAAGAGCAGCTTGCTGCCGCTCTTTTTACCTTTTCCTCCCTTTTTCTTGCCCTCTATGTAGCACGGCAGAAAAGGCTTGTCATCCTGCCTGCCTACCCCCTCTTTGCCCTTGCAGGTTTTTTCAGCTCCTCATTTGCACTTGCAGGGGTCGCAATGTCACTTTCATTTGCAATACCTGCCTACCTCAAAGAGGACCGGAGGCTGCCTTATATGATAATCGCAGCAATAATTTTTTCCGCCTCTTCATTCCTTCTTCCACAAGACAAGCCGCTTTCAATCGCACTTGGCAATTTCGCCCAGCTTTTAACCAACTCTCCTTTCTTGGTTGCAGTTGCCTCAGTTTCGGTTTTGCTGTTCTTCCTTGCAGCAGCTTCATTGCAATCGGTCCTGCTTTTTTTCTCAGCCCTGGCAATTAGTGCAACAAGCCCTTTGGCTGGGGCGGTTTTGCTTGTTTTTCCAGCAGCAGAAGCCAGCCACCAGCTTTTCTATGAGCGGCTAAGCAAGAAAGTTAAGCTACTTTCAGTATTCCTCATCGCCTTTATTTCAGTATTTGGCTTGTCCTTCTTGCAAAGTGAAGACGCAATCAAATCGCTTGCAGCTGCAGTGCTTCTTGCCCCTGTTTTGCCCTTTTTCTTGTATTTTTATGATTTTAAGGAGGGCCAGGTTTTTGCAGCCCTTGGGATGCTCCTTATTTCTATGTCGGTTTCTTGTGCGGTGTTCTACCAGCTTTATTCTCCTAATAGGCCTCTCTTTTATGACGCAGACCTGACAGATGCCCTTATTCACCTTTCAAACAGCAGCATAACTCTCAATGTAGCGGGCTCAACTGCCCCAGCTCAATTTTACCTTCCAAACTCCCAAATCAAAAACCATTCCTCACTTTCAGACTTTTTGCTAAGCGGGGAAAGCCCTCCAGCGAAAGGCGAATACATCCTGCTTTCTCTTTCAGACCTTGACAATGCTGACCTATCTGAAAAAGGAGGCTATGAGGCATACCGCTTTGCAAGCAATTTCACCTACAATGAGCGAACCTATGCTGTTTTTTTCTCTTCTTTTGGCGGCAACCTCGTCCGCGAGGTTGACGCAAGCGGCAGGCTCAGCCTGTCTGATGGGCAGCTTATAGACTCAAGCGGGATGCCCTACGCAAACATCCCCATATCACGAATGTTCCTCTTGCAAAAGGACCAGCCTTTCCATTCACCAACAAACAGGCTTATTGTCATGACAGGCGAAAGAGGCCCTCCGTTCTTTTTGAAATTATACGCAGGCGAAGCTGAAGGCATTGCGAAGGTGTATGGCAAAGGGAAAGTCGCTGTCTTCAAGGTGGAATAAATGGACCTAAACCCAATAATCGCCATTTTTCTAACCTCATTTGCCATCTCTTTTCTTGCCGTCCCGATAATAATACGCAAGGCCCTTGCCTCTGGCATGACTGGAAAAGATGTAAACAAGGAAGGCAAGCCTGAAGTTGCAGAAATGGGCGGGCTAGCCATCGTAGGAGGAGTTATAGGCTCTCTCTTGCTTGCAGTTGCCCTTCAAACCTTTTTTGGCTACCCATTTAAGCTGGCAGAAATCCTGGCTGCCTTGCTTACAATATCCATAATCGCCTTGATAGGCACCTATGACGACTTGTTCTCAATGAGGCAGGCGGTAAAGGCTGTCTTGCCCATGGCAGCTGCCCTGCCCCTTGTTGCAGTAAGCGCTGCTGGAAGCACTGAAATTTCCCTTCCTTTCATCGGGCAATTTGACTTTGGAATTTTTTACATAATTCTGCTCATCCCACTCGGAGTCACAGTTGCCTCAAACCTGACCAACATGCTTGCAGGCTTCAATGGGCTTGAGGCAGGCATGGGTGCAGTGATGTTTGCAGCCACTCTCATTCTTTCCATTTTGCATTCTTCAACTGAAATGGCGCTTATAGCTGCCAGCATGCTGGGCGCCCTGCTTGCCTTCCTTCCATACAACTGGTACCCTGCCCGCGTATTCCCAGGAGACATTGGCAACCTTTCAATAGGGGCTGCCCTTGCCACCGCAGTGATAATAGGCAACCTAGAGTCAGCAGGGGCGATACTTGTAATTCCGCATGTAATCGACTTTTTCATAAAAGCGCGCAATGGCTTTCCTTCTACAAAATGGTGGGGCGAGCTTAGGGCAGGCAAGCTTTACCCCGCAGAAGGCAAAGTCCGGTCACTAGCGCAGTTTGTTATGAGCTCCTTTGGGGGAATTTCTGAAAAAAAGCTGGTTCTTGTTTTCATAGTTGCGGAAGGCTTATGTGCTTTGCTTGCTATTTTCTTATACGGTAGGCTGCTATGATTGTAGTAACCGGTGGCTCAGGCTTCATAGGCTCTGAAGTGTGCAGGCAGCTTTATGAAAAAGGAAAAGAGGCCAGGATAATCGACATCGCCCCTCCGCCACTGGCAACGCGAGCCGAATTTGTCCGAGCCTCAGTTCTTGACTGTGCGAGGCTTGAAAGGCTGATTAAGGGAGCAGAGAGTGTAATACACCTTGCAGCGCTAATTGACGTCCAATCCTCAATATCCAACCCATTTTCAGACTTTCAGGTGAATGTGCAGGGAACACTGAATGTTCTGGAGTGCGCGCGCCGTGTAGGCGTCAGCAGGGTTGTTTTTGCCTCTTCAGCGGCAGTATATGGAAATCCAGTGCATCTTCCAATTTCCGAATCTCACCCCACAGCCCCGCTTTCTCCATACGGCACATCCAAGCTTTCAGCCGAGCACTTTGTCATTCTTTATAGCAAGCTTTATGGGATGAACAATACGGTGCTGCGGCTATTCAATGTTTATGGGCAGGGGCAAAACCCACTCTCTCCTTACTCAGGAGTAGTGGCAAAATTTGCCTCTGCCTTGCAAGAAGGGAAGCAGCCGATTATTTATGGGGACGGAGGGCAGACTCGCGACTTTGTCCATGTGAAAGATGCGGCATCTGCCTTTCTCCTTGCCATTGAATCAGAAGCCTCTGATACGCCTATCAATATTGGCTCTGGGAAGGAAACAAAAGTGATTGAGCTTCTCAACAAAATGTGCGAAGTGGCAGGCAGGCCGTGCACTCCGCAATTTCTCCCTCAAAGAAAAGGCGAGATAATGCGGAGCGTGGCAGATATTTCGCTTGCAAAAAGAAAGATAGGCTACTACCCAAAAGTCAGGCTGGAAGAGGGGCTAAAAGAATTGCTAAAAACAAAGCCTACTTCTTTTCATCAGTTGCTTTGACAAGGTCAATCACAGAAATGAACTGGTTTATGTGCTCATAGTCAGTTGTCCTGCCTATGTCCAGCCAGTAGTCTGAAAAGACATATCCGTTTATTCTCTTTTTCTCTGCCAAAAGGCGTGGAAAGACATCTGAAGCAAAGTCATCCTTTGGCTTTATATAATCAAATATCTCGGGCTCAAAAACATAGACGCCTGCATTCACAAGGTTCTCTACAATTGGCTTTTCGCGAAATCTGACAATCCTGTCTCCTTCCATGTCCGCAACCCCATACTCAAGGGGCACGCCCTTCCTATTTAGCGCTATTGTAGCAATCCCATCCCGCGTTTTGTGAAATTCCACTATCTTGTCAATCTCTACATTTGACAGGTGGTCGCCCATCATAACCACAAAGGTTTCGTTGAACTTCTCCATAAGCGGGATTATCGAACCTGCGGTGCCAAGCTCTACGGTTTCAACAGAGTAATGGAGCTTGAGCCCAAGCCATTCCCCATCGCGGAAGTATTTTTCAATCTGCTCATGAAGGTAACCAACCGTGAGGTAAATTTCAGTTATTCCCGCCCGCTTCAGGCTCCCCAGAACATATTCCAAGATAGGCCTTTTTCCAAGAGGGAGCATCGGCTTTGGGATGGTGTAAGTATATGGGCGCAGCCTAGTGCCTTTGCCGCCGCATAAAACAACTGCCTTGACCATAAAATTACCCCTTCTATTCAGTTGCAAACCTATTTAAAAGAAACCGAATCCAGCCCAAGAGCGCGAAGCTTAGCCATAACCTTCTGGGGCAATCTGCCTTGCACCACCAAGTGCATCTTTGGCTCAGGATATAAGTCAGGGTCATCAGCAATTATTTGGCGTATTACCACCTTGTTTTTTGCAAGCACCTCTGCCACTTTATTCACCACCCCGACTGATGATGGGTTGGCCTCAATTTCAATGACATCGTGGCCGAAAAATTTTGCAGCTCCGCTTACATTTGCAGTGGGAAGAAGGGATGAGAATATCGGGAAAAGCTCTGGGTCAGCGGCAATTTGCTTTGCAGTCTCAATTACCACCCTTCTATCTACTCCCAGGGCCCTTCCCATTTTTGCAGGGGCAAGCTCAATTTCGCCACAGTAAATCCTTCCTGCCCTGTCAACTTTTAAGCCAAGCCTGAGCATGCTGGAAACTACCTTTAGCTTTGCATAGTTGCCTGCAAACCTCTCTTCCAAATAGCCAAGCACATTGACATTTTTGTTCAATAATGCTTAAAAATCCTCATTAGCATAAAATATACAAAAATGTATAAATATAGACATGAAACCGAGGTGCCAACATGCCTTCCAAACCATTTATGATGCAAGCAAAGCATCCTGCAGAGGTAGCTGCAAATAAAATAGATACTTTAAAACAGCACCTAAGGCCCGACAATTACATGCGAGTTTGCAGGGCAGTGAAGAAGATAATCAAGACTACTCCAAGCAACTTTCCAGATAGGTCAGCAGCTATCGATAGTGCTATGAACGGACTCTATAGCGCAAAGGTTCGCTCGGCCGAGTTTGAGGTTTTTTTCAATGGAGGCCAGCGCTTGCTGGATGCCTCTAAAAAGAATCCCCCCATTGCAAACAGCCCAGCCTCTGGTGGTTCTAGTAATAACAGCGAAATTGAAAATCTAAAAAGAGTCCTTGAGCAAGTTGCCATCGATTTTAGAAGGACTGCCTCTCTTGACAACCTCCTTGGCGCATAGGCAGCCTATCTTCTAATTTCTTTTTCCCACCGCTCCATTTTTCCCTCAAATTTTTCTATTATATCAAATATCCTCTGCGAAGTTTTTCCATCCCCATACGGGTTTTTAGCCCTTCGCATCCTGTCAGCAACTTCCTTGTTGTTCAGCACAAGCCGAGCCTCTTTCATTATGTTCTCCTTTTCACATCCAATGCATTTGTTTGCGCCTGCCTCAACCGATTCTGGCCTGTCTGTCACATAGCGCAGGGTAAGGCAAGGAATGTGCAGGGCAGCGCACTCCTCCTGCATGCCCCCTGAATCTGTCAGCACCAAGTCTGCTTCCAGCATGAGCCTCAGCGAATCGGTGTATTTCGGCAGGCAAGGTTCCCAATAGATGTGCCTTGCAGCTTTAAGCCTAGGGGCATAGCTATATTTTTCAGCGGCGTTTTGCGTTGAAGGAAGCACTGAGCAGAAAAAATTCACCTCGCTCAATTCAAGAAGCGAATCAAATATTCCGCGCATCCTTTTTTCAGACAGCAGGTTTTCTTTTCTGTGGCAAGACCAAAAGACAAAAGGGCGCTTAACCTTAAACCGCTCCAATATCCTGCTCTTCTTTTTTGCAAGCTCTGAGTGCCTTAGAGCAGCATCTACCACGCTGTTTCCGACTACAAAAATCCTGTCTTCTGGGACGTGTTCTGAAAGCAGGTCTTTTTTGTTTTTCTCAGTTGGCGCAAAAAAGAGGGCAGAGCAGGCGTCAGATGTTTTGGTGCAGATTTGTTCTGGAAAGGGCTCCCATGAGTAGGTCCGCAAGCCTGCTTCAACGTGCCCTACAGGGACAAGGGAAAGAGCCGCTGCCTGGGAAAAGAACATGGCTGTAAAAGTGTCCCCATGGGTTAGCACAATATCTGGCTTTTCTTTTTTGCAGATTTTTTCAAACTCTACAAGTATCTTTGCCCCAATCTCACAAGCAGTGCCCTTTGCCTCAATGTCATAGTCAGGTCTTGGGATTTCCAAGTCGTCAAATAGGTCGCGGTAGAGGTTGTCGTCATAGTGCTGTCCGCTCCAAACAACAATGTTGTTGTGCCCACGCGCCATCCCCTCTTTAATAAGAGGAGCCATCTTGATGGCACAGGCTCGGCTTCCAAAAGCGTGAATTATTTTCATAAATCTCAGCCTTTGAGTGCTTCTTCAACTACTCCTTTATATTCTTTCATGAGCTCATCTGCTCTCTTTTGGCTCTTCGCCTCGGCAAAAATCCGCATCGCATTTTCAGTTCCTGAAGCCCGCACAATTACCCAGCCCTCCTCAAAATCCACGCGCACCCCGTCAATCAAGGTTAGCCTCCCACCGCTTTTTTCGGCATATTTTCTTGCAGCCTCTAGCCCCTTCTGCTTTGCGCCTTCGCCTGCAACTTCAGGTTTTGCCTTTGAGTTGTAATAAAGCGGCAGCCCTGCCACAAGCTCGCTTAATTTCCGTTCGCAGACCATCTCGCACATTTTCGCAGCAGCGAATATGCCATCCTTTGCAAGAGAAAAGCGCGGCCATATTATGCCTCCTACCTCCTCGCCTCCAGAGACCGCCCTTGCGCCGAGTTCCGCCATCTTCTCAGACAGGTAGGGCGCCCCAACCTTTGTGTATATTGTCCTTGCGCCAAATTCTGCGCAGGCATCTTCCACTGCTCGGCTGGTGGCAACAGTGGTCACCACAAATTTTTCTTTCTGCCCTTTCGCTTCCTTACAAGCCTGTTTTGCAGAAATGGCAAATCCCTTGTCGCCAACAATCCAGCTGCCTTTTTCATCTACAAAAATCACCCTGTCAGAATCGCCGTCCCAAGCCACCCCAAAATCACACGAGTGGAGCTTTACAGCTTTCAAAAGCTCCTGGACATTTGCTTCTGCTGGCTCTGACAGCCTGCCAGGGAAAGTGCCGTCTATCTTTTCATTTAGGGCAAGCACCTCGCAGCCAAGCCCTTCAAAAACCCCCCTTGAAAGGGCTGAAGTCCCGTTTCCAAAGTCAAGGGCGACGCGAAGCCTTCTTTTCTTTATTTTTTCTGCATCTACCCTGCTCACTACTGCTTTTGCATGCTCCAAGGTTGCACCAGCCAATTCTGTTTTTTTCCCAACATGGCTCCATTCCGCCCTTCTATACTTCTTTCCAACCGCCATTTTCTCTATTTCTGCCCCTCGCTCCTTTGAAATTGCCACGCCCCTTTCGTCTACAAATTTTAGCGCATTCCATTCAGGCGGGTTGTGCGAGGCAGTGACGATAATCAGCCCGCCTGCCTTATTTTTTTCAAGCGCCCACTCTGCAACTGGGGAGGAAACAAGCCCCAAGTCCAGCACATCCTTTCCCGCAGACATTATCCCTGCTTGAGCCGCGCAGTGAAGCATCGGTGAAGTCATGCGCATGTCGCGGGCAAGCACAATTCTATTTGCTTGGCACCAGCTTGCAAAGGAAGCGGCCAGGTCAAAGGCAAGCTGAGGGGTAAGAAAGTCAATTTTTCCGCGGACGCCGTTTGTTCCAAAAAGGGACATGCAACTGCCTCTTTACCTTCTTCTTTCTTTCGGAATTCCATATAAAACAATCCTATTTGCAAGCCCTATGAATATCTCAGGGATTTTCGCTTTTCGGGCAGCCCTCTCCATTATGGCAACATCTTCCTTTTCAAAGCATCGCAGCGCAAGGCATAGGGCAGCAAACACTCCTCCCGAGACAGCAACGATCAGCCCAATAAAGCCGAACTTTAACACCTTTGTAAGGTAAATGCCTGCCTCTCCGCTTCCGATTATTGGCAAGGCAGAAGCAACCGACAAGATGGTTGGCTTTAAGAGATAAATTATGGCTAAAACAACCAAGGCAGCAGCAACTATCTTGTAAGCTCCAAAAGGCGGCTCAAAGCCGATTATTTTCTTTCCATAGTAGATAAAGAGCGCGCTTGCAAGCGCAAAGCTCAATGCTGAAGCAAGCGCCGCTCCATCAATCCCCATAATTGGTATTAACAAGAAGTTAAGGACGACGTTTGTTATGCCCATCAAGACCACTATCTTGAATTCCAGATTTACAAGCCGCATTCCTGCCAATGTAAGTGCTATCGTGTAGGTAAAAGATGAGAAAAGCAGACCAGCAGTAAAAAGAAGCATTGCGCTTGCACCGCCAGAATATGCCTCTCCATATAGAATAGTTATCATCTCTCCTGCAAAGCCCATCATTACAATGGCAAATGGGAGGGTGGCAAAAAGCATCCACCGTTGCGAGGTTGCCATCACTTTTCTTATAGAGTCCATCTTCTTGACTGCAAACAGCCTTGAAACCATTGGCATGAAGATGTTTCCGACCGAGCCTGGGAAAACCATCAGGTTAACTGCTAGAAGGGTTGCAAGCGAATAAATCGCAATCGCTTGGTTGGCATGCTCAGGACTGAAAAAATAGCCTATCATCAGCCTGTCCGAATATGCTACAAGAAAAGAGATCATCTGTATAATGCTTAAAACCAGCCCAAATGGGGCGATTTGGAGCAACAGATCCCTGAAAGAAAGTCCATCTCCATAATAAGGAGTTTTTCTAAAATCACTGATTATCTTTGGGGAAAACCAAGCAATTGAGACTGCATGCGACAAAAGAAATGCTGCTGAGAGCCAAAAGAGCGATGCCCCGAAAAGCTCAAAGAAAGCCACTGTAAATACCAGCTTGAGAACATTCTGAAGAGAGGTCATCATCTGCATGGACTTTATGTCGCGCCTCCCTTGGAGGAAGAAGTTCCCAACCTTGAAAACACTTTCAATAAGCATAAAAAAGCAAAGAAACCTTAATGCATCTGCAAGTAGGGCATTTTTGTAAAAATCTGCAATCCAATCCGCCGCCATCCAAACTGCTGCTGTTAGGGCAATGCCGATTAGTGAATTTATCGCAAGGGTGTACTTGAAGAGGTCTTTTATTTTTGCGAACTGGCGCCTTCCCTCAAAATAAGGGACATACCTAATTAATGCGCTTGGAAGCCCAAGGTCTCTCCAAGCGCCGAAAAAACCCAGAATCCCTAAGGAGAGGTAAAAAGCGCCAACATCCTGCTGCGCCACTGTCCGCGCCACATATATTACATAAAAAAAGCCGGCTGCCTTTACTATTAAATTCCCAAGAAGAGACCAGGCGGTGCCCCTTGCAACTTCTGAGGACGTGGTCAATGTTTCATCTTCCATACGGTTAACATATGTGGCGAGGTTTATAACATGTGAAGTCTTTTTAGAACATAGGTGCTGCAAATCTATCGTTAAACTTCCTATCCCCGAAGGGGTCCGAGCTTTCTAGTTTATGGCCCTTGTAAGAAGGAGGTCTAATTACTGTTGAAATCGATAGCTAAAAATAATTTTTTGAGAATAGAATTGCTACTTTAATTATTAGCCTTGAAATTATAATTTTGGCTCAGCCATCTAATGTACCGTCTTAACCCTTCTTTTATATTTACTCTTTCATTCCACCCTAAGCTCCTTATTTTTCTTGTATCAAGAAACATCCTAGTAACATCTCCATCCCACCCTCTTAAACCACCAGTGTAAATAAATTTCGGCTTTATTCCCATCTGTGCACACATTATCTTAGCTATGTGATTTACAGAGTATGCAGTGCCGCTGCCAACATTATAAACTTCAAAGTTGCGTTTCTGTTTTTCACATGCTAATAAAGTAGCACTAATCGCATCTTCAACGAAGAGATATGACTTCTTCTGGTGTCCATCTCC
>JAOAKE010000011.1 GCA_026413805.1 Microcaldota archaeon | reverse complement strand
ATTCAGAAACCCTGCTGACCGTGACTGAGAATGGGTATGGAAAAAGGACTGCGCTTGGGGAGTATAGGCTGCAGTCAAGGGGCGGGAAGGGAGTGATAAACATAAAGACAGAAGGAAGGAACGGAAAGGTGGTTGGGATTGTGGCAGTCAATGACACCGACCAGCTTCTCCTTGTTTCATCTGGCGGAAAAATAATCAGGACCTTTGTAAAAGACGTATCGGTTATCGGCAGGAACACTGCAGGCGTGCGGCTTATGAAATTGGATGAAGGCGAGAAGATAGTGGCAGTGGAAAAGCTCTCTTCAGAGGACGAGCCTCCTGCAAAAAGCGAGGCGAAGGAAAATGCTCCGCAGCAGCAGGGAGAAGGGAAAAGAAGGAATGAAGAGAATGGCATTATTGTGGCATAGCTAGTTTTGGATTACCATCCGAAACAGCCTTACCCCTGGAAGCTCCCTTATTTTTCCTGAGAAGAAGAAAAGGGAAGGAGCCAAAAGAAAGCTGAGGAAGAAGGTAAAGTCGCGGACAGCTGAGATTCCGCGTGGCGGGATTTCAGGCACCGTGCCCCAGAAGTAGTCTGAAAAGTCATTGAGCAAGAACCAGCCGAGGGCAAGAAACATTACCAGCGGCGAGACCTTTTCTTTTGGGAGGATGGAAAGCCCGAGGAGCACCATGCATATGTGCCCTGCGCTAAAAAGCAGGGTGATTGGGAGTATTTCCGCAGAAGAATAAGCATCCCAGTGAAAAAGGAAAATGAAGAGCGTCCAAATCCCGTATTTTGCCATGCCAACTGAGACAATGAAAGAGTAGGCAGGGCTGGATATTTTTTTGAGTATGATTGGGAGGGTGAGAAGAACATAAAGGGGGCAGTCCGGAACGAAAACCAGAAGATGGAGAGGGGTGCTTGCAAGCTGCTTTTCATAAAAGAGGTAGCCTTTCAGGAGTGCAAATGCGCAGAACAGCAAAAGAATGGCAAAGAGCGCCTTGCGAAAGAGCATTTATTTAATCCTCCTGATAGGGACCCCGCCCCATTTTTCACCTGGCGGAATGTCGCGGTTTACAAGCGACAGGGCAGAAACTGAAGCCCCGTCTCCTATGCGAACCCCTGGAAGAATTGTGCAGTTTGCGCCAATCATTACCCCTTTGCCTATTTCCACCTTGCCTGTCCGGTATTCTCCTTGCAAAAACTCGTGCCCCAAAATCACTGTGTTGTAGCCTATGAGCGTGCCATCGCCCACTGATATGAGCTCTGGGAAAAAAATGTCAAGCACTGCCCCAAGCCCGAATGTCACGCCCTTGCCAATCTTTGCGCCACATAGCCGGTAGAGGAAATTTTTAAGCCGGGTGGAAGGAAGAAATCGGGCTGTGTAGATGAGAAGGAAGTTTAGGCAGGTGCGAATGGGATTTTTTACCCTCCACCAAAGCTGCATGGAATTTCCTTTTGCAAAATGGGTGTGGAGGCGGCGCATGTCTCATGCCTTTGCAAAGAGCACATAGCGGCGGTCAATGCTTATAAGTGGCGACTTTGAGAGCGCGTCCACGCGGGCAAGGACGGTGTTGAATGCCACAAAGCTCGCGCTTATCCCAAGGGCAAACAGCGTGCGCTCAAATGCCACTACTGGTATGAGAGCGACCCAAAGGGCGGGCGTGGAAGGAATAAAGTATAGGAAGAGGGTGCTGCCTATTGAATGCGCAGTGAAGGTTGCCCCAAGGGAGCGGAGGAAGAGGTTTTCAGGAAGAAGGAGCACAAATAGCGGAATGAGCCAGTATAGGGAATAATACCATGCCTGTGAACCGACGGGGTGGAGGATGAAAAGAGCCATGCAGATGAGTGGGGCTGCTGCCTGCCCAAGCTTGCCCTTGCTGTACTTGGCAAAGTAAAAAGTGGCAAAGAGCATGGGGAGGAAGCGCAAGAGATTGAAAAGCTCGGCAGGCTTTCCAAGGTATATAAACGATATTAGCTGGGCAAGCAGGACTGAAAGCACGCCCACGCCTGCGCCAAGGAAAGAGCCAGCAATAGGCCCAACAAACTGGAAAAAGGTAAAGTGCTGCTTTTCTGCCCCAAGCATCTTGGAGAAGTTTATGCTGTCTGCTACCAGCACAACTGCTGAAAATAGAAGCAAAAAGAAAAGCCCTTTCACTGAGAGCACGTTGTCTATCCTCATTTTTCCACCCCCACATCAAGCTTGGAGCCTGTCTAATAATTGTGGCTTAATTTAAAATGTTTTGCTAGTCCCTGCCTCCTTCCTTTGTCAGAGATTTGGCAAGCGCAATGACTATGTTCTCTAATTCTGAAAAGGAGAGCGAGCCGCTGGTGCAGTTGGTTGAAATATGGAGGTCACCTGCCTTTATTGCACGTATTGGAGAGAACTGCAAAATACTTTTGCTTGGAATGGCTTGCGATGGAACAAAAAAAATGGGGAGCAATAGCCGCGGGCTGGGCTCTTCGTTGAAGTATATTTTTAGGTACTGGATTAACGTGTGTTCGTTATTGCGCATGAAATCTCTTGTTTCGCGGTCAATCTCGGAGTTAAAGGTGAGTTTTCTGACGTTTTCAAAAAATATTTCGGAGAGGCTCTTTCCAAGAGAATAGCGGTATTCTTCTACCGCCTTTACAAATTCTTTGTTAAAATGGTAAACAGTATCGCGAACCTTTTGAAGGTTTGGGTTGCAGAAGATGGCGACTATTTCTTCGGAGAATTCTGCCAGAGACAGGCGGAATTGCTGGGGCAAATTGGAGTTATATACGAGATTTTCAACCCATTTCATAGTCTGCCTTTTTGTTGGCTGGTGGTTTGCTATGTTGTCTTTGGGCTTTTTTGTTGGTTTTTTTGGAGAGTGCCTCTGGATAAATAGGTTGTGCTCCTCTGTAAGTAGCGGCTCTACCTTGGAATATATGGAATAAAAGTTGGGGTGCATTCTTAGCTTTTTTTCAGATAAGAATCCTTCAAAAAGTACTTCGTGAATGAGCTGGACAATGTTTCCCATCAAGGCGTGCGGGAAGACAGTCTCTTTTTTTAAGCATGGAAGGGCTGCTACCAACTCTTTATGCAAGGCGATGTTGTTGAAGTTAAAGTTCATGTAAAGAGTAGGTGAATCCAGGGTATTAAGATGGACTACCCGCACTATGGCGCTTATTGGGACTTTCAAGTTGAATTCATAGAGGGCTTCCCGCACCTCTTCATTATTCGCAGGCTTGAGGGCTATTTTGGAAAGAGGCACAGCCTCTGCCCCGCTTTCCTGGAGCTTGCGGGCAAGCATGTGCTGAAGCAGCTTGGTATTTTTTCTATCTATGTTCCCTTCAAGAAAGGGCTGCTGGGGGAGGGAATTGAAAAGCACGAAAGTCTTTTTCATTTTATCACGGACGATGGTCTTCTGTTATAAATAGTGTAAAGACAATTTAAAAGGGTTTGGGCGGATTACTCGCCTGTTTGCTCCACCAGCTTGACAAAGCCGGGCTTGACCTTGTAAAGCTCCCCTTTGAAAATGAGCTCTTCTACCAGCCTGTGCGCTGTTGTTTCGTCTATGTTGGCGCTCGTCGCCTCCTCAACTACCTTTTTGATTTCTGCTGCCCCAAGCTGCGCCTGCATGCGCTGCACTATTGAAAGGATGGCGTTTATCTTGTCTATTTGGCTTTTTGGCCTGCCAGTCATTATTATGTCGGCGTCAATCCTGCCGGTTTCACGGTCGCGAGAAACCTTGTCAAGCACATAAGTGGTAAGCTTGATGGCGCGCTCTGCGTCTTCAATGGTGACAGTGCTTGAAAGCCGCACTTTTGCCGAGGCTTCTGCCATGCGCACAAGCCCTTCAATTTGCCGAGGGGTGATTGGGACTGCGCCTTCGCTCTTCCCGCGCTTGCGGATTTCAACATAGAACTCCTTCAGCTTCTCTATTGCTTCTTGCGAAAGCACGGGCTTTACGTTCCTCCGCGCGTATGCGATGTATTTTCGCAAAAAGTCAGCTGGGATGGGCTCGGCTTTCTGCTCAGGCTGCCTGGCCTTCCCTTCTGCAGCTGAGCGGTGGATGTGCAGGAGGTGGGAGGCAAGGGCAGAGTCCTGCACTTCGTCCATTACATCTATGATTGGGAAAATCAGGTCAAAGCGCGAGAGTATGGTCGGGGGGATGTCAAATTGCAGGCTGGGAAGCTTGGAGGGGTCAAACCTGCCAAACTTGGGGTTGGCTGCTGCAAGTATGCTGGTCTTTGCCCTAAATCGCGCCACTATGCCTGCCTTTGCCACGCTCACTGTCTGGGACTCCATTATCTCGTGCATTGCAGCGCGCTCAGTGTCGCTTATCTTGTCAAACTCGTCAACTGCTGCAATCCCTCCTGATGCAATGACAAGCGCGCCTGCCTTGAGGGTCCAGCCGCCGTCTCCAAGCTCGTCTTTTTCAGCAGCAGCAGTAAGCCCTACCCCTGTGACTGACTTCCCAGAGACATAAATCCCCTTGGGTGCGAGGTTGATGACATATTGGAGAAACCTTGTCTTTGCAGAGCCAGGGTCTCCTATAAGCAAAACATGGATGTCCTCGCGGATGGGCGCCCCGCCGGTCATGTACTTTTCAGGGGTCCCTCCAAAAAGCTGCAGGGCAAGGGCGTCTTTTACCTCGTTGTGCCCATATATCCCGGGCGCAACTGACTCGCGAATCTTTTCATAAAGCTGCGGGTCTGAGGCAAGCTCGCGAATCTTTTGCTCCTCTTCGCGAGTGGTTTCAAGCTCCTCAAACTCGCGCTGTGTTTTCTGTATTGAAACTACGTCTATGTATCGGGTGTATATCTGGGCGCCTTCTCCTTTTGTCTTGCTGCCCTGGGGCGGGCGCAGGCGCATTATTCCCGTTATTTCAACCGTCTCGCCGGGTATTACATAATTGACTAAATCGTCTTCAAGCCACAAGTCTATGGCAGCTGCAGGGGCGCCTCCTTTCAGCCTCTCCAAAAGCTCCTGTGCCTCGGAATATTGGACGTCCACAAAATAGGAATTGTCTTCTTCAAGCTTGAGGGCGCGCTTTCGGCACTCGGGGCAGACTTGGGGCGCAGGGCTGTTTTTTGAGATTGGGACTTTTATTACAGCATCGCAAAGCTGGCAGCGATAGACTGCCACTTTTACCTTGTGGAGCACAGGCCCTCTTTTTGTTATCACCCCTTTTACAGAGATGAGCTCCCTGATTTGGCGCGAGCTGATGTCCTGGATGAGAAGGTTTGACTCTGGAAGGTTGAAAAATCGGACGTGGGGCTCGTATGCCTCGGAAGGATGGGCGGTCTTGTAGGCAACTTCGGTCGCGGCAAGAAGCGCCTGCTCTGCTGCTCGCAATATGGTGTCTGGCTGCTTGATTAAAAGGTCGGCAATTTCCCTGTCAAACCTTTCAAGCTCCTCGTAATCTACAAAAAGGCTCTTTTGAAGGGGATATTCGGAGAGGAGGCGGTTTATTTTCTCTCGTAGGGCTTCGGAGTAGAATTCCTCAAACTTCTCCACATATGGCGATATGTCTGTTTCGGCTGCCACTTTCCCACACCCCTTTTCAAAGCGACGGGGGATTTTATTCTTCTGTAGGGTATAAATAGGTTTCCAAGCCGAGATATATTGGTATGGACTTGAGGCTGTTGGCAGCAGCTTTGGTTGCCCTGCTTTTTATCCTTGTTGCCATCCTTTTTCTTGAAAGGCCTGCCCACTACCCTCACATAAAGTACAAGGAATACCCTGCTGCTGAAAAGGTAAGGCTGCCTGCGCCAGATTTCCAGGGAATGGCGCTTGAAAAGGCAATAAAGGAGAGAAGGTCTGCCCGGCATTATTCTGAAGAGGCACTGTCATTAGTGGAGATTTCGCAGCTTCTTTTTGCAGCGCAGGGAATAAGCGACCCGATGGGGCTTCGGACTGCCCCGTCTGCTGGCGGGCTTTATCCTCTTGAAGTTTATGTTTTTGCCAACAGGGTGGAGGGCTTGCGGCAGGGAATTTACCACTATGCGCCGAAGAGCCACTCCCTTGAGCTGGTGAGGGAAGGGGATTTCAAAGAAGAGCTTTATGCTGCGTCATTTTTGCAGGAGCATGTGGGAGAGGCTGCGGCTGTCTTTGCCTTTGCGGCAGTGGAGAATAGGGCGGTGGGGAAATACGGCGAGAAAGGAAGGGAGTTTGTGCTTATTGAAGTTGGGCACGCCAGCCAAAACCTTCTTTTGCAGGCAACCTCGCTTGGATTGGGTGCAGTGCCTGTGGGCAGCTTTGATGAAAAGGAAATGGGCAGGCTGATTGGCATTGACGGGAAAGAGGAGAGGGTTCTTTACCTGAATGCAGTGGGGAGAAAGCCCTGAGGCGAAAAAGTCTTGCCATTTGGAGTGGCTGCTTGCCTGCTTTTCGCAAGAAATGAGCGCAAGGATTAAGCCGCCCATGCAACCCATTTTAATTCTTATTTGCCCTTGAAAAAAGCGGTGTTGCCACTGGAAAAGTTCTACATCACAACCGCAATCCCATACGTGAATGCTGCGCCTCACTTAGGGCATGTGCTGGAGTTTGTGCAGGCTGATGCCATTGCGCGCTACCAAAAGCTAAAAGGCAAGGAGGTTGCGCTAATCACTGGGGCTGATGAAAACAGCCTGAAAAATGTGCAGGCTGCAGAAAAGGAGGGGATAAGCGTCCAGCAGCTTTGCGACAGGAATTCAGAGGTTTTCAGGCAGATGGCAGACAAGGTGTGCTTGTCTTATACATGCTTTAGGAGGACTTCGGACAAAAAATTGCACTGGCCCGGAGTGCAAAAGGTTTGGGAGCTGTGCGAAAAGAGAGGCGACATTTACAAGAAAAAATACCGGGGGCTGTATTGTGTTGGCTGCGAGTCTTTTTACGAGCCTGAGGAATTGCCTGGAGGGGTGTGCCCTGAGCACAAGGCAGCGCCTGAGGAAATAGAGGAGGAAAACTACTTTTTCAGGCTGTCAAAATACCAGCCTGAGCTGGAGCGGCTGATTGAAACTGATGAGCTTCAGGTGGTCCCGCAAACAAGGAAAAATGAGATTTTGAGCTTCATAAAAGGCGGGCTGAAGGACTTTTCAATTTCAAGGTCAGTTGGGCGTGCAAAGGGCTGGGGAGTGGCTGTGCCTGGCGACCCTGCACAGATTATGTATGTTTGGTTTGATGCGCTTGGGACCTATATTACTGGGATTGGCTATGGCAACGATGAAAAGGAGTTTGGGAAATTTTGGCCTGCTGACTGCCATGTAATAGGAAAGGGGATATTGCGCTTTCATGCTGTCTATTGGCCTGCCATGCTGCTTTCATCTGGCCTGCCCCTCCCAAAAAGGGTGCTTGTGCATGGCTATATAACAGTGGAAGGGCAGAAGATGAGCAAAACGCTTGGGAATATAGTTGACCCTTTCTACCTAATTGAAAGGTATGGCGTTGACCCGCTTCGCTACTGCCTTTTAAGCGAGCCCACCTTTGAAGACAGTGATTTTTCGGAGAAAGCCTTGCGCGAGAAGAACAACAACGAGCTTTTGGCGAATATAGGCAACCTTGTGAACCGCGTGCTGGTTTTTGCACAGCGCGAGTTTGGGGGCAGGGTGCCGCAAGGCAGGCTAAGCGAAGAGGATGAGGGGTTTGCAGCTTCGCAAAAAAAGAGGCTTGAAAGGGCAGGGCAGCTCATGGAGGAGGCTCGGCTGAAAGAGGCGCTGGAGCTGGCGATGGAAGCTGGCAAGGAAGCAAATGCGTATTTTCAGAAGAATGAGCCGTGGAAGCTTGCCAGGGGCAACCCCGAAAGGTGCGCTGCTGTGATTTATCTGCTGCTTCACCAAGTGAAGGACTTGGCGATTGCGCTTGAGCCATTCATTCCCAACAGCTCTTCAGAAATTTTCAGGCAGCTGAATGCCAAGGGGGAAAGGTGGGAGGGCATTGGAAAATATACTTTAGAAGCTGGGCATGTGCTTGGCACTCCTGCCCCGCTTTTTAAGAAGATGGAAAAATAAGGAAAAGCAGCTGTCTTGCGTGCTGCCCTATTTCACTTTTTCTTTTTTGGGACAGCGCAGCACTCCTCGCACTTGCAAAGCATAGGAGATACTCCCAGCAGGGCTATCAGGATGCCCAGCACTACCCATGGATTAAAGCCAAGCACCCCGCTTCCTGAGAGTATGAGCAGGGCTCCGAATATCAGTTTTAGCCAGCTTTTGCATCCGCAACAGCATTGGCACATGGTTTCCCTCCGGCGGCCTGGCAGGGCTTATGCAATGCTGCATTGGCTTGCAAGCCCTGCAATTGGTCGCCTGTTTGCCTATTTTTGTTTCTTTATTTATATAGTTTATCCATAGTAATAGAAAATTGGCAGGCTGCCCCTATAGTTCAATGGATAGAATGCTGGCCTCCGGAGCCGGCGATCTGCGTTCGAATCGCAGTAGGGGCGTTATGGCGGCTGGTGATATTATTTAATAATGTCTTGTGCTTGTTATTAAGAGGAGAGTGCATGGACGGAATGAAGCTAAGGGAAGAAAAAAAGCGGCAGTTTGTGGATTCACCCTATCAAAAGATAAACGAGTTCTTTGAAAAAACAGGCAGGGAGCATGTTTTTGACATAAAAACCTATTGGGAGGAGAAGAACCCTCAAAGGAAATATCATCGGCTGGTAATTATCAACAATGAGGGAAAGATATTTGATTACCGCCTGGTTGCGAATCAGAAGCAAAACGCGAAGATAAACTGGGAGAAGGAGCTTAATGAGCCTAAAAACTGGCTCTCAGGAAAGGAGTGGGAAAGGTCTTTTGGAAAAGGCTTTGTGTTTGGGGAAGGAAACGTCGGCGGCGCAGTAATAAGCAAAGTGGGGAGCGCCGCTGAAAAAAGGGAAAGGAAGGCTACAAGAGAGACTGGAAAAGAAAGGCTGGAAAGGAGTCTTGGCGAAGGGAAAATGAGCAAATGGGTTGAAAGGCAGGTAAGTGCAGGCATTGGGCCTATTTTGGAGAAGAACAAGAAATATTCCAAGCTAATTGAGGGGGTTTGCAACAGGTTTGATGTGCCGAAAGAAGCGCGTCCGTTCGTATATGCGATTATGGATGTGGAGTCAGAAGGAAAGGAAAGGGCGGTGCATGACAAAGGAAATATGTTGTCTTACGGGCTGATGCAGATAACGGACATTGCAATAAAGGACTTTGAAGATAGCACTGGCATAAAAATAACTGACAAGTTTGACCCCCGCCAAAACCTCATGGTTGGCATTTGGTTTTTCAAGAACAGGTGCTTGGCTAAATTTCCTTCTGACCCAATGGGCGCAGTTCTTGCATACAACAAGGGGCCAAACGGCGCAGAGAGGATGCTAAAAACAAGCAGGACGCACACCAAGGAATTTAAGATGGCAGAGGAATATGTGATGCGTGTTTTTGGGATGCTTGATGTCTTTGAAAGCTTGCAGGGAAGGCCGCCTGACAGCAATTGGGCGGGCAACTACCTCGCAGGGAAAAAAAATTAGAGCAAGGCTTTTCTTTGAAATTAGGCAGCGAGTAAAAAGGTATTTATAGGCTTGCAGCAAATCAAGTTAATTAATAAAGCAGCTATTTTATATAATCTGCAGAAGTGAGGTGGGAGCATGGCTTCGTTTGGAAGGTTTGACCCAGGGTG
This sequence comes from Microcaldota archaeon, assembly GCA_026413805.1. Classification (GTDB taxonomy): domain Archaea; phylum Micrarchaeota; class Micrarchaeia; order Anstonellales; family Anstonellaceae; genus UBA10161. The sequence continues at coordinate 10,329 of JAOAKE010000011.1, read as the reverse complement.
GGAAATGAGACTTAGGATAATGGTAACAAGCGTGCTTGTCTTTGGCTTAGTGGCAGCAATAATTGGCTTTATACTTTATGCAAGCGGCATGGCAGGCTCAGGAAGCATATTTTTCTGGCTGCTGGTTTCCCTCTTTATGATAGGAGTGCAGTGGTATTTTAGCCCGGCTATAATAAAGTGGGCGACAGGCGCAAGGGAGCTGAAAAGAGAGGAGGCGCCGCAGATTTTTGAAATGGTGGAGAGGTTGGTAAAAAAAGCCGGCTTGCCCATGCCCAAGCTTTACTTGGTGAACAACCCCTCGCCAAATGCATTTGCCTTTGGAAGGACGCAGTCGGATTCGGGAATAGCTGTCCACAGCGGCCTGCTGAAGCTGCTCTCGCCAGAGGAGGTGGAAGGCGTGCTTGCCCATGAAATAGGGCATATAAATAACCGCGATGTTGCAGTGATGACTGTTGCAAGCGTGCTTCCTGTTGTCCTGTACTATGGAGTTTTGATTTTCGGCCCTCGCGGAAGGGACGACCGCGGGTTTGGGATTGGGCAGTTGATTGGGGCATATGTAGCCCAGTTTATAGGGCAGCTGCTGGTGATGTGGCTCTCCCGGCAGAGGGAATATTTTGCTGATGAATTCTCTGCAAGGCTGACAGAAAACCCTGCAAGCCTCATGAGGGCGCTTGCAAAAATCTCATATGGGGCAGATGCAAGCCGAGGCGGAGGCGAGGCATCAAATTCCATGGTGAAGGCGCTCTATTTTGCCGAGCCAAGCAGCGCCAAGATAAGCGCTGTTGAAATCGCAGGGGCAATAAATGCAGGAGATGAGGCGGCGCTGATGAGTGCAATTGAGAAGGAGAAAAGGATGGGCGCCATGGAGCTTTTGATGACTCACCCGCTGACTGCAAAAAGGCTGGAGAGGCTGATGGCCATTAAAAGAAGCATGGCATAAGAGAAGGCAAAAAATCGGATTGGTGATTTTTTGAAACAAATTGGGGAGGCAATATGGGAGATGGAAGCCGAAGGCAAGATGAGAGTGCCCGGCAGGATTTTTGCCACCAAGAAAATGTTTGAGTCAATGGGAAAGGACAGGACATTCCAGCAGCTGAAAAATGTTGCAACCCTGCCTGGGATTGTCAAAAGCGCCTGCCTGATGCCTGACGGCCACGAAGGTTATGGCTTTCCAATTGGCGGAGTGGGCGCATTTGACATGGAAACTGGCGTGATTTCGCCAGGAGGGGTGGGCTATGACATAAACTGCGGAGTCAGGCTCATTGCCACCCCGCTTTCAAAAAAAGAGGTTGTGCCGAAAATGAAGCAACTAGTTGAGCTGCTTTTCAAGAATGTGCCTTCGGGGGTTGGCTCAAAAGGGAAGCTAAGGGTGGACATGCGCCAGCTTGAAGAGGCTGTGACAAGAGGGGTTGACTGGGCAATTGAGCAGGGCTATAGGGCTGCAAAGGACAAGGAGAAGACAGAGGAAGGGGGGCGGATGGACGGGGCAGACTTTTCTGCTGTCTCTGAAAAGGCAAAAAAAAGGGGGCTTCCGCAGTTTGGGACTGTTGGGGCAGGCAACCACTTTGTTGAAATACAGGAAATTGAAAGGGTGATGCTGCCCGAAGTTGCCGAGAAATTTGGCTTGAAGGCAGGGAATGTTGCAGTGATGATACATTGCGGCTCGCGGGGCTTTGGGCACCAGGTGTGTGACGATTACTTAAGGGAAATGCTGGCTGCTTCGCGAAAATACAAGATTGAGCTCCCTGACCATGAGCTTTGCTGCGCGCCAATAAATTCGCCTGAAGCCCAAAGGTATGTAAAGGCAATGAGGTGCGCGGTGAACTATGCTTTCTGCAACAGGCACATTATGATGCACTGGGTCCGCGAGACTTTTGATGAAGTCTTTGGCAAGGGGACTGGCGAGGAAATGTCGCTTGTCTATGATGTATGCCACAATATTGCGAAGTTTGAAGAGCATGAGGTGGATGGCAAGAGGCAGATGCTCTGCGTGCACCGAAAGGGCGCGACAAGGGCATTTGCAGCTGGAAGAAGGGAGCTTCCTGCCTACTATAGGGAGATCGGGCAGCCAGTAATGATTCCTGGGAGCATGGGCACTGCCTCATATGTGCTTGTAGGAAGGAAAGGGGCGATGGAAAATAGCTTCGGCTCCTCTTGCCATGGCGCAGGGCGTGCAATGAGCCGCTCAAAAGCGATAAATACCTGGAAGGGAAGGCAGATAGAAAATGAGCTTGCCTCTAAGGGAATAATGGTGAAGGCGACTGAGGCAGAGCTGCTTGCAGAAGAAGCGCCTGGGGCATACAAGGATGTTGATGAAGTGGTTATGTCAGTGCAGGCAGCAGGGCTTTCAGACATTGTTGCGCGCCTAATCCCCATGGGCGTGGTGAAAGGTTAGGCTATCCAAGAGGGCATGTGGGCAGGTTGGCAAAAGCTTAATAAATTCCAAATTGCACAAGGGGAGCATGGGCTTGGCGGCCGGCGCTATCTGGACTTGCGAAAAAATTTATTCACGCCTTGAAAAGGAAGCGGACGAGGTTTTTGAAGAATTCCTTTCTTCCTCTGAAAGCGCAGGAGAGTTCCATGGAGCGCTGGAAAGGATAGAAAATCAAATTGAGCTCGCCTCAAAGTTGATGCGAAGCGGGAAGGATTTTGATCTTAATGAAAGTGCTGTGCTTGCCAACAAGCTTGAAAGCGACCTTTCAGTAATTGCGCCGCTTGCAACAGGTGCGATGCTCGCTGACTTGGAAGAGAGGTGGGCAGCTGAATTTGAAGAAGCCAAAAAGAACCTTGAGGCGCTCTCGCTCCATCTAAAAAAAATAAAGGCTGCCAACAAAAGAAGCGAGCTGAAGGCATCGCTTGTGCTTTTCAGGGACCATGCCAAAAAATGCCATTCAAGGCTGAGGAGGCTAAAGGCTCTTTTGGCATCTAAAAGCCATCCTGTCCATTCAAAGCTTGCATTGGCAAAGAACAAGATTAAAATGCTGAAGCTGAATGTCGCAAAGGCATTTGAGCGGCTTGCAAAGCAAAGGCTGCGGGGAAAAATAGATGCGGCAAAGGGGGAACTGCTCCAGCTTATGAAGGACACGAAAAAAGGGAGCATTTTTGTTGACAACAAGCACCTGACCTTTTCGTCTAATGGGCGGCGGGAGCGAATGCTGATGACTAAGCAGCTGAGGTTTGCCATAGAAGAACTTGTGCCTTTTGAGAAGGCCTTCTCAAGCTTGGCAAAGGGAAATAGCGTGATAATTGGGAGGTATGAAAAGAAAGGAGAGGGCTTTCTTTTGTCAATAGGGGAAAGAATTGTTGCTGGCGACACAGTAATTTATAGGGAAAAGAGCTTCCACATTGGGGCGCATGCTAAGTAGCAATCGCAACTTTTAAGGGGAGAGAGGGCCTTTCCATTTGGGATGCAAAAAGAGGCTGCTTTCTTTTTCATCTCCTCTCCTGCCATGGGGAAGGGCTCCGCTGATTTCACCAAGCGAGCGAATGATTAGCCCGAGAAAAAGGAAGAGAATGCCGCTTATGAGGTAGCTGAGAAATGAGGTGAATTTTTGGGCAAAGAGCTTCTCGGTGTTGACCTCCCCTGACAAGCCAGTGTCTGTGGAAGGAGCCAGCCCGCTGCTTAGCCTCATTGAGTGTGAAATTTCAGAAAAGGTGCCCTGAACGCCTCCTATCAGCTGAAAGAAGCCAAAAAACATTATGCAAACGCCTATTGCCTGGAAGAGGTAGCCAAAAAGGTTGATTGCTGAGACCACATAAAGATTGCTGGCGCAAGCTTTTTGAAGCTTGTTAGACAGAAGGGATAGCTTACGGATAGAAAAAAAACTTGTGGTGATATTGTGGGCATGTATAAATACATCAAGAAAGCCTTTGAGCAAGAGTATAGGGAGAGAAGCCCGATCTACAGGAAAAGAATAGCAGAGTGGAGACGGCTTGGGACTGTTGTAAGGATTGAGCGCCCAACAAACCTTGCACGCGCAAGGTCGCTTGGCTACAAGGCAAAGGAAGGCTATGTGATGGCGCGCGTAGCTGTCGGAAGGGGAATGCGAAAGCGCCCGCATCCGATGGGAGGGAGAAAGCCTGCCAAGAATGTTGCTTATTTGTCCCCTGGAAAATCACTGCAAAGGCAGGCTGAAGAAAAGGCAGCGAGGAAATTCCCAAACCTTGAAGTGGTGAATTCCTATTGGGTGGGCCAAGACGGAACAAAGAAATTCTTTGAAGTCATTTTGGCAGAGAGAAGGCTGCTTGCTGGCGCGCCAAGGGGGCGGGCCTTTCGCGGCTTGACTTCTTCAGGCAAAAAAGGCAGGGCAAAAGGATGATTGACATAGTCAGGGGCGCAGGCCTGCCGCTTGCAGCTGGGATAAAAAAGGCGATTGTGGCAGGCTCGCTTAAAAATTTCAAAGAAGCAAAAAGCCCATCAGAAGCCCTCTCTGCCTGCAGGTCAAAAGGAGCCCTGCTTTATCTGCAAAGGCAGGAGTTTGATGACGGAATTTTTGTGGAGCTCAAGCGGCATAAGGGCGCGGTGGTTTTGGCTTTAGCGGACATATTAAATGAGAGAGGATTCAGGAGGGCAATTGCCCTTTCAAAAATGCGGCTGGTGGTTGAGGCATGCAGGCGGGTTGGGTGCGATTTTGTAGCATGCACGCTTGCAAAGGACGAAAGCGAAGTAAGAAATGCGCGCGAGCTGCAGGCATTCCAGTCAATGCTTGGAATGAATAGGCACGAGCAAAAGCATTCGGACAAGGTTTTGGAGAAGCTGGTCAAATGAAGCCCTCTTCAAGGTTCAAAAAAAGGTATATTTCTTTTTCCCTTTCCAAAGAAGGCGCCCCGCCCACGATGGAAGAGGCAAAAAAAATAATACATGAGCACTTCCTGTCATTTTTCGGAGAGCTTGGGACATCCTCCCTTGCCTTCAAGCTGGTAAAATACGATGAAAAAACAGGGAGGGGGTTGCTGCGCTGTGCAAGGGAAAAGACAGATGAGGCCATCTTTTGCATGGCTTGCCTGAAAGAGTGGAGCGGAAAAAGTTGCCGCCTTGAGCCTGTTTCAACTTCTGGAAGCGCAAAAAGGGCTGAAAGAAGCAAAAAATAGGCAGCTCACTGCCTCTTAAAGCCAAGGAAGGAGAGCAATCTGCTCTTTGCGCCTTTTTTCTTTGCAATTCTGTCTTTCTTTTTTTCTTCAATGAGGGGAGCGGCAAGCTCAATTTCAGATTTTTGAGGAACCATGCGCCTAAGCCCTATATCAAATACTTCCTTTGGCTTCTCTTTTATTTGTTGGGCGGCGATTATTCTTGGCTGGCGTCGGTCCCTAAAACCGCTTGAAAGCAACCGCACAATTTGCCCAAAAAGAGATGGCCCTGAGGTGGGCGGCTGACCTTGCTCAGAAGAGCTGTTGTAGCACTGCAAGCAGAGCTTCCTTCCAAAAAAAAGATAGAGCTGCTGCGCCTGCTTCCCACAGCGCTCGCATGTCCCAATTCCAGAGGAAGGAAGCTCGGGCAGGATTTTTTCGCTCTCCTTGCCCTCTTTTCGCCCAGCCTTCCTGACCATTTCTTCCTCATCTTGGATGTCCATGATGCAGTAGTTGCAGTAAAGCCGCGAGTTCCACATCTTAAGCTCGGTGTATGGAATGTACATGCCACAGCGCTGGCATGGGACGTCCTCAGCAGAGCCAGAGCCGCGCCCATGAATGGAGGATTCACACTGAATGCAGAGCCCGTCGCCTCCAATATCGAAGTCTTCGACAACCCGCCCACAGCGGACGCAGCCGCGCATGGCTTGTTTTCTTTGGCAGTGTTATTATTTGTATCTCCCGGCAATGCAAGGCAGAGTGTTTTATTTGGAACATCTTTTGTTCACGCCGTTGCCAAGAAAAAAGAAGATATAAGATGTGCGAATGAAGTTAAATTCATGATTAGGTTTTCTTTTTTTAAAAAATTGAGGAAAAGATAATTAAAATAAGCAAAAAATATTATTAGAGTATTTAAATGGTAAAAATTAGCTATTAGTTCTCTTTTTTTAAAAAAAAATGTTTATAGTGCCTATTTTTAAGCCAAAATAGATTATATTCTTGTTTATTTTTCCAGATAGGTAAAAGTTTATAAATGTTCTTTATTTAAATATCCAACGCTTTTCTCTCAACAAGAGGAAGGGAGGATAAAACAAATGTTTGGGCCGCATCTGACCATGGACATGTATGGATGTAACAAAAAAAAGTTGAAGGATGTAAATTTTGTTTATAGTTTTTTGGATGAGCTGCCGTCGCTTATAGGCATGACGAAAATAATGCCGCCGTATACCTTTTCTTATACGGGGGTAAAGCCAGAGGACTGGGGGGTGTCTGGCATTGTGCTGATTGCCGAGTCGCACATCAGCATACACACCTTCCCTGAGAAGAACTACGCCTCGGTAGACATATTCTCATGCAAGGAGTTTGACGTGGAGGCAGCAGCAGACATAATTGCCTCAAAGTTTGAGGCAAAAACCTATGAGAAAAACTTTCTCATGAGGGGCAGGCACTTCCCCAAAGACATAATGCGCTCGCGCCAAATAATTGAGCTTGAAAGAGGAAGGGAGAGCGCAAAGATGAAGCCGATGGAAGAATAGCCTGCATGGGCTTTCTTTTGCCTTTTCTAGATTTGGCTTAATGCATGGGCTAGTCGCCGGGGCAATCGCTTTCGCACTTGTCCAGCGCATCAAGGTAAATTGTCATTACCTCTGCTGAGTAATTGCTGTATTGGCGAGTAAATGCAATGAAGTGCTCCTCGCCTGCGCATTTATCAGGCGTATCTCGCTGTAAGAGAAATTCCGAGAGATAGTTGTCAAGCGAGATGCTTTCATTTTCATATAGGAGGGTGGCAACAAAGTAATCTGCCCACCCTCGGTCAGCAGCACCCATCCCCCCTGTGCAGGCGCTTTTGTTCATAAGATGCCATTTTTGGTTAAGGAAATAGGTGCTGTCGTCTAACAGGCGTCGGAACTTCTTTATGCCACAGCAGATGCTCAGGGAGGCATTAAACGGGTTGTAATCCGCTCCTCCACACAATTTTATGTCCTGCGGGAGGGGGCGCCCTGTGTTGGCGTATAGCCTGCCAGGGTATTCCTTGCACTGGGCAAGCCCAAAGGAGCATGGCTTTTCCCAATCATATTGGCATTCGGGCGGGCAGTCATAGGGGCTTATCCCAGAAAGCTGGCAGATCTGGCGCATGTTCAAGTTGAGCGGGTTGCAATATGTGTTTGTCTTGTTTACGCAGAACACCTCCTTTTCATTGAAAAGAGGATTGTTGTGGCGGAATAGGGCGCGCATGTAGTTGGATGAAATGTCTTCATCATCTGCAAGCTCATCTATCTTGGAGTAAATTTCCCTGTCGCCATATTCATAGCATAGGTCTGACCTGAAAGTAAATCGCGACCCTGCGTCGTTGTAAATCTTTTTTGGCATGGGGTTTGAGGCAACGCAGACCTCCCCGCATCCAATCCCAGGGATTATATCGCCGCTGGAGTCGCGAGGCCTTTCGCCTTTTGGCACTTCAGTCTTGTCAAGCATAGATGCAGGCATGTTTATGCTTGAAGAGAGTATATTGAATATGCCGACGTTTTTCCAAGCTTCGCACTTGGAGCCATAGCCGCTTTTTGAGAAAATCATTGCGCTGCGGTGCCTAGATGTCCCAAAATATTGGCAGGGAGTTGACCAGCTGTTTATCTCTGGGTGCTTCTGCGCACCGCTTGAATCAAACAGCCCAAAAGTGCAGCCCTGAATGCCGTTGCATGGAAGCGGGCCGTGACCGTCGCTAAACTCATAAAGCGAAAAGCCAAGTATCCCTGCGCTGGACATGGCATCGGTTATTGCAAAGAGGTTTTGGTAGAAGTCGTGCACCTTCGTTTCGGTCCATTCGCAGCTTCCATCTATTGACTTGCCTTGGCTTATCCCTACATAGAGCCAAACTGTCGGCTTCCCATAGGTTATTGTTATGTTGCGTGAAAAGTCAAAATTTTCGCTGATTATTTGCGCCACGCTGCAATTTTTGTAGTCGGTGTTGCGAAAGCCAAAGCCTACTATGTCCACCATTTCAGAGATGTTTTTATAAACGCCGGACAGGGTGGGGTATTTTGTGCTGTCGCCAAGAAGCTTTTCCAATGCATTGTAGTCCCCGCTTTTTACTGCAAGCACAGTGAGGCATTTTTTGCAAGAATCCAGGGCAATTATTTGCGCCCTGACAGCACGCAGCTGCGGATCGCTTGAGCTGTTGAAGTTAATTTCGTTTGTTACAAGAACAGGCCCTACTCCTCCATCGCGCTCAAACTCTTTTGCTATTTTTATTGTAGTGTCTGCGGAAATGTAAGTTGAGTTGGTGTAGTATATGAAAATGGGCAGGGTATTGCGCCTAAGCCAGCACTCTGCCCGCGACGCATTTGGCACCCGCGGGGCAGTGTACGAGCCCTTCATCCATTTCACTGCAAATTGCAGGGACTGGTTGCAGTAGCGGTTAGCCTTGTCGGCTGACACAAAGGAAGGGCCTGCCCCAACTGCAACCACACGCAGCTGGATGTTGTCATTTTTAGTCAGAGTGGCATTTGCCTGAGACACATTGCACGAGACAATGCTGCAGTTCCCTTTAACCAAGGTGGCGTCAAAATAGTCTGAAAGAAATGAAAAGATATTATACCAGGAAGTTTTGTTTTCGCAAAAGAAGCACCAGCAGGGCTGCGGCCCGTCGGCATCTTTGCAGATGAGCTGGTTCCTGTCTGGTGGGAATTCTGGTGTGATTTCCAACCTTGAAAACTTCTCGCTTGCAGGGACATTCATTGCGCAGCCTGAAAAGAAAATGAGGATTGCTGCAAAAATGGCAAACCAGATCTCTTCTTTCCTTGCCAAAAAGCTCACCATTGCAGCTTTGCAGCGCAAGAATAATAAGCCCTGCTTTTGATCGCTAGATTTCAAGTTGCTTTGTTTCCTCTATTTCCGCCAAGTATCTCTTGCGCGCCCTAAATGGAAGGATGCTTTCTCTCTGCGCGAGATAGAGGTTGTTTTTGAATGACTCTTTAATTTCGTAGCTCACCCTTGCAAGCCACCTTGCCTTTTTATGCTCTGGCGCTAGTTCGTGTATCCCAAAGCCTGTTGCTTGGCGCGTCCATTCATCATAGGGAATGGTTGCCCCTCCATAGACAGTATCGCTGTAGTGGTGATGATGGCCTGGAAGATGCGCGCCAGTAACCCTTGGGTCAATCGCAGAAAAAATGCGCTTTCCGATGCCGAATGCCAATTTAACTGCTGGGACCGTCCAAAGGCTTTGAGAGTTAAATAGGCTGTATTCCATTACTTCGGTCTGCAGCTTGAGGAAGTGCAGCAGGGCATTGTCCTTCTTGCGGTAAACATCGCGGTAGGCGTCCAGGCTGGTGAAGAACTGGTCTTCTACTCTCATCATGTCGTGCTCTTTGTCATAGCGGGAAAGGGCATAGGATGCCATTTCGCTTAGCCTTGAGCCTTCTGGCGCGCGGTGAACCTCTGCTGCTGAATTCGGGAACGGAACTTTTGCGCCTGTTATGGGGTCAGTGTCCACTGTGCCCGGATAGCCTGGCTTCCAAGAATTTGCATAGAAGCCTGCATAAAGCTCCATGAACCTGTTGCGCGAGCCGTCTTCATGTATGTCCCTGCCGCTGTGCCCCAGCCTAACCAATAGAGGGCGGGTGTCGTATATTTTCACTATCTTTTCAAATGGCTTCCAAGCCTCTTTTTTCTCTTCTGATCCCTCTGGCGCCTCATACCAGCGAACATATGCCTCGCGGTAGGTGACTGCCTTTCCACTTTCATCATAATAAGCTACATTGTTTTCTTCAAGTATCTTGTTTAGCCTCTTCTCAAACTCTTGGTAGCGGTCTAGCGGCCTTTGAAGCCCACGAATGGTCGCAAGCTCCATGTGGTGCTCGCTTGGAATGAACATCCAATCAAGTGCTTTTTTGAAGAAATTGCGCTTGTTGGGGTCATAGCTGCCAGTCTCAAGGTAGCTGCCAATTATCGTGCCAAGCCCTGAATAGTTTATAAATGTCTGAAGCCTTGCAATGGGATAATCAGAAATGCGAGTAAATTGAAGGGGCGCCTTTAGAGCGACCAGGAAATCTTTCTGCCCCCATGTGCCTGGTGTCATGTGGTCCATCTCAAAGTAGGCAGGATAGCCGGTGGTGCGCCTTCCTATAAAGCTTATGAACTCGTTTTGGAGCTTGCCTATTGCGAACGAAGGCAACATCCACTTCTGCATCTGTCTTTCCCATGGGCTTTGGGTCAGATAGAAGCTTGGGCGCTCATAGAAAGCTTGCCCTGTGTGGTAGCCAGTAT
>JAOAKE010000010.1 GCA_026413805.1 Microcaldota archaeon | reverse complement strand
GTCCCATTTGTGTGCGGCTGCCGAGACTTGGGCGAGGCGCTGCGCAGGATAAGCGAGGGCGCGGCAATGATTAGGACAAAGGGAGAGGCAGGCACAGGCAACATAGTGGAAGCAGTGAGGCACATCCGCGCAGTCAACAACGATATAGCGCAGCTGAAAGGGAAAAGCAAGTCCGAGCTTGCGCAAGCAGCATCGGAAATGCGCGTCCCTCTTTCCCTTGTTGAAAAGGTTGTGGAGCTTGGCAGGCTGCCTGTGGTCAATTTTGCTGCAGGGGGAATTGCCACTCCTGCAGACGCAGCGCTGTGCATGCAGCTTGGCTGCGACGGCGTGTTCGTAGGCAGCGGAATATTCAAGTCTTCAGACCCTGAAAGGCTGGCTCGTGCAATAGTGGATGCAGTGGCGCACTTCAATGACCCGAAGAGGATAGCAGAGGCATCAGAAGGGTTGGGAAAGCCGATGGCCGGCATTGACACAGAGAGGCTCGCTCCGCAGGAAAAGCTTGCCAGAAGGGGAATTTAAAGGCGTTAAAAATGATGAAGAAAATCGGGGTGCTTGCGCTTCAGGGAGGAGTGGAAGAGCACATAAACGCCCTGCTTAATGCCTCTGAAAAAATAAATGAGCCAGTGCAGGTAGTTGAGGTGCGCTTGCCAGAAGACACAGAGCAGCTTGACGGCATAATATTGCCAGGCGGGGAGTCCACCGCCATTTCGCGAATGATGGAGCGCGCGCAGCTTTTTGAGCCGGTCCGGCGGATAAGGAAAATAATGGGCACTTGCGCAGGGGCAATCTTGCTTGCAAAAAAAGTGGAAGGCGCCATCCCAGGCCAGCGCTTTCTTTCCCTTATGGACATTGCAATTTCACGCAATGCCTATGGCTCGCAGAAGGACTCATTTGAGGCTGCCCTTGACACAAAATTTGGCAAAGTGAACGGGGTTTTCATACGCGCCCCGAAAATAACCATGCTTGCAGGGGAGCATGTGCGCCCCTTGGCATTCTTTCGCCAAGAAATAGTTGCAGCCTACCAAAGCGAAGGCGAGCGCCACTTTCTTGCCACCACCTTTCACCCCGAGCTGACTACAACCAAGTTTCACGAGTTCTTCATCAAGCTGTAAATAGCGCTTAGGCTTCTTTGCCCCTTGCACAATGGAGGCAGACAAACCCTATCTTGCACTGCTCGCGCCCGCAGTTGCCCCTGCCGCACAGCTTGCAGCTTTCGGTAGCAGCCCTGCCACACACAGCGCACAGGCCAGGTATGTTCATGCAATAAATCCGCAGGCTAACTTTAAAGGGCTTGCCTTATTTGAGCGCCCCAAAGCCTGCCAGCCTCCAGCGCTGCCCCAGCCTTCGAGTTATGGCTACCTTGCTTTCCTTCTCAGCGCAAATCGGCCTTTTGAGCCTGACAAAGGCACAGTTGCCTTTCAGCTTGACAATTGCCCCGACAGAAGTGGCAGTGCCTGCTGATATCACTATCGGCTCGCCAATTTTGAGTGGCGGGTTTTCCAGCCCTTCTCTTTTAAGAAGCGAATACTCCAGCTCAAGCTCTTGCAGCACAGGCGGAAGGGTGCCTTTTTTTCCAAGCATGTTGCCTGCCAGGTGGTCCGATTTTGCAACGGCAGGGTCAAGCTTGGTGGCAATCCCGATAAGCCCTCCAGGCCGAGCCTCCTGCACAGGCTCTCCGCCTGCCATCAGCCCTTCCACGGTTATTACTATTGGCTCCACTGTTTCCTTCTCCTTTGTCTTTTTTGAAATTCCAGGCAGCATCTCTACTTCATCGCCAATCTTCAGCTTCCCCTGTATGAGCGAGCCGCCCAGCACGCCGCCTTTTATTTTTGAAATTTCAGTGCCCGGCTTGTTCACGTCAAAGGAGCGGGCAACATACATCCTTGCAGGAAGGCTTTCATCCCTTTTCGGGGTTGGGATGCATTTTTCTATGGTCTCAACCAGCTTGTCAATGTTTGCGTTGTAGTTTGCGGACACGGGGATAATTGGCGCATTGGCATAGGCAGAGCCCTCCAAGAATTTTTTTATTTGCCTGTAATTTTCAATTGCCTTCTCTTTGCTGACCAAGTCAATCTTGTTTTGCACTACCACTACGTGCTTTATGCCAAGGACATTCAGCACCTGCAGGTGCTCCTCAGTCTGCGGCTGGGGGCAGGGCTCATTTGCGGCAATTACCAGCAGCGCGCCGTCAATTATGCTTGAGGCGGCAATGGCAGTGGTCATAAGGGTTTCATGCCCGGGCGCGTCAATGAATGAAACATGCCTTGCAGCCTCCCACTTTTCCTTGTCCTTTGAGGCCTCCATCTGCGTGGCATAGCTGCCTCCGTCCTTGCTTTTGTAAAAAGTAGTGTCAGCATACCCTATTTTTATCGTGATTCCCCTTTTGAGCTCCTCTGAGTGCGTGTCGGTCCATTTTCCTGTGAGGGCTTTGGTTAGGCTGGTCTTTCCGTGGTCCACATGCCCAACCATTCCAATATTCAGTTCAGCCTGCAACCAAACCACTTCGCCATTTACTTTTTGCCCTTCTCTCCGCCCGCTGCCTTTGGAAATATTTCCTCAAGCGGCTTGGAGCCGTAAGAAACTACCTTTGCGTTTACCTGCATTATCTGGTCGGATATGACATTGCCGCGCACATTTCTTTTCTCTCGCACGCCCTTTCCCTTCTTGCGAAAGCCAGGCCCGTCGCTTAATATCACGCCGACCCTTCGCGGGCCTGCCACATCCTTGCGCATGGGGAAGCCTGCCAGGTCGCTTCCGCCTGTTATTTCAAATTCATAACCTTCGGCTCCCACAAACCCGCCTTCTATCCTGTCTCCAATCTTTTTTCCAATGGCCTGCTGCTCCTTGCCTTTCGGGATTTCCACCCCGAAGCTTTTCCCTGTCTTTGGGTCTGATATTACTAATTTCATGCCAACCACTCTCAACAGAAGAACGATTTCCGTCCTGGATAGCGAGTTATTTTGTGCAAGCTATTAAAAAGACTTGCCACTCCCTTCGTCATATTTTTCTCCAGCCCTCTTTTGTGCTTGCAACCATCTCCTCATGCCTTACCCCAAATGAGCCAAAGTAGGCCGCTGGCTCAAGGGCAAGCACACTTCCTTGCAGAGGGTCTTTGGATTTTTTGCCAAGGGAGGGAAATTCATGCACCTCCAAGCCTATGCCGTGCCCTATTGCATGAATTGGCTTTGGAAGGCCTTTTTTCCTAATCAGCCTTTCGGCAAAGGCAGCAAGCTCGTTTCCCTTTTCAAAAGAGTGCAGGCTGCCAAGAATTTCTTCAAGGGCTTCCTTGCACTTCTCATAAGCCTGCTCTTCCCTGCCGCTCTCTTTGAAGTAGCAGCGGCTCAGGTCTGAGCAATAGCCGTCCTTCCTTACCCCGAAGTCAACAAGCACCATCTTCCCAAGCGGGCTGTTCCCTGCCCTGTGGTGCGGAAATCGGCTGTTTTTGCCGCTTGCAACAATTGGCTCATATGCCACTTCGCAGCCCTGCTTCAGGGCAGCAATTTTAAGGTTGAAGGCAAGCTCCTGCTCGGTTGCAAATTCCCACGGGTCCAGCCCATCAAGTATAAGGCGGGCGGCCTTGGCTGCCTGCGCAATCTTCTCAATTTCCTGCGGAGCCTTCCTCCCCCTTATGCTGCCTATCTTGTCAGCCACATTCACCAGCCTTATCTTCGCCTTTTTGAGGAGGGCAAGGTATTTTGAGGAGGGCATCTCGCCTGCGTGAAAGCCCACCCTTCCCCCTCCGCACTCCTTTTTTATCGCCATGGCTGCCTTTTGCCCAAGCCTTTTTACAGGGTAGTGCGACTCTTTTTTTGCCGCCTCAAAATTCATCTCAGGGGCAAGCAACACCCCGCCGCTTTTTTTCAACACCAAGTAGCAGCCGTCAATTTCGCAGCCTGCAAAATACAAGAAAGACTTGCCTTCGCTTGCAAGCAGCACGCTTTCGCAATCCATTCCTGCAAAAAGCGCCTTTCTCCTTTCCAAGAGCAAATCCATGGGATTACCTATATTGCTTGTGCGCCACTTTTTATAAAGGCAGGCAGGCGAGCACAGAGTCAAATTTCTCAATTAGCGACAGGGCAGCCTTTCCCTGCCTGCGCGAAATTTTGCTTTCCGCGCACTTGCAAATGAACTCCTCAGCCACTCCAATTGCCTTTGGTATATCCAGGTCGCGGCTCATTGCCAGCTCAAACTTTTTCACTGCCAGCCTGCTTGCAGCCTCAAAACCGCCCCAGCCCTGCCCAGAGGCGCTTTTTATTTTTGCCAGCCCCTGCCTCATGCTTTCAAACCTCTTCTTTACCTTTTCTGCATCCTCCCAAGTGAAGTTGAGCCTTTTTCGGTAATGGGCAGAGACTAAAACCATCCGCGCTGCACGCGGCGAAAATCCCCGCTTCTCCATGTCGGGCAGGTAAATGGTGTTCCCCTTTGTCTTGCTCATTTTCTTTCCCTCAACAATGAGGTGGCGTATGTGCACCCAGTGCCTTGCATATTCCTTCCCGATTAGGCAGGAAGCCACTGCGCGAGTGTTCTCATGGTGGTTGAAGAGATTGTCCCTTCCCCCAGCAGCTATGTCAATGGCTCCGCCAAGCGAGCTTAATGACATGGTGGCGCAGTGGATATTCCAAGGGGGGTGGGCAGGGCCAAGCGAGGTGCAAAAAGAGTCCGCCCTGTCCTTGTGCCTGCAGCTTTCCCAAATAAGGAAGTCCCCTGCTAAAGAGGGGCGGTATTCCTCTTGCGAAACCCTCCTGGCTGCGCCTGAAAGCCTTTTTCCAGCCAGCCTTCCATATGAAGGGAATCTTGAGATGTCAAAAAACACCCTGTGCCCCACCCAGTATGCAAACCCCTTTTTCACCAGCTGCCTTACTGCCTCTGCCATCTTGTCTGCAAATTTGCTCACGTGCGGGTAGCAATCGGCAGGCAGGATGGAAAGCCTTTCTGCATCGCGCATGAATTCTTTTTCAGCCCTTGCCACCAGCTGCTCTCTTGGCATGCCTCGCCTTTTTTCCTCGCGCAGGATGGTCCTGTCAAAATCGGTTATGTTCATTGCGTGCCTTACCCTAAAGCCAAGGTAAGAAAGATAGCGCTTCAGGGTGTCCTCAATGCAATAAGTCCTGAGGTTTCCTATGTGCGGCCTTGCATATGCAGTTGGGCCGCAGGTATAAAGCCTTACCATCCTGCCCTTTCGCGGCACGAATTTCTCCAGCCTTCGGCTTAGGCTGTTGTAAAGCACAAGCCCGCTCATACCTGCATCCTCTCAAAGCTCTTGCTGCCGAGAGCTGCAAATGCAAGGAAGATTCCCAAAAGGACAGCAATGTCTGCAAAGGGCCCAAACCTTGCAATTCCAAAAAAGGCAAACCGCATCAAGTCAACTCCATAAGTCATTGGGTTGAGCAGGACGGCAAATTCCAAATAGTGCGGCAGGTTATCAAGTGGGAAAAGCGCGCCTGAAAGCAGGAACATGGGCCACATCACAAAGCTCATCACCAAGTTAAAGCCGTCTGGCGAGGACATCCTTGAGCCGATAATCAGCCCGAGGCTTACCATGCACATTGAGAGAAGGGCTGCAGAAGGAATTGCATAAATAAACGCCTCAGGGCTTGCAAGCCCAAGGGCAATGCCTATCAGCATGAGCGCCCCAACCTGTATCAGCACATCTGTTGTCCCGCCCAGCATCTTGCCCAGGAAGACTGCGCTGCGCGGAACTGGGGCAACCAGCACCAGCTTTAGGAAGTCCAGCTTCCTGTCCCATATTATATATAGCCCGTAGAAGATGGAGCCGAAAAGGACCGACATGGAGACTATGCCTGGAAAAATAAACCGCTGGTAGCTCATGCCTTGGACCTGCACGCTTGCCCCCAGCCCGCCCCCGAAAGCCAAAACCCACAGAAGGGGGGTGACAATGGCAGAGATTACCCTCTCCCTCTCGCGAAAAAAGACAATCACTTCGCGCAGCCAGACTGCCCAAACTCCTTGCAGGTATCCCATGTTCACCTTCCCTTTTCGCTATTCATTATCCTTTCCCAATAGCCGCCCTCTGGCGAGTCTTCCCTTATCCCTCTTCCAGTGTATTTTATGAAAACATCGTTTAGCGTGGCTGGGCGAAGCTCAATTGACTCCACCCCTTCCAGCGCCTGCAGCATCTTTGGGAGGTTTTTTGCGCAGTCGCCAACCCTCACCTGAACGCAATTTCGCCCAACTTTTATGCTGCGCACAAACTTCATGCTGCGAAGCTTGGAGGCAATTTTTTGCGGCTGCTTGGCTTTGATAAAGGCAGTGTCCCCCCCAAGCTTTGAAACAAGTTCCGAAGGCTTCCCAATAGCTATTATCTTTCCCCTGTCAATTATTGCCACCCTGTCAGCAAATTGCTCTGCCTCTTCAAGGTAGTGCGTGGTGAATACAACAGTGGTGCCCTCCTTTTCAGGAAGGCTTCGGATATAGCCCCAGATGTGCTGCCGAGTCTGGGGGTCAAGCCCGACAGTCGGCTCATCAAGGAAAAGTATTTTTGGCCTGTGCAAAATGCCCCGCGCAATTTCCAGCCTCTTTCTCATTCCTCCTGAGTATTCCTTTACCCTGCTGTGCTGCCTTTCCACCAAGCCCACCAGCCGCAGCATCTCATCTATCCTTTCTTCCCTCCCTTCACTTGGCATTCCATACAAAAGGGCATGCATCTTCAGGTTCTCCCTGCCCGAAAGCAAGTCGTCTGAGCTTGGCTGCTGGAAAACCACCCCTATTGACTTGCGCACCATGAGAGATTCCTTTTCAACATCAAAGCCTGCCACATTTGCCTGCCCCTTGGTCGGGCGAAGCAAGCCGCAAAGCATTGAAATTGTGGTGGTCTTGCCTGCCCCATTAGGCCCAAGAAGGGCAAATATCTCGCCTTCGTAAACCTCCAAGTTTATTCCATCCACTGCCCGCAATTTCCCAAAGCTCTTGGAAAGCTTTCTTATAACTATGGCAGGCTTTCTTTCCATAGAAGAGACCTCCTTAAATTAAAAGAGGGCAATTTATAAATTCAGCATTAACGAGATTGGGAGGCAAAAGGCCCTTTGCTGCCACTTCGCTTCGCCTTGCCGCTAGTCTATTTCAATCCTTGGGGCAAGGTAATAGACCACTTTTGCGCCTTCCACTTCGTATTCCATTTTGAGTGGCTTGTCTGTTTTAAGGTGCAGCAAGATGCTGGAGCTTTCAGGCGCAGCCTTTACCATGTCTTCAAGATGCTGCAGTGGGAAGGTCGCCCTTGCCTTCTGGCTCACCTTCATCTCAATGACCTCTTCGCTTTGCTTTTCCGACTCTTCTAAAAAGTCGGAGGAATCGCCGTGGACCTCAATTGAGAATCCCTCTTCGCTTGCCTCAAGGGTGATGTGCGAGCCAACCAGCGAGGCATCGCGCAGCGATTCCTTGAAGTGGCTGCTTGAAACCTTTACCGTTGCATCGTGCTGAACAGAAGGCTCTTTGGAAGCTCCAGCAGGCAAGTCCAGCACAGGCACCTTGAAGCTCCTCTTTCTCCTCCCTCCTATGAATTTTAGCTGGACCTTGTTTTCAAGCTGCGAAATTTCAAGCCTCTCCCCATCCCTTGCACGGGAGAGTATTTTTGATAGGTTGGAAAAGTCAAGCCCTACCTTTGCAGGCGGGGTTGGCGCATCATACTCTGCAAATGCGCCCTTGGGCATGGAGAAGCTCACCATTGCAATTTGGGAAGGGTCCATGGCGCGCAAGAAGAGCCCTTCTTTTCCGACTTCCAATATTCCCTCATCAATAAGATTGACAATCGCGTCTGTTGCATTTTTGTAGCGCCAGGCATCGCCAACCGTGAACTTAAACATAAACATCCCTCCCGCCCAAATATTGCCAAGCAGAATTTTAAAGTGTTGCTTCGCCACAACACAGCATGCAGCAGCAAAGCGCCCTTTATCTTTTAGACTCTTACCTGCGCTCCTGCGAAGCAGAGGTAATTTCAGTAAAAGAAGGCAGGCAAGTAGCCCTTGACAGGACAGTTTTTTACCCGCGCGGGGGCGGCCAGCCTTCAGACACAGGAAAGCTGGTTCGCAAATCCGACGGCAGGGAGTTTTCAGTTGTTTCAGTTTCAAAGGCAGGTGGCGAGATACTGCACGAAGTTTCGCAAGAGGGATTGCAGCCAAAAGACAAGGTTGAGGCAGAAATAGACTGGGAGCGGCGCTACCGCCTCATGAGGATGCACACTGCTGGGCATATTCTTTCAGCCATAATGTACAAGTCAGCAGGCATATTGATAACAGGGAACCAAATAGACATCGACAAAACGCGCTTTGACTTTTCAATGGAAAATTTTGACAGGGAGGCTTTCCAAAAGCTGATTGACGAGGCAAACGCCCAAATCGCCCGCAACCTCGAAGTCTCCATTTCCTTTCTGCCAAGGGAAGAGGCCCTGAAAGTTGAAGGAGCAGTGAAGCTTGCAGCAGCGCTCCCCCCTGAGATAAAGGAGCTTCGCATGGTGAAAATCGGAGACATAGACTGGCAGGCAGACGGCGGCACCCATGTTCGCAATACCTCAGAGATAGGAAGGATTGTTTTCTTGGGAGCAGAGAACAAGGGAAAGAGCAACAGGAGGATTTACTACAAGGTGGAGCCCTAGCCAGCCTGTCATCCTGTTTCCATGGCAGCAGGCTTGAAGCCAGCAATCTTTGCAATCAGATAATGCGGAAAGCTCTGTATCTTAGTATTATATAGTGTAATGGAATCTACCAAAAACGCCCTTCCGCCTGCAATCCAGCTTTCGGTTTTGCTCAGCTCTTTTTGAAGCGCAAGGAAATTCTCATTTGCTTTTAGAAGGGGGTATTTCTCCCCTATGGCAAATATTGACTTCTCATCTTGGATGGCTCTTGCGCGCAGCTCGGCAATTGCTCCCTGCAGCTTCTTTTCATGGCGGGCAGCTTCCTCAACAACCGCCACAAGCTGTGGGATGAGCACCTGCCTTCGCTCATAAAGGGCCTGCAAATTTGCCTTTGCCATCTCAATTTGCGTCTTCAACAGCACCATTCCGTTGTAAATTCCAAGAAGCATTATCGCAACCAGGTATAAGTATGCCAAGCCAACCAGGGCGCCTGCTGCCGAGGCGGCAAGCAGTGCGTCTACCTTGAAATAAATCGTTGCAAGAAGCACTGAACAGATGAAGAACAATATCGGGCCCCCAATCAGCGAAAGGTAAGTGTCTGTGCCAATGGTCTGCTTGGCTTCCTTTTCAGTTCCGTCGCAGATGTAATAGGGATTGTTGCCGCTCTTTCGTATTATCAGGTGGTGCCCCTTTTGGTCATCCACCATCTGCGCAGTGCCAATTACATAAATCGGGTCGCCTTCCATTATGTAAGTCTCGCTGACATCTATCGTGTCCTCATAGCCGCGCAGCGAAGGGTAATTCTCAGCTATGAACGCCGCCACATCGCTTTTCTTTTCCTCTTCTGTAAGTGGGGCAGTTTGCGGGTCTATTTTCTCTCTGTTTTTTAGGAAAAGCATCCATTTTACAGTGTCGACCAAGCCCGTATCCTTTCTTAGAGATGGCATCTCATCTATGCTTGCATTTCTGTCTATTTTTATGCCCGAATTGCCCTCCAGCGTTATCCAGCTGGGGTCAATCATTATCTGGCCAGTGTCGTCTTCAAGGAAGAATGGAGTTTTTGATGTCTTCCTGTCAACCAATTCGCACTTCCTATGCTTTCCACTGCCTATCCATTTTTTCACCACTGTTTCGTAATATACGCACGGCTTCTTTTCAAGAGGGCTTGTGAATAGCTCGCCCATCCTTTTTGCCTTTCCTTGCAATTCCACTGTTCCCGGATAGGCGGCAATTACCTTGCAGGTCGGGGTATTTTCAATTTTTTTCAAAAGGGAAAATAACTTTATGCCCATGTAATAGCTATAAATCCCGCTCAAGGCACCCAGCCCAAGCAGCACCATCCCGTCTCCTGAAGATGACATGCAGAATTCTCTGGAATAAAATATTAAAAACCCAGCTCATGCAAATTGCCAAGTAAATAGCTTTATATATTTATATGCGCATATTTGAATACATGGAAGCTGCAAGGCTGTTTGCAATCCTCTCAGAGCCCGCAAGGCTTGAAATACTTAAGCGGCTGGCGAAAAAGAAAGGCTGCGTCTTCGAGATACAGCTTGCGACAGGCAGGCAGCAGCCCAATGTCTCCCAGCACCTTCGTGTGCTTCGCGACGCAGGGCTTGTGGCTTGCAGGCGCGAGGGGAAAAGAATCTGCTACTCGCTTGCAAGCAAGCAGGTGCGCAAGCTTCTTAAGTTTGCAGAAAAAATGGAAGGTGGTTGAAATGGCAGAAGAATCAAGCGTTATAATCTATACAACTTCTACTTGCCCCTATTGTGTGATGGCAAAGCGCTACCTGGCAGAGAAGGGCGTGAAATTTGTTGACTATAATGTTGCTTTGGACCAGCGGCGAGCCTTTGAGATGGTGCAAAAGTCAGGGCAGATGGGCGTGCCTGTGCTCGACATAAACGGGCAAATCATCGTGGGCTTTGACAGGCTGGCAATAGACCAGGCGCTTGCAGGCAAAAAGAAGTAGCAGGCGTCAGCCTGCATATTTGGCATAATGCCTCTCGCAGCCCTCGGGAGTGAAGATCGCCTGCGGGGAGATGAAAAGCTTCAGGTAGCCAATCACCGGAATCCTCCAAAGAACCCTCCCCTTTGACCTCTCAACTTCTACAGGGCGGTTGCCCATTCCAGCTCCCTCATCATAGACTTGAAAGTCAAAAATCGGGTTGTTGTCCCCTTTTGTCAAGAAGTAAGTTTGGTTGCTTTCCCTTGCCTTTAGCTTTATGAAAACCCTGTGGATTATGTCGCCAACACGGGAGTAGTATTCATCTTTCGCAGGCTGGTAGACCACAATGTCATTTGAAAGGTTTTCATAATGCCTTTTTCCATTTGCTTCCAGCCAGCTGACGCACGGCCCGCTCACTTTCTTTCCAACAGCAGGGTAAACCACATCGCACCTGCCATAGCCGACAACAATCTCCCCATGCCTTTCCCTGAATCTCTCAGGCTCATTTACAAAATTTTTGCATAGGGACTCTTCCATCCTATTTGAGCAGTAAGCGTAAATAGAGCCCTTCACCACTGCCACCCTGTTTGCGTCCAAGAACACCTCCGCCATTCCAATCCCTTCAATGCTGCTTATCTCCTCTGTTGGGGCAAGCAGCCTGTCACCTGAAAGCACTATCAGGTCGCCTCTGTTGAGGTTCGGGAGCATAGAGCACGAAACAATTGCGTTGAGGGGCGAAGGAGTCTGCAGCAGGAAGCTCGCGCCGAACCAAACCGCCAGCGCCAAAAGCAGGGCAAGGGCAGTCTCTTTAAGCTCTTTTTTCAAGCCATGCTTTTTTGCCCCCTCCCAAAACTCCAAAAAGACAGCCAAAAGGATAGAGGCGCCTGCAAGCAGCCCAAACAGCCAAAAGCCAGAAAAGAGGTATAAGATGAAAAAAAGGGCAATTGCCAAGTAAGCCACATTCTGGCTGGCTGCAGCCTCAAGCCAGCTTTTTTCTTTTTTCTTCATCGCCTACCGCCGTTTATTTCTTTGGCTTTTTTGCAGAAGCTATGGCCTCCTTGAATTCCTCTGCCTCTTTTTTCAGCCTCTTTATTGCTTGCTTGAGGGCAGTCATTGGCTTGCCCTGCGAGGTGCGTATCATCAGCACAGGGCTTGCAACCTGCGGGTGGTCCATGCGATATGCGGCGAACTCTACCCGTTCATCTTGAAGCAGCAGCTCTTTGAGCATCCCAGCCAGCCCATACTCCTCTCCCTTTATTTCAATCTCCAAATAGTCCGGCTCATTTTTCAGCACAACCACTTCCATCCAATCCCCTCATATTCACCATCTTGTTTTCACATCAGCCTTCCTGTAATCCTTTGCAATCTTGCGGTTGTCTTTCCACCCACAGCCCTCGCATTTGAGCAACCCGCCCTCAAGCTTCATTGGGTGGCGGCATTTTGCGCAAAATGCCTTTATCGCCCCCAGCTCGTCTGAATCTGTTGCAAGCCTAAGCTCGCCGTTTCTCACGTCCACTATCTTTGCCCTGATGATGTCCCCTATTTTATATTCGTCCCGCACATTTTTTACATAGCCTTTTTTTATCATGGAGGCATGCAGCACAGCATAGTCTGTGCTCTCCCCAAACCTGCTTTCCCGGACGTCCGAGCCGCTCTCTATATTTACAAGGGCGATGGGCTCAACGATATTTTCTATGGTGCCTACCACCACTGCCCCCACCCCAAGAAGCCGCAAGGCCCGGCGCTGGTTTACTGACAAGACCTTTCGCTCTTCCTTTGCCTCGCCAAATATGGCCGCATATATCTTTTCATTTTCAACATAGGTCCCATGGTCCGCAACATACTCCTCTGCCGTCCCGATGAAATCCCCTGGAACTACTACTTTTCCTTCTTTTCTCTCCATAAAGCTCAACTGCCCACGATAAAAGAACGAGCTTTCTTTCTGCGTCATTAAATATTTAAATAGCTTTTGCCAAAGCCAAAGCATATGGCAGCAAAGAAAGGCAAGCTTGTGCTCTGCATCGACAGGGACAATGACTTATATGAGAAGGCAAAGGTGGCAGGGCCCATAATTGGAAGGGATGCCAATTTGGAGGCAGCCACCAAGCTTGCTCTTGCCGACCCAACCGACACAGACGCAAACACAATATTCCGAGCAATAGGCATATACGATTCCCTCTCCCACGAAACAGTTGCGCAAATAGCCACGCTTACAGGCTCTTCTTCGCTTGGCTATGCCGCTGACAGGGAAATCTCAGCACAGCTGGAGCGGGTGCTGTCTGAGTTTCCGGCAGACTCCTGCATATTCGTATCGGATGGCGCTTCTGATGAGCAGATGATGCCAATAATCCGCTCTCGGCTGAAAATTGACAGCGTAGAGATAGTGGTGATGAAGCAGTCAAAGGAGCTTGAAAAGACCTACTTTGTAATCCTTGAAAAGTTAAAGGAGCCCCACTACGCCCGCCTTATATTTGGCACGCCTGCCCTCCTGCTTTTTCTCTACTGGCTCTCCAGCCTTCTTGGCTGGGGGCTTGAGTCGGTCGCAGCAATACTTGGGCTTTACCTTGGGGCAAAGGCATTTGGGATAGAGGACAAATTCGCTCGCGTTCTTTCAGCATTTCGCTTCTCAGTGGACAGGATTTCAAGCGTGGTTTACCTTTTCTTTTTCATCATGCTGCTTGTTTCTGCATGGGCAGCCTTCCAGCGCTACGCAGAGGCTCAAGGCATGGGGCTGGACTTGGTAAAAACGACTGCCCTTGTTGCAAAGACACTTGCAAACTTCCTTTCCATTTCATTCATGATATTGATTGCCGGCAAGATGATAGATGTGCTTCATGAGAAGGAGCAAAAGAAGGTTGAGCTGCCCAAGTACGGGCTGTATGCAATAACCACCATACTCATCTGGTTTGTCCTTTCAGTTGCCTCTGACTGGGTAATCAACCTCTACCCTCCATATGTCTCATTTAGGGACCTGCTGGTAGCCATCCTTGCAAGCATGCTGTTTGGCTACGTAAGCATATACATCATGAAAGAAATCAAGGTGGACATAATCTCTAAGATAAAGCTTGAAAACAAGGAGCTGTTTTCAGAGAACGGGGCATACCTTGGGAAGATCGTAGGGGTGGACCCGAAGGAGGCAACAGTGATATACCGCTCTCCGCTGGGCCAGAAGCTTTCAATTTCACTTGAAGAAATTGAATCAGTCGGCGAGCGCGTTATGGCAAAAGGCTGAAAGCTATCCCAGGGCTTGCGCCAATCAAAAAAAAGAAAAAGGGAAAGTCAAGAAACGCCAGCTAAAATCAGCTATTAGCATCCCTCGAGCTTTCTTAGTACCTGCGGTGCTTTTGAAAGCATTCCCTGCAATAAACCGGCCGTCCCTCAGCCGGCTTGAACGGAACTTCACACTCAGAGCCGCAGTCTGAACAGGTCGCCTTGTGCATCTCCCTATTCCCGTATCCTTCCCTATTCCAGCTTCTTCCCCTTCCATGTCCACTTCCTTCATTTTCTTCTCTGCTCATTTTTTTCACCTATTTTTAGCCCAGGCATTCTGCCTTAGGCATAAGGGGTTTGAAGCATCGGGTTTATAATTGGGTGGTAAAGGCAGCAGGCAGGGCTCGGGAAAGGAAAAAGAAGGAAAGGAAAAAATGAAAAGCCTCTAAAGATTCGGTATTAAGGGGGGCCGTTCGTCAGTTGCAAGCAGGAAGTAGAAAATCAATTGCGCCACTCCGATATACCAAGAATTGACAAACTTGGCAAGCGCAGGGTGCCTCTTCCCCAATATGAGGATATGCAGCCACTGGATTAAACCCGCCTCCATCATTCCCCAATTACCTTGATTATTACCCTTTTCCTTCTCTGCCCGTCAAACTCCCCGTAAAAGACCTGCTCCCATGGCCCCAAGTCCAGCTTGCCTTCGGTGATGGGCAGCAGCACTTGGTGGCCCAAAAGCAGCCTCTTTAAGTGGGCATCTGCATTGTCTTCGCCAGTCTGGTGGTGCTTGTAGTCCCTTTTAAATGGCGCCAGCTTCTCTGCCCACTCCATTATGTCTTCCCATAGCCCGTGCTCGTAATCGTTTACAAAGACACAGGCGGTTATGTGCATTGCAGAGACAAGGACAAGGCCCTCTTTTACCCCGGATTCGGCAACCGCGCGCTCCACTTCATGGGTTATTGGCACAATTTCCTTTCTGCTCTTGGTATTAAACCAGAGGTATTTTGTGTGAAATTTCATCGCTCCCACCGCAAAAATTGGGGATTTGGTTTATTATTATTTTCTTCCAATCGCATTTTATGGAAATCATGTCTATCCTTCTTGTCGCAGCCTTATTCGGCGTTTCAGTATTGATTGGGAGGGCGCTTGGGCCACTGGTCGTTCGCCTGCTTGAGTCGCTTGCAGGAAAGACAAAAAGCTCGCTGGATGACCGGGTAATAACTGCAATCAAAACGCCGCTTGAGTCCTTCTTCTTCCTAATCATTTTCTATTTTCTCATTCATTCTTTTCCTGAGCTTTCAGCCGCAGCCTCCTTTCTTGAGCGCTACACCCTTGCAATAATCATAATCTTGGTGGCATTTCTGCTTTCCGAAGCCTCTGGCGCAGTGATACGCTGGTATTACGAGGAAGGCTCAAAGACCTCAAAAGTGAAGCTGGACCTCTCCCTGCTCCCTCTTTTTCGCAAGATAACCAAGATAGCAATTTACATCGTCGGCATTACCTTCGCACTTTCTGAAGCAGGGTTTGACGTCACAGGGCTGTTGGCAGTCACCAGCGTCGTCGGAATCATCATCGGCCTTGCCTCGCAGGAGACACTTGCCAACCTTTTTGCAGGCCTTGCCTTGCAGCTTGACAGGCCATACCACTACGGGGACTACCTGCGGCTTCCTCCCCCTTCAAACGAGATTGTGCGAATCCGCAAGATAGGGATGCGCTCCACCAAGCTTGAGGACATGTACCACAACACAATAATTGTCTCTAATTCAGAGTTTGCAAAAATGCGCATTACCAACCTCTCCCTTCCAGACGACATATCAATAGTCCCGGTGCAGGCAGAGCTGCCCCTAAACACAGACTTGGAAAAGCTCAAGAAGAGGATAATTGCCGCCCTTTCTTCTGCCAAGCCCTCAGGGCTGCTGCCTGAGAGGGGCTATTCGCTTTCGGTTGAGTCGGTCAAGCCCTCCTCAGTTGCCATCTCTTTTTCCTTTTGGGTGCGCGACTATTCAAATGCGCCGAAAATAAGGGAGATAGTCAACCGCGAAATACTTGAATTTTCCAAAAAGAAAGCCTCTTGAATTGCAGGGCAGGGAAGCGGCGAATCATTCTGAGAGGTGCGGGGCGAGGACGGCGGCATACTCTTTTCGCAGCTCAGGGCTTATGCTGCCCATGGCAGCCAAAAACCAGCCCACCAGCCGCTCATTTGAGGAGCCCCACATCCTTGAGCGTGCGACAATGGCATAGACTTGCTCCCGGCTTATTTTTACTATCTTTTCCCTTTCAAATATGTCGCTGCTTTGCGCGCACTTAACATAAGACTCAATTGCCATGAAAAGCGGGATAAGGCAAAACATCCTAACCCGCAGCGCCTTTTTTGGAAGCATAAGGACATATTTCATTGCAGAAACAAGGTAGTCCTGGGCATTTTTCACAAGCTCGCGCAGCACCTTCATGGCCGCCTCTCTTTTTTCTGCAAGGCAGAGGTTTTCATAGGTCAAGCCGTATCTTTTCATTACCATGGATGGCCAGTAATAGCGGTTTTCCACAATGTCGTTTGCTATGTCGCGCAGGATGTTCACCTTTTGGAGGGCAAGCCCAAAGTGCCGGGCATAGCGCCTCAGCCTCTTCTTCAATTTTTTTGTGATTATTCTGTTGAAATGCAGCAAGTCATTGAACAGGTAGCCGATAACCCCTGCCACATAATAGGCATACCGATTTTGGTCTGTAAATGTCTCAATCCTCTTTTGCTGGAATTTCAGCATTCCCCTTGCCATGCTCCTGCCGCGCTTGAGTATGTATCCCCTTACCCTTGCTGGCTGCAAGTAGTAGACCTTGACCACGCTTTCCAAATTCTCAAGCAGCACTTTTTCATATGAGTAATTCAGCTTGGAAAGCAGCTTATGCTTGCACAAGCTGGCAGCTTTCAGGTCCGCTCTTTCACAGGAGAGCAGCGCAAGGAATTCGCCGAAAAGCTGGCGCTTTGCCTCAATCGGCGCGTTTGAGTCTTCTATCGTGTCAAGAACGCGGTAGACAAGGTAGGAAACCATCATTTGCTCATTGAGGGGCTTTGGAAGTATTTTTATGCACAAGGCAAAGCTTCGTGAAACCTGGGGCAAAATATCCCAGCAAACCTTCAGGTCGCCCATTTCAGCCCTCTTGCTAAACTCCTGCTGCCCCTTATTCTCGCGCAGAATTTATATTGGTTTTACTTGAGCTTAGCTTCCAGCCGCTTCACCCGCTCTTCTAATTCAGCCACCCTCTTTTGCTATTCCCTCTCTCAAAGGGGTTGTAATACCAGGATGGCCCGCTTGCAGCTGGAACATGATTTCTTGCTTTTAAAGGCTACTCCTTTTTGTTCGGCTAGGGCGTTGCCAGCCTCAAGCTTATGCGGGCAGTTGAAAGTCGCTTGGTGCGCCCAACATGCATTGTTTGCTCAGAAGCTACTCCGCCGAGTCATCGCCTTTGGCTTACTCACTGGAGCGGTGTCATCATCGCGAAAATATTTGGAAAGCCATTTTTTAATAACTCGCCTAAGGCAAGCCCTGTATTTCGTAATTTTTTATCCTGCTTTTTTGCAGGAAGGCAGCTGCCCTCAAAAATTCCTCTTTTTTCAGCTGCCTTGCAATGTCGGGTTGCCCAAATGCCTTGTAGCACGGCCGGTATTGGCTCATCAAATTTACATAGGCTTTGTCAGGCAGGTTTTCTCCAAGCCAGGCAATGATATTTCTCGCGCAGCAGTCTATATGGCTGGGCAGCACCAAGACACGGACAATCAGCTCAGCATGTGAGGAGGCAAGAAGGAAGTTGCGCTTGGTTGTTGAAAGGCAATTGGGCGCCTCGCTCAGCCTCATGGCGCACTCGTCATTCCCATACCTGAAATCAGCCAAATATACATCCACCAGGCCGTCAAGCAGCTCCATGCTCTCCTCACTCATATACATGTTGGAATTCCAAACAAGCGGCAGGCTGCTCTTCATGTTCCTCGCAGCGTCAATTATGGTGTGGAGGTTCGGGGTTGGGTCTCCCCCGACGAAATTGGCATTTATCACTGCGCCCGAGGCTGCTTTTCTGTCCAGCCAGCCTGCAATTTCCTTTCCTCCCCATGCAACCCCGCTTTGCGGAAACTGGCTTATGTCAAAGTTCTGGCAATAGCAGCACCTCCAGTTGCAGCCTGCAAAAAATATTGTCCCGCTTGGAATGAGGCAGGCCTCCTCTCCCCAGTGCTCAAAGCAAGAGGCAACACGGCTTTGCGCCCCTACCCTGCACCAGCCGAGCCTTCCCTCTTTCCTGTTAGCCCTGCACCTTCTTTCGCAAAGCACGCAGCTTTCAAGAAGCCTTTGGGCAATGTCCAATTTTAAGTCAAGGAATGAATAGGGGGCATCCTGCCTGCCTGCGGCTGCCCCGCCTTCTTCTAAAATGACAGCAGCAGCTCTCCTGTGCTCTTCCCACATCTCTTCCAAGCTGCCTCGCTGCTCGCACCTGATTTTTCTTGCAAGCTTGAAGGCCGGGAGGGCCTTGCCTTTCAGAATGGCAAAATAATTAGAAAGAGCCTCAACTTCCTCCGCCATGATTAGGGTTTGCCCACACAACTATTTATTTTTCATTCCCTCCACTTTATTGAGCAGCCCTGTGAATGCAAAAACTGGTATGGAGGCTTTCGCCCTGCCAGCACAGCGTCTATTGCCTCTTCCATTATGAATTTAGACGGCTTTTTCTCAGGCGAGAGCGCATCGTCCAGCCTTCCGTGGTAGGCCAGCCTGAATTCCGAGTCAAAAAGAAAGGGGTCGGGGGTGCAGACCGCCCCGTATTTCTTTGCAACTTCCTGCGTTTCATCATAAAGATAGTCAAACTTGAAGCCAAGAGCCCTTGCCACCTTTTTCATGTTTTCAAACGAGTCCTCTGGGTAGCGGGAAGAATCGTTGGGGTTTATCCCAACCACCTTTACGCCGAACTTTTCGTATTTTGCAGCAATCTCGTTCATCCTTCCAAACTTTGCCTGTGCATACGGGCAGTGGTTGCAGGTGAATACCACCAAAAGCGCCCTTGCACCCTCGTAGTCCTCCAAAGAGTGCCTTTTTCCGTCAGTGCCAATAAGCGAAAAGCCTGGCGCCCTGTCCCCTGGCTTTAGCTTCTTTTCCTCAGATTGCAAAAGCACCATCCTTCCAGCCTCTCTCTAGCCAATCAATAAAGGACAATGACCGACTCAGTATACCTGCGAATGGAACTTTCGCCCAGCCTCCTTTTAAGGGAAGCATCCATGAGCTCCTTTGCTACCTCGGGAGGCTCGGCAAGCCATCCAAGGTGCATATTCAGCCTGATTATCCTGTCTGGGACAATATGGCGCGTGCTTTTTGGAGGCATCAGCCTCCCAGCCAATGCTTCCGAGATTATCTCCTCTTTGGTGTAAGTTCTCCTGTAAAATACACTGTATCCTTGGTTGAGGTATTCCTCATGCCTGTCATCTGCAACATACTGCATGTCCCTTCCCTCGGTTGCCAAGATGAATTTTCTTTGCTCGGCTATTAGCTCATGCAGCTTTCCTCTCCCTTCTGACTTGTAAAGGTAGCAGTCCTTTTCGCCGTTCTTCTTTCGGGCAAAGAGGAAAACCCCCTCCAGCCGCTCTATCGCGCGCATCCCCTCTTCAAAATCAACAGGCTCAGGCAAAAAGCCGTTTATCTCCTCAGGCTTTATTGCCTTGGAAACAGGGAACCACGTCCCTACCTTTATCTGCGGAGATTGGTAATCTACAATCTGGCAGGCGGCGTTCGGGCATTTTATTATTTCAAGCACTTTCTTGCGGTGGTTTCCGTCTATCACCATGTAGTGCTTGTCCTCAACAATTATTGGGTCAACAAGCCTGCCCATGTTGAGCATCCCTTCCCTCAGCCTCTGCAAGTTGAAAGGGATTATCTCTTCATGGCTTACCAGCTTTTCAACAGGCAATATCTGTATCTTTTCTATTATTTCTTCAGGAAGCATCCACGCACCAGCCAAAAAAACCTCATCTTTGTTTTAAATACCCAGCCCTCCCACAAGCCTTGTGCCTCAGCCGCTGTTAACCACATCACATATTCATCAGCGGTTGTTCATCTCATCATTGGCGCTTGCTGTCATTTTTTTATGCAGCCTGCTTGGATTTAGGAAAAAGGATTTAAATTAGAACCGCTACTCATCTGCGAGTGGCAAGAAGGTGAAAAAATGATAGACGAAATAGTATTTTACCTTTTGAAGAAAGGGGCACACCGCGAGCCCAAGCACATTACCACCAGCGAAGTGGCAGAGGGAGTGGGAGTGTCCCAGCAGACTGCCTCGCGAAGGCTGATTGCCCTTGCCAAAAGCGGCGAGATTGACCGGTCTGGTGGCAAGGTCTTTCTGACTCAAAAGGCAGTGGAAAGTGCGCGCAAGTGCGTGAAGGAGATGGTGCAGGCGCTTGAAGGGACTGCCCTTTCTTTCAGCGGCACAGTAGTCACAGGGATAGGCGAAGGGGCGTATTACCTTTCGCAAAGGGAATACCTCTCCCAGATTGCAAAGAAGCTGGGCTTCAAGCCATTTCCAGGCACCCTGAATGTCTCAATAGCTGACGAAGACATAGAAAAAAGGCTGCTTTTGCGCCAGCGCCCGCCCATTGAAATTCGCGGCTTCAAGAAAGGCAAGCGCTCATTTGGGAAAATAGACATTTACCGCTGTGCAATTTCGGGTGTGCCATGCGCAATAGTCTTCCCTGAGCGCTCGGTGCATGGCTTGAAGGTGCTTGAAGTAATCTCTGCGTTTAACCTGCGGGAAAAGCTTGGGCTTCAAGACGGCTCGCTTGTGCTGGTGGAGGTTGTCCCCAACTGACTACTGCCAGCTGCTAAGCTTGGTCTGCGCCCCGACCTCTTTTAGCTGCTTCTCTACATTTTCGCAGGTGCGCCTTACCCTCTCTTCGGAAAAGTCATGCCCCTTGCAAAGGAACTCAACAATCTCCTCAGTTTTCATTTTCCCAAACTGCACCGCCACGCCCTTCTTTACAGGCGGCTCAAGGAAAAAGTGCTCAACTGCCCTGAAAAGCTCAAGCTGCCCTCCAGCCCCTGCCTTGAGAACAGCATCATCTAAGCTGTGCGCTTCTTTCACAATTTTTAGCGCCTTTTTTGGCCCAATTCCTTTTACCCCCTCGTCAAAGTCAGTGCCGACCAATATCCCCATCCAAATCAGCCTGCGCCTGTCTATCCCTAGAGCCTCAAGCACAGCTCTCAGCTCAACGAACTCAGGCTCAACGCTGACATACTCGTTTTTGCCTGGCAATTTTCGCCTGCCCCCAACTGAAAGGTTGCGAAGCAAGAGAGGGGCGCCAAAAAGTAGGCAGTCAGCATCTTGGGAGGCAACAGCATCAGCAGCCCCTTCAATTACCATTTGAGCCGCCTGCGCCTCGCCCTCGCTTGGCGCTTCCACCACAGGGATGCCCATCAGCTCAAGAAGCTGTTTGCTCTCCTTCGCCATTTCAGGGGTAAGCCGAGAAGTTGCCTGCGCAGCCTTCCTTGCCTCCTCCAAATTTCCCTTTTCAAGGGCAGCCTTCCATGCGGCTTCTGCCTCGCGCTTTCTTTCACTTCTCTCTTTTAGAACCTCTTCCTTTTCGCCGGGAGGCTTGCCGTCAAAAACATAAATTGGGCGGATGCCGTTTTCAAGCAGCTTGGCATTCCGGTAAAAAATCCCTGCAAGATGGCCGGTTATGTTCCCCTGCGAGTCCATAAGGGGCGTTCCGTCAGGCTGGCGCACAGAAGACAAAAATTGGTATATCGTATTGTAAGCATCCACGGCAAATCGCTTGCCTGCCAGGTCAGAAAGGGCAACGCTTATTTTTGGCAGCTCGCCCAAATCCACTCCCATTAGCTCACTCCAGGGACCTTGCAATCAGCCAAATTACAAATGCCCCTGCCAAAATGCAGCAGAACTGAACAGCAGACCTGGAAATTCCCTTTTCTTTATGCATCTGTGGAAGCAAGTCAGCCGCTGCCACATATATGAACATGCCCGCAGTGAAGGCAAGGGCGTAGCTCTCAAAATGCTCCACCAATTCTGAAAAAAAGTAAAATGCCAATGCGCCTGCCAGCGCTGAAAGGGCAGAGAGAAAGTTAAAGGCAAGCGCCTTTGCTCGCGTGTAGCCGCTGTAAAGGAGCAGGGCGAAGTCCCCTATTTCCTGCGGGATTTCATGCAGTGCAATGGCAATGGTGGTAATTATCCCAACTGGAATCCCTGCTATGAATGCAGCAGCAATTGCCACGCCGTCAAAGAAATTGTGCAGGGCATCGCCTATCAGGGTAAGCATCCCAAGAGGGTGAGTGTGCTCGCGGGCAGTCCCTGCATGGTGGTGGTGCCAGTGGATTATCTTCTCCATCACAAAGCCTGCCAAAATGCCCGCAAAGGCAAGCTCAAGGGCAAGCGCCACCTCAATCTCCTCTGAGGAGTGCGGCAACAAGTCAAACAGAGCCGCGCCAAGCATGGTGCCTGCCGCAAAGCTTATCAGGAAAAACAACACCGAGTTTATCCTCTTTTCGCTTACAAAAAGAAGGGCGATGCCTACAAGGGAAAACAGGCTAACCAGCAAGGTTGCCCCAACAATCAGCTCAAGAACCATTCTACCTCTCCTGCCTTTTATCCTTTCTTCCTCTCTTTCCTCTCTATTTCAATTATGTCTCCTAGCGTCACCCCTCCTTGCGAAGAGCCGCCCGCAGCGCTTCCCCCAATTGCAGCGGGCTGAAGCAGCCTTATCCCGAGCTCTTTTTCCAGCTTCCGCGCCACCCTTTCATCAGGCAGGGTCTTTTCATGCTCAATTCTCTCCAAAAAAGAAACCTTTTCATTAATCCTTTCAGCAAGCACTTCCACAGGCAGCCCTAGCCTTTTTCTTGCCTCTGCTATCAGCTTGCCATACCCCTCAACAACCTCCATTTCTGCCTTGATGCTTTCAGGCGGGGATTTCTTGCTTGCTGGCGGGGGAGCAGGTGCACGCAGTATCTTTCCCGCCCCTGAGCACTCCTCGCAAACATGCAGCTTTGCGCCCTCTACTAATATTATATAGCCTGCCCCCTCTGCTCCACAAATTTCACATTCCTCCTTCAATTTTTCACCACATGAAGGGCAAAACTTGAATTCTCCTGCTGTTTCAGTACCACATTTGCTGCACTTGACCCTTGACTTTCCTTCTGTTTTCAAGGACGTTACC